>JBGQLS010000006.1:0-44060 GCA_041500205.1 Anaeromyxobacteraceae bacterium | reverse complement strand
TCGTCGGCCTCATCCCCATGGCGCTCGGCTTCGGGGAAGGGAGCGAGACCAACCTGCCGCTCGCACGCGCCGTCATCGGCGGGCTCACCGTCTCGACGTTCTTCACGCTCTTCCTCATCCCGGCGCTTTACACGCTCCTCGAGCGGTTCTCGCACCAGCACCCGGAGCAGGCTGAGCAAGCGGAGGGCGCGACGTGACCCGTCCAGGGAGGGGGAAGTTCCGGCGGCTCTCGCGGATCGTGGCGCTCGCCGCCATCGTCCCGGCGCTCGCCCTGGCCCAGGCTCCCGCCGCACCGCCTGGGGCGCCGGCGCGGGCTGGCCCCGAGCGCGTGACGTTCGCGGAGGCGATGCGCCGCGCCGCGGCCCAGGCGACCAACGCGGCCATCGCCCTCGAGGAAGTGCGCCGGTCGGAGGCCCTGCTCGTCGAGGCGCGCTCTGCGTCGCTCCCGTTCGTGTCCGGTAACGGCAGCCTGACGCTCCTCGACCACGACCGCGTGCAGACGGGTACCCAGGCGGTGCTTGCCTCGCGCGACCAGCGGAACGCCAACCTGAGCATGCAGGTGCCGCTGCTCGCCCCGTCCCGGTGGGCGTCCTGGGCGGTCGCCTCCGAGCAGGTGGACGTCGCGCGCGCGAGCGAGCAGGACGTGCGGAGGACGGTCCTGCTCACGGCCGCCCGCGCCTACCTCTCGGTGCTGGCCCAGAGGCGGGTGGTCGAAGTGAGCCGCTCCGCGCGTGACATCGCGAAGGTGCGCTTCGATTTCGCCCACGCGCGGCGCTCGGGTGGCATCGGCAACGCCATCGACGAGGGCCGGGCCGAGCAGCAGCTCGCGACGAGCGAGGCCCAGTTCCAGAACGGCGAGGTGGGCCTCTTCCGGGCTCAGGAGGCGCTCGGAACCGCCACTGGGACCGACGGCGCGCTCGACGCTGCCGAGGAGCCGGCCTTCGTCCCGGAGGGCGTGCCCGCCGACGTCGAGGCGCGCCGGGCCGACGTGCGCGCGGCGCGCGAGCGCCTGGAGGGTGTGGCCAAGGCGCGGCGCTACAGCTGGACCGACTGGCTCCCGACCCTCCTCGCGTCCGGCCAGGCCTTCTACAACGACCCGTCCACCGTCACGAACCCAAGGACAGGCTGGCAGGTCCAGTTCCTGCTTTCGCTTCCGCTCTTCGAGGGCGGTCTGCGGGTGGGCCAGCTCCGGGAGCGCCAGGCGCTCGAGCGCGAGGCGCGCCTCCAGCTCGACTCCACCTTGCGGCTCGTCCACTCCGACGTGCGCCTCGCGACCGAGTCGCTGTCGTTGCAGGAGGCCGCGCTCGCGTCCTCGCGGCTCGCGACGGGACAGGCGCGCAACGTCCTCCAGCTCACCATCGAGTCGTACAAGGCGGGGGCCACGAACGACCTCGACGTCAGCACGGCCCAACAGCAGTCGCGCGACGCCGACCTCCAGGTCGTGATCGCCGAGGACGCGGTGAGGCAGGCGCGGCTCGACCTGCTGTCGGCGTTCGGGCAGTTCCCGTGAAGGCTGCGCCGCCGCCAGTGGCGAGCGGTCGGCCAGTGACCGTCGAGACCGCTCGGAGCGAGCCTGTGGATGCCCGAGCGTTCGAAGAGCGGCGCCGTCATGCTGCGCCTGCCACGCTCACGCGCTCGCTCGCCCTCGTCCTCGCCGGCGCGGTCGTCTTCCGCGGCGCCTGCTACGCCCTCATGACCGGCGCGGCGGTGTGGGCCGAGCGTCGCCCTGCGCCCGGCGGGCTGCCCGACCTGCTGCTCTCGGCGCTGCCGTACGTGGAGGGAGTCGCCCGGGCCAACTATCTCCTCTGGCTCGCCGTGTACCTGCCCCTCGCGCTCGCCTTCCTCGCCACCGAGCCGCGGCGCTGGGCGCGCTACATGGTGACAGGCGGCCTCGTCTCGCTGGCGCGCGGGATCACCATCGCGCTGACCGGGCTCGGACCGCCCGGGCCCGCCCCGGCAGACGCGGTCCACCGGAGCGCCTTCGAGACATGGCTCCAGCTGGTCTCGCCGTGGGGTGTCTTCGCGCACGGGAGCGCCCAGGCCTACCTCACGAAGGATCTCTTCTTCTCGGGACACACGGCCACGACGTTCTTGCTCGTCCTGTACTTGTGGCCGCGCCCGCGCTTGCGGTGGATCGCGCTCGCGGCGCACGCCGTCGTGGTGGCGAGCGTGCTCCTCGCCAGGATCCACTACAGCATCGACGTCGTGGGGGCGTGGGCGGTGACGTTCGCCATCTTCGCGCTGCGCGAGTGGGGGTCAAGACCTTCCACTTGACACATGAGCGTCGGAGGGTAGGGTTGCGGGATGGCGCGCTCTCTACGGATCGACCGCCCAGGAGCGTGGCACCACGTGATGCACCGCGGGGCGCGGCGCGAGCCGATCTTCCGGGGTGACGGACACTGTCTCCTCTTCCTGGGAGGGGTCGATGAGGCGGTGGGGCATCACGGGCTCGAGTTGCACGCCTACTCCCTGATGCCGAACCATTACCACCTGCTCGTGCGCACGCCGCTGGGGAACCTGTCGCGCTGCATGCGGCACGTGAACGCGACGTACACGCAGAGGCTGAACCTTCAACAGGGTTGGGATGGCCCCGTGTTCCGTGGGCGGTTCCGCAGCCAGCTCATCGAGGACGAGCGGTACCTCGACCGGGTGTTCGCGTACATCCACCTGAATCCCTTCCGAGCCCGGCTCGCCACGCGGCTCGATGAACCATGCTGGACGAGCCTGCGGGCGTACCTGGGAAAGGAGCGGGCGCCGGCGTGGCTATGCACCGATTACTTCTCGCGGCGGCTCGGCGGCGGCGCGGACATCGAGAAGCTCATCCGCCTCGAGCGCAAGCGCACGCACGAGGGGCTTGAGGATGTGGACGAGACGGGCTGGATCCGCACGACTGATCGGCCCGCGCCGCCCAGCGGTGGTCGGGGAGCGCGCCTCGCCGAAGCGCGGCGTCCGACGGTGAACGAGGTGCTCGAGCGGGTGGCATCGGTGGCGGGCTGCACCGTGGCCGCCGTGAAGCTGCGTGAGATGGGACCGGGCGCGAACCCGGCCCGTCGCCTGGCCGTGTGGGCGCTGAGCCGAGCCCAGGCCCACTCGCACCGCGACATCGGGAGGGCGCTCGGTATGAGCGAAGGGCAGGTCGCGAAGGTGCTGTGGCGCCTGCGGCGCGACGGTCCTCCGCCCGGCATGGCCGACTGGATGTCTGCCCTGGCGGAACCGCAGCATGTGGAAAGGGGAAGGTCTTGACCCCTTGTCCCGGGTTGCGGCGGTGAGCTGTTACCGGTAACATTTCCGGAAACTAGCCAGCGAGCCTCGCCGTGCCCAACCCGAAGAAGAAAGCCATCGCCAGCTACCGCAGGCGCATGAAGCGCCGGGGTCTTGTCCGTGTGGAGGTCCAGGCGCGCAAGGAGGACGCGCCGCTCCTTCGCAGCGTGGCCGGTGCGCTCGCCGACCCCGAGCACGGTGCCGAAACCCGCGCCCTGCTTCGAGAACGCTTCGCTTCGCGCGAGGTGAGAGGGCTCAAGGCGCTGCTGGCCGCCGCCCCATTCGAAGGCATCGATCTCGACCGCGTCCGTGATACGGGGCGGGCGCTCGAGCTGTGAACGTCCTGTGAACTTCCTGATCGACACGAACATCATCTCGGAGGTCCGCAAGAGAGCGGTCTGCGATCACAACGTGGCCGCCTGGTACGCGTCGATCGACGACGGCGACCTGTATCTGAGCGTGCTCGTCACGGGCGAGATCCGCAAAGGGATCGAGCTCGCGCGGAGGCGCGATCCGGCGAAGGCCGCCGCGCTGGGGGAGTGGCTGAAGGAGGTCGAGGCGGCCTTCGGCGACCGTATCCTGCCGATCGACCGCGCGGTGGCTGACGAGTGGGGACGCATGAGCGCGCAGCGCTCCATCCCCGTGATCGACGGCCTGCTCGCTGCGACGGCCAGGGCGCATCGCATGACGCTGGTCACGAGAAACGAGGCCGATGTGGCCGGACTCGGCGCGAAACTGTTGAATCCGTTCCAGGCGGGCGCTCGGGGCGGTTGAGGGAATCGAGCTCGGTGCTCCGTTCTTGCGCGAGGCGTGGAACGGGTCGCGTGGACGCCGTAGGGCGGGGGCGACCCCGCCGCACATCAGGGCGGGGCGGCGCTCGCCAGCTCGGCGCGCACGCTGCCGAGCCGCGTCTCGATCGCCATCGCCACCGGCAGACGGCGGGCGTCGGCGCTCAGCCACAGGTGGAGCTGGTAGCGGCGCGACGGATCATCCGACTGCGTGGCGGCACCGTCGAGGCGGACGGCTTCGATGTGGCCAGGCGCGGTCCTGATCCGCTCGGTGCCGGAAAGGGGAAAGTCTTGACCCCCATTGCGCGGACGTGCTTTCCTGCACCCCGTGTGCACCTTCTGCGTGAAGCACGGCGACGGGAAGCGCTGGTACCTCTCGGCGGCGAACTACGCCGCCGACCTCGAGTCGGACCTGCGACGGCGCGGCTTCATGGTGGGCTTCGTCCAGGGCTTCGAGCGGAGCCGCAAGGGCATCGAGGTCGGGCTCGGCGCGCTGCGCATCCTGCCCCAGCCCGTCCGCGGCGCCGTGGCCGCGGGCATCTCGCGGACGCAGCAGCGCGAGCACTTCGGCCAGCCCGTCTCGATCGAGGACTGCGAGAAGATCCTCGACCTCGCCACGAACGTCACGCGCCTGCCGTGCGTGTGCCGCGGGGCCATGCGCCCCGGCTCGAACGCTGCCTCATGCTGCCTCGTCGTCACGGCGACGCCGCACGACGGGGTGGTCCGCGAGGTGTTCCAGGGTTACCGCGGCGGGCCCGAGGCAGAGGGCTTCGAGAAGCTGTCGAAGGCCGCGGCCCTGGACCTGCTGCGGCGCTGCGAGGAGGAGGGGCTCGCCCACACGGCCTGGACGTTCCTCACGCCCTTCGTGGCCGCCATCTGCAACTGCGACCTGCCGTCGGGATGCATGGCCATGAACGTGCAATTCCGCGGCGGCGTGCGCGTCATGTGGAAGGGCGAGGACGTGGTGCGGCTTGACCGCGAGCGCTGCACCGGCTGCGGCCAGTGCGCGCCGGCCTGCCCCTTCGGCGCGCTCCGGCACGTGAGGAAGGGCGAGGTGGCGCTCGATCGCCAGGGCTGCTGGGGATGCGGTACCTGTCGGAGCCACTGCCTGCAGGACGCTCTCGCGCTCGAGCCGCGCGAAGGGACGGCCGACGTGGCGTCGTGCTGGTGAGGAGTGGCGGGCGCGGGGCCAATGTCGAGCGCGGCGCAGACTGGCCTCCTAGTGGCCCCCCTCGTCGTTGCGCCCGTTACGGTACGCAGGTCCACACCCGAACCGTCATCACGTCGACGCGCAGCAAGCTCGAGGTGCGAGTGGCCTGCGCCGAGAAAGGAACCAAACGCACAGGGATCTACACAATCGACGCTGTCGATCCGGAGAACGTGAAGGGATCGATGCGGATGGCGATGAGCGGGAGTGATCACACCATGACGGTGAGCTCGACCTTCACGGCGAAGTGGATTGGGAAGGTGTGCGGGAAGGGTGACTGAGGCGCCGGGGATCTCGGCGAAGGAGAAAGCGGTTGGTCGGTCTCGCTCGCGGTGATGCGCTCGTTCGAGGCGTTGTCGCGTGCTCACGCGCTTGCCGCCCGGTCTGCCGGAAGGGTACAGCTCGCCACAACGAAGACCGTGGCTCGAAGGCGTCCTGCACGCGCAGCTCGTCCTTGGCCGCAGCGCACCTCGCGTCTAGCCCGAGCTAGGGGGTGGGCGTGAGCATGCTCGTGGGAAGGGTCCAGGTCCCCTCGGTGGGGCCGAAACCGACGGCGACACGGCCGAGAGATCCGGCGTCGAACCAGATCGTCCCCTCGATCCGATACGGGATGGTGAAGGTCGGATAGTCGAAGTTCGAGAACTGATCCACGGACTGCAGAGCGAGCTGCTGGAGCGTCGCGAGCATCGGATCGGCGCCGAACGCGAAGCGGGCCTCGATGTTGACCTCTCCGTCCTGCACGACCGCGGGCAGGGTGAAGGTCGGCGTCTCGCCCGCGGCGAGGGAGGCGCCACTCGCGAGCAGCAGGTTCGCGGTGGCGTTGCCGAAGTCCGAGATCGAGCGGATGTCCTCCGAGCTGGACGTGCAGGAGCCGGGAGCCGGCTGTCCCGTGCAACCCGGCTGATCAGGGCAGCAGAAGACGATGCAGGACTTCCCCAGCGCCTGGCTTGCGCCGGGCGCGCGTCAGCGCCACGTTCATCCGGCGCGCGCCGCCGAGGAAGCCCCCCCGTCTCGTTGGAGCGCACGAGCGAGACCACCACCGCGTCCTTCCGACCAGGTGTTCGCGTACATCCACCTGAATCCCTTCCGGCCCCGGCTTGCCACGCGGCTGGATGACCCGTGCTGGACGAGCCTGCGGGCGTACCTGGGAAAGAAGCGGCGTTGGCGTGGCTGTGCACCGACTACTTCTCGCGGCGGCTAGGCGGTGCGCGGACATCGAGAAGCTCATCCGCCTTGAGCGCAAGCGTACGCACGAGCGGCGGGAGGATGTGGACGAGACGGGCTGGATCCGAGCGAAGGATCGGCCCGCACCGCTCAGTTGTGGTCGGGGAGCGCGCGTCGAGGGGTGCGCGCCGCGGGGCCGGCTACGCCATCGCCGTGAGCTCGATCTCGACGCGCGCGCCCCGGGGAAGGCCGGCGACCTGGACCGTCGAGCGGGCCGAGGAGACCCCCGTGAACCGCTTCCCGTAGATCGCGTTCATCGCCTCGAAGTCACCCATGTCGGTGAGAAACACGGTCGTCTTGACCACGTTCGCGAAGGTCATCTCCCCAGCTCTCAGCACGGCTTCCAGGTTGTCGAGGACCCGCTCCGTCTGTGCCGCGACGGAGCCCTGCACGAGCTGACCCGACGCAGGATCGAGCGGAGTCTGACCCGAGCAGAAGAGGATGCTGCCAGGGGTGCGCACGAGGACAGCGGGGCTGTAGGGGCCGATGGGCTCGGGGGCGGCGGCTGAGGTGATGGCGGTCGTGGACATGTCGCCGAAGATGCCGGGGCACTCGGCGCGTCGCGGCCGGAAGGCGGCTGCCGCTGACCGTGGGCGCGACGCCGAGGCCTGCCGGCCTTGCCGCCTCCTGGTAAGCTTGCCCAGTCCACTCGCCGTTGTGCCGCAAACTGGTAGCTCGTGATGAGAAACGGGAGACGCTCAAGACCGCGCTCGATCACTTCCTGCGAACCCTGCGGTCGCAAGCTTCAGATCGGCTCGATGTCTACGGTGGCGCGCTGAACAGTGCGGGAAAGCGGGATGCAGACCTATGACAACGGCAAGTATCGTTGACGGCGACGTCGCGGCCGAAATCGTGCTGGCGGCTTCTCGCTTTGCAGTCTGGGATGACGACACCGCACGGGCGGCTTTCGAGCGAGAAACTGGCCAGTACGTTCCATCCTCTGAGCAGCTGGCTTCCGCGATACAGGCGGTCTTCTGGGCCTCGATGGGGCAAGAAGAGGGGCGCCCGGCGCTCACGCGCGTTTGTCTTGCAAATGTGCGCGACCCCGCATGCTCCCTGCAGTATCCACGCAAGGTTTCGCCGCACGAGCTCTGCAAGCTCTCTCCGGTCACGGACGCCTCGGAGAATTTCCTTCTTGTCAGTCGGGACGGGGAAGTCGTCTCCCAGGACGGCGCGATCTCGATCTTCACCTGGCTCACAGAGGAGAAACGTATTGCTGTCGTAAGACACATCGAACGAGCCTTCGCAGCCACGAAAGTGTGGGCACTGTGATTGTGCCCTGTTGACGCTCACCCCCGAGCATCTCGCGTCCATCAGGGACGTCGCCCGAGAAGGGTCGGTCAGCACTTCACAACGTCAGCCCTTTCAACCTGGCGACAAACTCGCGTCGACCGTGTGCCCTGCGCATCTGACGCCGCGGATGTCGGACCTGCGTGCTATTCCTATCCGACATCATGAAGCGCCGTACGCAATGTCAGCTCACGTTACAAATGCCCGAGCAGAAGGGGCACGGCGGGAAGCGCCGGAACGCTGGCCGACCTCCGACGGGTGAGCGCCCGGGCGTCCGCCATCGGCCACGCCCGGAGATGGCGTCACGTTTCCCAGTCCACATCACGCTCAAGGTGAAAGACCACGTCTGGAATCTGCGGAGCCGCCGTTCGCTTTGCGTGATCGAGCACGCGTTTCGGGGCGCTCAGCGCGATGGCTTCCGCATCGTGCACTTCTCCGTTCAGGGCAACCACCTGCATGTCATCGCGGAGGCGTGGGGAACGGACGCGCTCTGCTCGGGAGCGAAAGCGCTGAGCGTCCGCCTCGCGCTCGGGCTCAACCGTATGATGGGCCGCCGCGGGCCTGTGTCGGCCGATCGCTATCATTCTCACGTGCTGTGCACGCCCGCCGAGACGCGGCGTGCGCTGGCCTATGTGTTGCTGAACCATCGCAGCCACCTCGCCCGTATAGGCGAGGCCGTCGGCGCCGGCCTCGATGCGTTCTCCTCGGCGGCCAACCTTCGACGGATGGACCACCAGCGGGAGGGCTGCTGCGAGCACGCCGAAGCTCGCCCCTGCGCCGCCCGGGAGAATCGCGGCCGTCCTACCCGAGCCGACGCTCTCGGACGTTACAGTGGCTCCGCGAACATGGCTCCTCGCGACGGGATGGCAGCGGCAGGGGCTGATCTCGGCAGACGAGATCCCGGCAGGGCCCTAGCGGGGCTCGGCCCTGCTTGACCGCGGTACTGCACGTTCACGGCGGCAGGCTGGAGCCGGCCCTTCCCAAGTACTGGCGCGCGCAAGGAAAGCAGCCCAGTCTTGCGCGGTGGACGCGGTGAGCTCTACCAAGCGCCTGGAGATCGCTCGCTGGTTTTACGGCAGGGCGCTGCGCGACGTGCGCGCCGAGTCCAGCGCCGTCACGTGGGCCGCCCTGCTCCGGGCGGCCCAGAACCTGCGTTACGTCACTGCCGCCGTGGAGAAGAAGGCCGCCGCTGCCCAGCCGCACCGGGACCCGCAGCCCTCGGCCGGGCGAATAGACACCGAGTAGATCGGGTTGCGTGACGCGCCGCATCGCGCGCCCGCTAGGTCGCGTGACGCGCTGCGCCGCGCGCTTCCTACCAAGGGTCCTCATCCGAGCGCCCCAGACGCCAAGGCGAGTCAAAAGAGTTCGAGTCGCTCGAGTCGCGGCGGTAAGCAAGCCACGAAGAGCCCCGTGAACCTTCCGGGGCCGAGGGCGCGACCGGCGGTCTTCACAACGTCAGCCTTTTCAAGCGCGGGATCGCCCACGTTCACGGTCCGCAATACGTACTTGGAGTGTCAGTGGCGTGAGCGACCCGTACTTCCGCGCGAAGACGCGCTGCACAAGACAGTCACACCGCCCGCAGTGGGGAGGGCTTCGGGCGGCTGTCTGCGTCGCGGGGGCATCCGGGCACTGTTCCTCGCGACCGAGGCAGCGCCACCGGCTCATCTGGCCGAGCATCGAATCGACAGGGCGACTATTCCGTCCGCGTGCCCAGACGTGACCAGGGGTCGGCCGTTATCTCGACCCGGCGGTCGGCCGACCGGAAGCTCGTGGCCGGGACCGCCATCAAGTATCGCGACGCCGCAACGCCCCCTGAGGATCGTAGGTGATCACGCCCCTGCCGCGGCGCCGCCAGGCCTACGCCGCCGCGCGCTCCAGATCGTCGGGCGCGGCGCACGCACCGGCGGGGTGCACCGGCCGCCACCGCGCCGAGGGAGCGGGGTCGTACCGGACGCAGCCGCAACCCTGGCAGGTCCAGACGGTGGTGGGGAGGTAGGTAGCTCCGCTCTGATCCAGGCAGCCCTCGGTCCGCGTGAGCTCGCCGTGGGCACACATCGGGCACTTGGCTCGTTCTGTCATGGCTCGCCTCCCTGGCTCGCGCGCGGGTCGGACTCGGACTGACATGCCGCACGCCTTCGACGCGCTGCATGGGCAGCGTTGCCATGGCCGTGCCATCGAGCGAATCACCGTGGATTTCGGAGGAACACGCGCCGCCATCCGACGAAGCGTCGCGGGCCTGACGCTGAACGAGTCACGCTGGTGCCTGCTCGCATGGCGGCGCCGGATCCCTGGCGTACCCGGCCGCGCAGCCCCGCACGAGACGGGACCCCCGAGGTGGGGACAAGCCATCGCGCTGCGGGCCATTGGCGTCGCCGCGTGTCAGGCGGCGAGAACGCCTACCCCGCGCCCTTCACCATCCGGACGACGCCGGTGGTGATGGCCGGCAGGTAGGTGATGAGCAGGACGCCCACCGTCATGATGAGGAGGAATGGCAGGGCGCGCCGGTAGAGATACGGTAACGGCTTCTGGAAGCGCGACGCGGCCAGGAAGAGGTTGAGGCCCATGGGCGGACAGAGGAAGCCCAGCTCGAGGTTTGCCAGGAACACCACCCCGAGGTGGACGGGCTCGATGCCGTAGGCCACGCCGAGCGGGGCCACCAGCGGGGCGAGGACGATGATCGCGGAGTAGATCTCGAGCACGCTGCCCAGCACGAGCAGGGCCACGTTGAGCGCGAGCAGGAAGAGCGCCGGGCTCCTCACGTGCGTGGTCATCCAGTCGACGAGCCGGGTCGGGATCTCCGCGTCGACGAGCCAGTTGGTGAGGCCGAGCGCGACGCCGAGCAGGATGACCACGGCGCCCACCAGCGTGGCGGCGTGAGCGAGGACGCGCGGCAGCTCGCGGACGCCCAGGTCGCGGAAGACGCCCATCTCGACGACCAGCGCGTAGGCGACGCCGAGCGCGGCGGCCTCGACCACCGTCGCGTAGCCGCTCCCGATCGCGACGATGACGATCGCGGGGAGGCCCAGGTCCCACTTCGCGCCCCACAGCGCCGACACCGCCTCGCGCGGGTGGAAGGCCTGCCGCGGCGCCCCGCACCTCACCCCGACGACGATCCCGTAGGCGGCGACGAGCACCACCATGAGCAAGCCCGGGACGAGCCCCCCGATGAAGAGGTGGTCGATGGGCACCTGCGCCACCACGCCGTACAGAATCACCGGTAGTGACGGCGGAAAGAGGAGGCCGAGCGAGCCGGCGGCGGTGACGAGGCCGAGCGAGAAGCCCTCGGGGTATTTCTCCTCGATGAGCGTGGGGAGGATGAGGCCGCCCAGCGCGAGGATGGTGACGCCCGAGGCGCCGGTGAAGGTGGTGAAGATGGCGCACACGAAGGCGGCCATCACCGCCACGCCGCCCGGCATCCACCCGAAGATGCCCTTGTACGCGCGCACCAGCCGGCGGGCGGCGCCGCCCTCCGCCAGGACGTAGCCAGCCACGGTGAGGAGCGGCACGGCGGGTAGCGTGGCGCTCGTCACGAGGCTGAAGGTGTTGGTGGGGACGGCCGCGATGGGAGTCGCGTCGCGCCAGAAGAGGACCATCGCGACGCCGGCCATCGCGATGAACACGGGCGTCCCCACCAGGAACCCGACGGCGATGGCGACGAGCAGGCCCTGGACCAGCCAAGGCGAAGGCAGGAGCCAGCCGAGCGCGAACGCGGCGCCGGCCGCCGCCACCGCCAGCGCGCGGTCGATCCACGACTGGGGTCCGCGTCCGCTCCGCCAGGCGAAGCGGAGGGCCATCAGGGCGGAGCCGGCCGGCATGATGAGCTCGCTCCACCAGAACGGCATCCCGAGGGGCAAGGTCCGGTCGGAAGCGCGCTCGGCGCCGACCAGCTTCACCGATGCGTACGCGAGCAGCGCGCAAACGGCGGTCGAGATCACCCGGGAGAGAAGGCTCGCCGCACGGCGCGGCCAGCCCGCGGGGATCGCCTCGGCCGTCGAGAGCGCGAGGTGGCGCTCCGCGCCGGTGGCGAGCAGCGCGCCGAGGAAGCCGACCCAGAGCGTGAGGTGCTGGACCAGGATCCCCGACCCGGTGAAACCGCGGCCCAGGAAGCGCCGGGCGATCGTCTCGCCCGCCGGAAGCGCCACCATGGCGAGGAGCAGCACGCCGACCGCCGCACCCTCGATGCGCGAGAAAACGCTCTCGAGCGGGGCGCCCATGCTGGGCTCGCCCACACCGGGCGTCTCGCGGCTGTCGAGCTTCACGGTTGACTTTCGCGGAGCGGCGTCTATCACTACCACGAACTTTTCCCGGGAACAGCGTGAAGCGCATCTCGCTCCTGACAGTCCTCGCGCTGCTCTCCGGTGGCGGTTGCCGCGCGACCGCCACCCGGGCCGTCGCGAACGCGATCTCGTCCAGCGAGACGAATGTCTACGCGCAGGACGACGACCCCGAGCTCGTCCGCGCCGCGGTCCCGTTCGGCCTCAAGACGATGGAGGGGCTCCTCGCCGAACAGCCTCAACATCGGGGTCTGCTCACCGCCCTGGCGTCGGGCTTCACGCAGTATGGCTATGCCTTCGTGCAGGCCGACGCCGACGAGGCCGAGATGAACGGCAAGAGCGTCGCGGCGCGAGCCCTGCGGGAGCAGGCGAGAAAGCTCTTCCTGCGCGCCCGCGACTACGGCCTGCGCGGGCTCGAGCTGCACCACCCGGGGCTCGCCGGAAAGCTGCGCACCGCCCGCGATCTTGAGCCGGCGCTCGCGCCGTTGACGAAGGAGGACCTCCCGCTCGTCTACTGGACGGCGGCGAGCTGGGCGCTCGCCATCGCCGCGGCGAAGGAGGACATGGCCCTCGTCGCGGAGCTGCCCGTCCCGGGGGCCCTCATGCAGCGCGCGCTCGGCATCGACGAGGCCTGGGACGAGGGCACCATCCACGAATTCCTCGTCACCTGGGAGGCGTCGCAGGGGGGGGCCGCTGGCCTGGCCCGCGCCAAGGAGCACTTCGAGCGGGCCGTCGCCCTCTCCAAGGGCAAGAAGCTCGGCGTGCTCGTCGCGTACGCGGAGGCCGTCTCCGTCGCGAGGCAGGATCGGGCCGAGTTCACGAAGCTGCTGCAGCAAGTGATCCATGCCGATCCGGGGGCCGACGGGCCGCACCGCCTCGCGAACGTCCTCGCGCAGCGGCGCGCCAAGCTCCTCCTCGCCCATGCCGAAGACCTCTTTGTCTGACGACAGGAGAACGACGTGAACCTGAGAAAGCTCGCGCTCGCGACGGCGCTCGCCGTGGCCGCGCCCATGGCCTCCGCGCAGGAGGTGACTGTCAAGCTGGGCACGCTCGCTCCGAATGGCTCAACCTGGCACAGCCTCCTCAAGGAGATGGGAGAGCGGTGGGCCGAGGCCTCGGGCGGCCGCGTGAAGCTCCGCATCTACGCGGGCGGCACGCAGGGTAGCGAGGGCGACATGGTCCGGAAGATGGCGGTGGGGCAGCTCCAGGCCGCTTCCATCACCAACGTCGGCATGCACGACATCGTCAAGGAGCCGCAGGCGCTGTCGGCGCCCGGCGTGATCACCACCGAGGCGGAGTTCAACGCGGTCTTCGCCAAGGTCGAGCCGGAGCTCGACAAGATGCTGCAGGACAAGGGTTACTTTCCGCTCCACTGGTCGCAGGTCGGCTTCATCAGGATCTTCTGCACCAAGCCTTACCGCACGCCGGCGGAGATGGTGGACGCCAAGTTCTTCGCCTGGGACGGCGACCCTGCCAGCGTCGAGGCGTTCAAGGCGGCCGGCTTCCGGCCGGTGGTGCTCTCCTCCACCGATGTCGTGCCCTCGCTCCAGACCGGCATGATCACGTGCATTGCCAACGTGCCGCTCTACATGCTCACGGCGCGCCTCTTCGAGCGCGCGAACCACATGGTCGACGTGCCGTGGGGCTACCTCATCGGCGCGACGCTGGTGCGCAAGGACGCGTGGAACAAGGTGCCGGCGGACCTCAGGCCGAAGCTCCTCGCCATCGCGCGGGAGCTCGGCACCAGGGTGGATGCCGAGGTCCGCAAGCTCAACGACGACGCCATTGCCGCCATGAAGAGCCAGGGGCTCGAGGTCGTGAAGGTCGATCCCGCCCCCTGGCGGGCCGCCGCCGAGAAGGCGTGGCCGGTCATCCGCGGCAAGGTGGTCTCCGCCGCCTTCTTCGACGAGGTGGTGAAGGATCGAGACACCTTCCGGGCATCACGCGCGGGCAAGTAGGCCGGATTCCGCGACGAAGGGCTCGGGGAGGGCTGCAGCGGCGCGCAAGCGCGCTGGGCGCGGATCATCCGGCGGCCAGTCGCCACGTGGGCCTCCACCTACATGTCGCAAGATCTCACCCCGCGTCCGGCAAGAGGAAACGCAGCACCTCGCGCCACTTCGGATCGCGCGGGTCGTAGAGGAGGTCGTTGTGGCCTGATCGCTGCTCGAGCCAGAGGCGCTTCGGGCCGGTCCGTGCCTCGAAGAGCGCGAGGCCGAGGTCCGGGAAGACGACCTCGTCGCGGCCTGCGACGAGGAAGGCGACCGGTCCCGGGTAGCGCGGGAGCGCGAGGTCCGCCCGGTAGGTGTCCGCGACGAGAGCGCTGGGGACGAACGGGTAGTGGCGCTTCGCGACGGCGGTGACGCTCGCGAGCGGGGTCACGAGGAAGAGCCCCGCGACGTCCGCGGGCTGCTCTGCCGCGGCGAGGCTGGCGACGGCGCTGCCGAGGGACTCGCCCGCGACCGCGACCGGAAGGCCGTCCTGGCGGAGGAGCGCGACTGCCTCGCGGCAGGCGGCGACGAGGCTCTCCTGGGACGGCTCGCCTGCTCTCGGACCGTAGCCGGGGTATTCGAGGAGCACCACGTCCACGGCGCCGGCCTGCTGGAAGACGTCCCGGTAATGGGCGCGACCGAGCGCCGACCCGGCGTTGCCGTGCAGGACGAGGACGATCGCCCGGGCGGGCTGGTTCGGATGCCTCGCTCGCCAGCCGAGGAATCGTCCCTTCGGGCTCCACGGCTCGAAGCCCGCGCGCTGCGCCGCCAGCGTCGCGGGCGCCAGGTCTTCCTGGACGGGGAAGTAGAGGAGTCGTCGCTGCAGGGACGCCAGCACGGCGACGACAGTAACCGCGACCACGGCGAAACTGAAGAGCACGAGGATGGTCGCACGCCGCCGGGCCATCTTGCTATCGTAGCGCCCGTCCGAGATCGTGATCGTGTCCGCCTGCTGGATCGACGGGAAGGTCGGTGGCGAGCGGGAGCGACGAGCTGGAGTGCGGCGCTGTGCGCGCATGTGAGACGGCGCCGCGGCAGGAGAGCTCTCCCGGCGGATGGACAACGAGTCGACGAGGTGTCTTCTCTTCTTCACGATGCGAGGGGGAACCATCCATCGACGCGCTGTCCGGGTGCTGCCACGGCCCACGCGCGCTTTGCCGTAGGAGGAGGTGCCGCGGTGTTCTACTGGCTGACGCACTGGCCCACGGACTACACGCTGACTGATCCATCCAGAAGAAGCTCGGGGTCCAGAGCGGGATGGAGATCAAGGAGGTGCGGGTCAAGAAGCGCCACCTGCGCCTCCCGGACCGAAGATCGGAAGATCCGGACGAGAAGGCCTACGCCGCCTCATACGACAAGATGACCGACGCCTCGCCGCCGAACGCCGGGCTCGTGCTGCCGAAGATGCGTGCCGTGGTGCTGATGTTCTCGGATCCGCGGTTCGCCGATAAGTGGTTGGTAACCCTGACACCGCCGAAAGGTGGCACACCGGCGACCAAGACCATCGCGCGGGACCCCGACACTGGCCTCGTGGCTGCGGTCCCCATCGGAACGGAAAAGGATTTCCCCGCAGGTTTGTACAAGGTCGAGGTGCGACTGGAGGATGCGAGCAACGCAGCCGCTGCCGCCGCGGCCGGTGGCAAGACCTCCTACACGCTCCACGAGATGATCTACTTCCGGATCACCAACGTGATCGGAGACCTCGACGTGGTCTGCTGCGACCCGATCTCCGTCGAGGAGGCGGTGATGGCCCAGTTCCCGGTCCTCTACGAGCACCGGACCAAGGCCGCGGCCAGGCGCGCCTTCCACCCCGACACGGAGGTCGAGGCCCGGAGCTTCCCCCCGGCGCTCTCCCGTCGTCGTCGAGTGGATCACGAAGGAGGCGACGGTCCGCGATCCGCGGATCCGTCTCCTGGCGCCCGGAGCCTGAGGTGTCAGCCGTCACTCTCGGTACGGCCGCCGTTTCCGCCATGGCCGCCGCCGCTCGCGGCACCTCGACCCTGAACGTCGAGCCCTCGCCCTGCCGCAGGATCTGGCACTGTTCAGCGTGCCAGCCCGATGGCATGCTCGCGTCGTCGGAGTCCAAGGAGAACGAATGCGGGAAGGGCAGCCGTCGTCGATCGGCAGGGGCTTCCTCATCGCTCGGTGAGTCGCTGGAAGGGGTGCAACTTCTGGGCGGCGCCCTCATCCTGGGCAGCGTGGCGAGCTTGCAGCTGGAGGGGAAGCTTTCCCGGCTGCTGGGGGCGCGGGCGAGCGCCGCGGCCGTCTGCAAGGCCCCTCCCGGCGGCGACGCGGATGGCGAGGCATCCCTCGGGCGGTCGCCCGCGCCGTGAATTCCGGCGACGGCCTCTCTCCTCAACAGTAGCGGTTCACCGTGGCGAGCAGCGTCCGCAGCTCGAACGGCTTGGGCAGGTATCCGTCCACCTGCATGTCGCAGACCTTCTGGTCCATCCCGTGGTCGGCCGAGATCACCACCACCGGGATGGCCGCGAGCGCGGGGTCTCGCCGCTGCGCCGTGCGGAATTCCAGCCCGTCCATCACCGGCATCATGAGGTCGAGCAGGATGACGCGCGGCGCGCGGCCGATCCTGAGCCGTGCCAGCGCCTCCATCCCGTTGGCGGCCCACATCACCCGGTACCCTGCCTCCTCGAGCAGCTCGCGGAGGATCTCGCGGATCTCGAAATCATCCTCGACGATCATCACCTCGTGCTTGGTGGCAGCGGTCCCCATACGTGGGCAACGATAGGGTCGATACCCACCACCCGGAACCCTTGCGGGCAGGAATGCCCCCATCGGTGACTCAGACCCGACGTCACCAGCGGCTCGGAGACGCTTGCGAGCGGTGTCCAGGTCCCGGGCGGGCATCCCAATGAAGGTGCGCCGTTGACTTCGCGAAATCCTCGGAGCAAAAGCCGATACCCTCTGACGTTCAGAGGGGCGTCACCGGGTTTCCCGGGTGGAGATCCTGGCTCGCGCCTTTCCGGGGTCCGCCGCAGGAGCCCGCAACGGAGGCGCGAGGGGCGATGGCCAGCGAGAGCGAGGGGAGCGGTGTCAGCTCCGCGGTATGGGGACGTTCGCCGCCACCGAAAGTGGCGCTGCCCCAGCGCGGGACCGTGATCGGCATGTCCTGGAGCGGGATCGAGGGCGCCGGGAACCAGATCGTCGCCGTGAAGATCGAGTGCTCAAAGGGGAAGCCCAAGCTGGCGCAGGTGTGGCGTCCGTTCCAGGACGCCCCTGGGCGCCGCGACGTCCGCGTGCAGTTCCCGACCTGGGTCACCGAGGAAGCGAAGTGGGCGGAGGGTCGGCTCGTGCTCGGCCTCGACTTCCCGTTCAGCCTCTCCGAGACGCACCTCCGGCAGCTCGGGCTGCTCCGGCAGGCGCTGCGGGGCCCGGACAGCCTGGGTAGGGGTATCGAGGAGCGCTTCCTGCCGTCGGGCACCGACTTCTCCGAGGCGGCGGAGAGCTTCAAGGGACAGCTCGGGAAGGACCGGCTGCGGCTCGCCGACTGCTATCGCGCGGCGCTCTTTCCGCCTTCGCATGTGCGCCTGTACCGGCAGACGTTCTTCGGCCTCATCGTGCTGGCGCGGGTGGCCGACGTGTCCTTCGTGCCCTGGGATCCGCCGAAGGCGACCCGGCCGTCGCTGGTGGAGGTACGGCCGGAGCACGTGGCGCGCGTGCTGTGCGGCACCTGCGCCTATCGGGACGACGCGCGGGACGGGGTGAACCGCTCGGGCGGCCGCGCGGCCGTCCTGCGCACCCTGCGCGCCGCCTCCGGCCTCGAGTTCGAGATGGAGATCGCGGCGAAGGTGGTGGAGGACGAGAAGGGCCTCGTGCTCGACGCCGTCCTGGCAGCCGTGGCGGCCGCCGCCGCGCAGGAGGCCGGCTTTGACGGCGTGCCATCGAACGTCCCGCGCAGCGAGGGGTGGATCTACTCGGTGAGGGAGGAGCCCTGGCGCGACGGTTGACGCGCGGCGCAACGCGGAAGTCCGTCGCAGAGGTGGTCGCCGAGCTGGAAGGTGTGCACGCGGACCTCCGGGCGCTGCGGCTCCCCGGCTTCGTCGGAGAGCCCGTGCTCGGACCCCCCATCCCGAGCCGCGTCTTCCTTCTCGGGCAGGCTCCGGGGCCGCACGAGGCGGAGCTCGGGCGGCCGTTCGCCTGGACGGCCGGCAAGACGCTCTTCTCGTGGTTCGAACGCGCCTGCGGCGCCCGGGAGGAGGATGTGCGCGCCCAGGTCTACATGGCGGCGGTTGTGCGCTGCTTCCCCGGCAAGGCCGTGGGAGGGGGCGATCGTGTACCCTCGGTGGAGGAGATCGAGACCTGCCGCCCGTTCCTCTCACGCGAGATCGCGGCCCTGAGGCCGAAGCTGGTCATCCCGGTGGGTCGGCTGGCCATCGCCGAGGTCCTCGGCCGCGACGGGCCCATCGCGGCGGTGGTCGGCAGGAAGCTCCGTGCGCACTTCCATGGACTGAAGGTGGACGTGATCTGCCTTCCCCATCCGAGCGGGGCCTCCACGTGGTTCAAGCTGGAACCGGGGAAGACCCTGCTCTCGCGGGCGCTGCGGATCCTGGGACGCCATCCCGAGATCGGGCGTGCCTTCCCGAGCAGCGTGGCCCCGCGAGGATGACGTGGCGCGCGCTCGCCGCAGCGGCCGGGTTGCTGGCGGCGGCCGCGTGCGCGCACCCTGCGATGAGGCCCACGGCACCCGAGAGCAGGGAGGCGCCCTCACCTCCAGGTGAAGCCGGGCCCTCGGGCCCGGAGCTGGGGCTCGCCAGCTTCTACGCGCGCTCCCTGCAAGGCCAGCGCACCGCGAGCGGCGCTCGCTACAACAGCCGCGCCATGACCTGCGCGCACCGCACGTACGCCTTCGGCACGGTGCTGCGGGTCACCGACGTCGAGAGTGGCCGGAGCGTGCTCGTGAAGGTGACGGACCGCGGACCCTTCGTGCCGGGGAGGGTGGTCGACCTCTCCTGGGCCGCGGCTCGGCGGCTCGGCATCCTCGATCGCGGCGTCGCGCGCGTGCGCGTGGAGCCCGCGGGGTGAGAGAGCGACCGCGATTCCCGGCCGCCGCGCGGCGAATCGCCGTCGTCATCGGAGCGCGCGGTCGATTCCGTCCAGCACCTCGAGCGCGCCGCCTCCGAAGGACAGGTGGGGCGGATCGATACCCGGCTCGAGGGGATTGACACGGATCGCGGTCGCGCCGGGGACGAGGGCCAGCCGCTCGGTGGTGAAGCGAATTGTAGGCACGGCGGTGCCGGCGCCGAGTTCGACGACGGCCAGCCTTGCCTGTCCGCGGTCCTCCAGGAAGGCGTCGAACCGGCGCCGCTGCTGGTCGGTGCGATACGAGATCCAGCTGTCATCGCCGAACATGAGGATGTTCGGCCGCGCCACGCCGCCGCAGTGAGGGCAGCGCGGGATGCGCCGCGCACGCATGGTTTCGAGGTCGAGCTCGATCGCCGTTCGGTCTTCCCAGATGGCGCCCCGGCACGGCCCCGAGCATTGCAGGTGGTGGATGGATCCGTGCACCTCGAGCACCTGCTCCTCGCCGAATCCGGCCTTCTGGAACTGCCCGTCGACGTTGGATGTGACAACGAAGCAACGCAGGTGGAGGCGCTCGACCCAGTCGAGGAGGATCCGGAAGCCGCGGTGCGGGATCGTCGCCCGGTACATGTCCGCGCGATGCCCGTAGAACCCCCAGCCGAAGGCCGGCTCGCGCTCGAAGCTGGCCGGGTTGGCGGCATCGACGAAGGTGATGCCCAGCCGCTCGTACATCGGATAGGCCTTCCAGAACCCCTGCGGGCCGCGGAAGTCGGGCAGGCCGGAGTCGACGCCCATCCCGGCGCCTGCGGTCGCGACCAGAGTGCCGGCGGAGCGGATGACCTCTGCGGCGCGGGCGTAGCGTTCGGGGGCGATCACCGGGCCAGGAAAGCATGACCGCGGGCGCGACGTCCACGGTCGTCGTCCCGGGCCCCGCCAGCAGCGACGCGAGGGACAGGGCGCCGGCGCGGGCGTTCACCGCAGGGATTGGGCAGCGCGCGATACGTCTGCTAGCGTCGCGGCATGAGCGTGAAGATCGTCGTCGCCGGCACCGGGTTTCCGCTGCTCCGGTCTCACCTCCTCGAGGCGCTGCCCGGCGCGTCCATCGTGGCGGCGGACCCGGTGGCCCTGCGGGCCGACGGCGCCACGGGCGAGGTGCTCATCCCGACCATGTCGCGCATCGACGGTTCCCTCATGGACCGCATCGCGGGACTGCGGCTCATTCAGCAATGGGGCGCGGGGCTGGAGGGCGTCGACGTCGAGGCCGCCTCCAGGCGAGGCATCGCGGTCGCCAACGTGCCGACGCCGGGGACGGGCAACGCCGAGTCGGTGGCGGAGTGGTGTGTGATGGCGGCCCTGGCGCTCTCTCGGCGGCTGGCCCAGGCCGAGCGGACGATCCGGAGCGGCACGGGCTGGGGCATCCCCATGGGACAGGCTCTCCTGGGACGCACGGCGGGGATCCTGGGGCTGGGTGGCATCGGGACGGCGCTGGCCCAGCGCCTGCGGCCATTCGGAATGCGCCTCGCCGCCATCAAGCGCCGCCCGGATCCGGATCTCGCAGAGCGCCTTGGCCTCGCCTGGCTCGGCACGCTCGACGAGCTGCCCGTCCTGCTCTCGCAGAGCGACGTGCTCTTCCTCTGCATGCCGGTCACCGGGGCGACGCACGAGATCATCGACGCCACCGCGCTCGCATTCCTTCCCCGTGGCGCCATCCTCGTGAATCCCGCGCGCGGAGGGCTCGTCGACGAGCCCGCGCTCGTGCGTGCGCTGGACGAGGGACGGCTCGGGGGCGCCGCTCTCGACGTGTTTCAGCATGAGCCACTCCTCCCCGGCTCGCCGCTGCTCGGCCGCCCCGACGTGCTGGCGACCCCGCATGTCGCGGGCGTGACCGACGTCTCGTACCGCGGCATCGCCCTTCGACTCGCCGAGAACGCTCGGCGCGCGCCCGCGGGTGGACCCTACGAGAACTGCGTGAATGCTGATGCGATCAGGGCGTCGCGTACGCGGTGAGCGACCGGCAGCCGCGGCCATGGCAGCCCGAAGTGGGTTGCGCCATCAGACCACGACGCCCCGCGCCGCCTTCGCCTGATCGCGAAGCCCTGAGATGGCGGCGCCATAGTCCTTCGCGCCATACACGGCGGTGCCGGCGACGAACACGTTCGCGCCTGCCGCGGCGGCCTGGGCCACTGTCTCGACGTTGATGCCTCCATCGACCTCGATCTCGAGCGCCTGGCCGCGCGCGTCGGCCATCTCGCGCAACCGCCGGATCTTCTCCGTGCAGGCCTCGACGTAGCGCTGACCGCCGAACCCGGGGTTGACGGTCATGAGCAGGATCATCTCGCAGTCACCGAGGACCCACTCCACGGCGGAGAGGGGAGTCGACGGGTTGAGCGCCACGGCCGGCTTCGCGCCAGCGGCGCGGATCGCCTGCAGGGTGCGGTGCAGATGGGGAGACACCTCGGCGTGGACGGAAACGACGTCCGCGCCTGCCCTGGCGAAGGCCTCCACGTACCGCTCCGGCTCGACGATCATGAGGTGCGCGTCCACCGGGAGCCGCGTCACCTTGCGCACCGCCTCCACCACCACCGGTCCGATGGTGATGTTCGGCACGAAGCGCCCGTCCATCACGTCCACGTGAATCCAGTCGGCGCCGCCCGCCTCCGCCGCCCGCACCTCCTCGGCCAGGCGGCCGAAGTCTGCGGAGAGGATCGAGGGCGCGACGCGAATGGGCAGATGCATGTGCGTCATCCTAATCGAGCGCCTCGTCGGGCGCGTGGGCGGGGATCAGCGCCGCACGAATCGCGCCGCGTAGAACCCGTCGCAGCCGTGCCGGTTCGGCATGGTGAGCAGGTCGCCTTCTCCTGTGAGCACGTCGGCCAGCAGGCCGCCAGCGGCCGCACGCTCGAGTCCGTGCGCCAGCGCCCAGTCCGCGATCCCCGGCCCCTCGGCGCGGGTGAGCGAGCACACGGAGTAGGTGACCGGAGCGCCCGGCTTCGCCAAGGTGGCGCAGGCCGCGAGGAGGGCGCGCTGGGTCTCGGCCATGCGAGGGGGATCGTCGGCGGTGCGGCGGAGCTTCAGCTCCGGGTGACGCCGCAGCGTGCCCAGGCCGGTGCAGGGCGCGTCCACCAGCACCGCGTCGAAGCTGCCCGGGGAGAGGCCCGGATGCGGCTTCGCGGCGTCGGCGCACAGCACGCGCACGCGCCCCCCGAGGCCGCGCCGCTCGGCCGCGCCGCGCAGCTCCTCCGCCTTGCGCTGGTGGACGTCGACCGCCACCACCTCGCCCCGCGGGCCGAGCATCTCGGCCAGGTGGAAGGCCTTGCCGCCCGGGGCGGCGCAGGCGTCGAGGACGCGCGCGTCGGAGCCACGGAGGTGTGCGGCGGCGTAGAGGGACACGAGCTGGGCAGCCTCGTCTTGAACCTGGAAGGCGATTCCTCCCGCGGCGCGCGCGACGGCCGCCAGGGATCCCCTGCGCACCAGGACGCCTTCGGGCGAGCGCAGCGCCGGCGACGCCTCCACTGCGGCCGAGGCGAGGCGCGCGATGAGCTCGTCGCGCCGCCCAGAGCGCAGGCACAGGGCAGCGGGGGTGTTCATGGCCGCGGCGAGCGCGAGCGCCTCCGCGGGGCCGAACCAGGCCACCCACTCCTCGGCGAGCCAGCGCGGCAGCGCCTCCGCCAGCGCGACGTGGCCGGCGGGATCGGCGCTCAGTGGCGGGGGCTCCGCCGGGCGGGTATCGCGCGCCAGCGCGCGCAGAACGGCGTTCACGAACCCAGCCGCCCGACCGTGGTCCACCTTGCTGGCGAGCGAGACCGCCTCGCTCACCGCCGCGTGTGGCGGGGTGCCGAGGTGGAGGATCTGGTACGCACCCATGCGCAGCGCGACGCGCGCGGCCGGATCAACCTCGGAGAGCGTGCGGCTGGCGTGACGCGCCAGCGCCGCGTCGAGCGAGAGCGCCCGCCGCAGCGTGCCGTAGACGAGCTCCGTGGCGAGGCCCGCCTCGCGGGCCTCGAGCGCGCCCGCGCTGGTGAGCGCCGCGTCGAGCGCGCGCGACGCGAACGCGCCGCCCTCCTCCACGCGCCGGAGGACGTGGAACGCGATCTCGCGTGCGCTCATCGGCCGAGCACCGTGCCCGCCGGCAAGGGCTGGCCCTTGAGGAAGTCCACCGCTTCGAGCCGGCGCTTCCCTTCGAGCTGGATCGTCCGGAGGAGGAGAGCGCTCCCGCCGCCGCAGCCGACCAGGATGCCGTCCTGTACCGCGCGCGCCTCGCCCGTCGCGAGGCCCGCGCCGGCCGCCGCCCGAACCGCGTGCACCTTGAGGAGCTTGCCGCCGAGGGACGTGAAGGCGCCTGGCCAGGGCGTGAAAGCGCGCACGCGCGCCGCCAGCGTCTCGGCTGGCTTCGCGAAGTCGAGTCTCCCGTCTTCCTTGTCGAGGATCCGGGCCGGCGTCGCCTGGGAGCCGTCCTGCCGCACGGGCGTGAGCCGGCCCGCGGCGAGGAGGGGAAGCGCCTCGACGACGGCGTTCGCTCCGAGCTGGGCCAGGCGGTCGCGCAACGTCTCGGAGGTCTCCTCCGGCCCGATGGCGAGGGCGCGCTGCAGGAGGATGTCACCGGTGTCGAGCCCGGCGTCCATCTGCATGATGGTGACCCCGGTCTCGCGGTCGCCCTCCGCGAGCGCCCATGCGATGGGCGCGGCTCCGCGCCAGCGTGGCAGGAGAGAGGCGTGTACGTTGAGGGCGCCGAAGGGCGCCAGGTTCAGCAGGTCCTCCCCCAGGATGCGACCGTAGGCGGCCACGATCAGGATCTCGGGCGCGAGCGCCGACAGCGAGCGGGCGAGTCCCCCGTCGCGGACCTTCTCGGGCTGCAGGAGCGGCACGGCGTGGGCGAGCGCCCAGACCTTTGTCGCTGGCTCGCGAGGCGACTGGCCGCGCCCCGCGGGGCGGTCGGGCTGCGCGACCACGCAGACGATGTCATGCCCGGCGCGCGCCAGCGCGTCGAGCGAGGCGACCGCGAAGGCCGGCGTGCCGAGAAAGGCGATCTTCACGACGCGTCCATCTCCCCCTGGCGCGGGGTCTTGTTTGCGGAAACCGTCGCTGGCCAGGATAGAATCCGCGACGAGGATTACATGGCCGAATCTCACCACCGCCGCATCTATCTCGTCGATCGCTCCTTCCAGCTCAAGTACATCCTGCTCCTCATGGCGTGGGGGTTGGTCCTGGCTGCGCTCTTCGGCCTGTGGACCTACCAGGCGCACCAGCAGGCGATGGAGACGGTGGTCCGCAGCGCGGAGCAGCGCGCGCTCCTCGGCCACGCCGATCGGCAGCTCGTCTGGGCCCTGGCGGGCATCGGAGCCCTCTCCGCCGCGGCGCTCGGCCTGCTCGGCTTCATCATGACGTACCGTGTCGCGGGCCCAATCTACGTGATGGGACACATCCTCGCCCTGCTGGCCGAGGGCCGCTATCCCACGCGCCGTGCGCTCCGCAAGAACGACGAACTGCAGGGCTTCTACGCGCACTTCCTCGACGCCGTCGACGCGATGAAGGAGCGCGACACGCGGCACGTCGCCCAGCTCGAGGAGACGATCGCCGCCTTGCGCGGCGCCTTGGCGCGCGCGCCCGATCTGAGGCCGGCGCTCAACGCGCTGGAGCTCGAGGTCAAGGATCGGCGCGAGGCGCTCGCAGCAGGCTTCACGCCAGTCGCCGCGAAGAGGCAGGCGGTCTGATCGGATGAGGCTTCGGGCCTCACAGCGGTGCTCGCTTGCATTGAGCCCGTTCCCGTAGCGCGGGGGCTTGTCCCCCGCTTGGCGTGTCGAGGCGGGGCACAAGGCCCCGCGCTACAGAATGCGCGACCACGAGGCCAGCTCAACCGGGTAGCGCCATCAGGCCTCGGGCTTCAGGAAAGGCGTCGAGGGCGTCCAAGATTCATGATGGAACGCTCTTCAGGGGAAGAACGGAACCACTGCTCGGCGCCGCATGTTGCACGCTGCTTCTGCCTGAGGCCTGAGGCCTGAAGCCCCAGGATTCGAGGGACACCGCCCCGGCTCACGCCTTCTCCTTGGGCGAAGGCTGCTTGCGCGCCTTGCCGGCCTTGTCCTTGCGGTCCCAGGCGGAAGGGAGAAAGCTGAACGGCAGCAGCTTGGCGAGGAGCGGAAGGAGCAGCACCCCGCCAGGCGCCGCGAAGATCGCGAGCGCCGGGATCGCCTTGGCGAGGTCGAGGAACTGGCGCTTCACCTTCGCCTTCTCCTCGGGCGTGAGCGCCGTCCCGGACGCGGCCTTGGCGAGGAGCTCGCCGAGCTCACCTGTCTGCTTGATCTCGGTGACGATCGCCTCCAGGTTGTCTGTCACCGCGGTCGCGACCCTGTCCATCATCTTGTCCGCGACCTCCTCCCACTCCTCGGCGAGGTTCTCCAGGTCCTCGGGCGCGTCCGCGGGGGCGGCCTCTATCCAGCGCTGCTGGTCCGCATAGAGCTCGGCTGCGTCGGCCTGCAAGGCAGCGACCTGCTCGGGCGGGATCTTCGCCTCCTCGGTGAAGGCCTGCACCGCCTCGGCTCGCGCCGGAGAAACCTGACCGCTGGCGAGCTCCGAGAGCAGGAGCTGCTCAAGCAGGAACGCCCGCAAGCGCACCGGGGCCTCGCGCGCGAGCTCGGTGGGCGCCCGTGGCGCCTTGACCGCTCCGCGCGCCTTCCTGGCGAGATCGCCCGCCAGACCGAGGCGCGCTGCTTGCGCAAGGAAGATGCGCCGCCGGCGAGTGCCCAAGGGACCCGGCGCGACGGCCAAGGCGGCGAGCGCTTCAACGAGCAGGGCCGCGTCGCTGTGCGCCTGCTCGAGGAGCTTACGGGCGGCAGCGACGTCGAGGTGCCCCGCGGCCCCGTAGGAGATGGCCAGGCGGGCGAGATGGCGGCGCTGGATGCACAGCACGCCGGCCTGGAGCGGAAGCCCATGCTTGGGATCGCCAGGAGGGTGGCCATGCGCCTTGATCTCGGCGCCGGCGCGGAGCAGGGCCTTTCGCACGGCGGCCGGTGCGCCGCCGCCGGCTCGGCCAGGATCAGCGGCGCGGGCGAGATCGAAGGCGCCCGTCATCGCGGCGAAGAGGGCGGCGAGCTCGGCCCGACGACGCTCCGCGTCGAAAGGCGTCCCGTGCACCAGCGCGATGTCGAGCGCCAGGCCGATATGACCCTGGACCGGGTTCAGGAAGCCGTCCTCTCCCTGATCGGGAGACGGATCGAGGAACTTGCTTCGCAACGACCGTACGAGGAGCGTCCGCGCGCGCGCCTCGAGCCCTGGCCCATCGGGATCGGAGCCGCGCAGCTCCGGGGGCAGCTTGAGGAGCGCGGTCGCGGGGTCGTGACCCTGGAGCGCCGCCTCGACGAGATCGGCGAGCCAGGTCTTCTTCTCGACGTCAATGCGCACGAGAGGGGAATACTAACCCGGCCGCTGGATTCAAGCCTGTGCGGTTACTTCACGGCCTTCACGCGCGGCTTCTTCTCCATCTCTGGCTCTTCTGGCGCCGCTGCCGGCGTGGCCACGGGCGCCTTCAGGCCGAAGCGCTCGAAGAGCTTCACCTCGATCTGCGCCAACGCCTCCGGGTGCTCGCGGAGGAACGCCTTCGCTTGCTCGCGGCCCTGGCCGATGCGCTCGCCCCCGAAGCTGAACCAGGCGCCGCTCTTCTCGATGACGTTCTCGTTCGAGGCGAGGTCGAGGACGTCGCCTTCGCGGCTGATCCCCTGACCGTACATGATGTCGAACTCGACCTCCTTGAAGGGAGGCGCAACCTTGTTCTTCACCACCTTGACGCGCGTGCGATTGCCGATGACTTGCTCGCCGTCCTTGATGGCGCCGATGCGGCGGATGTCGAGGCGCTGACTCGCGTAGAACTTGAGGGCGTTGCCGCCGGTGGTGGTCTCCGGGTTCCCGAACATGACCCCGATCTTCATCCGGATCTGGTTGATGAAGATGACGATGGTCTGGGATTTGGAGATGGTGCCCGTGAGCTTGCGAAGCGCCTGGCTCATGAGGCGCGCCTGCACGCCCATGTGCGCGTCGCCCATCTCGCCCTCCAACTCGGCGCGCGGGACGAGCGCGGCCACCGAGTCGATCACCAGCACGTCGATGGCGCCGGAGCGCACCAGCGTCTCGGTGATCTCGAGCGCTTGCTCGCCCGTGTCGGGTTGCGAGATGAGGAGGTCATCGGTGCGCACGCCCAGCCTGCGCGCGTAGCCGACGTCGAGCGCGTGCTCGGCGTCGATGAAGGCGCAGATGCCGCCTGCCTTCTGGGCCTCTGCGATGGCGTGCAGGGCGAGGGTGGTCTTGCCCGAGGACTCCGGGCCGTAGATCTCGATGACGCGGCCGCGCGGGAGGCCGCCCACGCCGAGCGCGATGTCGAGCGAGATGGAGCCGGTCGAGACCGCCTGGACGTCCTTCACCAGCGCCTCCTCGTTGCCGAGACGCATGATCGAGCCCTTGCCGAAGGCTTTCTCGATGGACGAGACGGCTAGCTCGATCGCCTTCTCCTTCTCTGGTCCCACGGGCATCTTTGGTCTCTCCTTGGCTAAGCCTTTGCGGCGCGATCACCGCGCCGGTCTCGACGTCGTGAGCTCTCTCT
Source organism: Anaeromyxobacteraceae bacterium (assembly GCA_041500205.1). Taxonomy (GTDB): domain Bacteria; phylum Myxococcota; class Myxococcia; order Myxococcales; family Anaeromyxobacteraceae; genus Anaeromyxobacter_A. Next base: position 16,401 of record JBGQLS010000006.1, on the reverse strand, counting down.
AGCAGCCGCCCCTGACAATGCACGCGCCGGAGCTGAACAGATGCTTACCTGCACACCTGTTCCAGTGTCAAGCGTCATGAGGATGACGCGACTCGCGACCCGGCTATTCTTACCCAGGGTCCTACGAGACCCCTCGGTTTCCCAGGGCCCGCGTGTCGCACAAACAGTCGCCGCACACCGAAACCTTTCCTCCCTCGGTGACAGAACTGGCATGCCGATGGCAACGATCTACACTCTGCCGCAGCGGAGGGTGGAGGACGGACATGGACGTTGCCCCGCGTCGCGATGGCGCGACTCTCTTGCGTCACCGCTGCGACGGTCTCCCGCTCGCGAACCCAGTCCTGCTCGCGGCGGCCCTCGACGCCGCCGCCACGCCGGCCCTCGTCGTGACGGTGGACGGGATCATCGTCCATGCGAACCGCGCGCTGCTCGCCACGACTGGCTATGCGGCAGCCGATCTGGTCGGTCACGGATCGCAGGTGCTCTTCCCGCGCGGATGCGCCCTCGCCGACTTCCAGACGGTGCGGGCTGCGCTCGCGCAAGGCCACAACTGGACGGGAGACGCGAGCTTCCTGTGCAAGGACGGCAAGGTCTACCGGCACGAGGTGACGGCCGCGCCGGTGCGCGACGCCAGTGGCGCGCTCACCCACGCCATCGCGCTCTGCCAGGACCTCACCGAGCGGCGTCAGTCGCAGGCGCAGCTGCTCCTCACGGACAGAATGGTGTCGGTCGGAACGCTGGCGGCCGGCGTGGCGCACGAGATCAACAACCCGCTCGCGTTCCTTCTCGCGAACCTCAGCTACGCGGCCGACAAGCTGGCTGAGCTGGCGCCCGGCGCACCGTCCATGGCCGAGCTGCGCACCGCGATCGTCGAGGCGCGCGAGGGGGCGGAGCGCGTGCGCGACATCGTTCGCGATCTCAAGACCTTCTCGCGCGGTGATGACGGCGCGCGGGGGCAGATCGACGTCGAGCGGGTCATGGAGTCGTCGATCAAGCTGGCCTGGAACGCGATACGGCACCGGGCGCGTCTCGTCCGCGAGTACGGGCGCGTGCCGCTGGTCGAGGCGGAGGAGGCGCGGCTCGGCCAGGTGTTCCTGAACCTCATCCTGAACGCCGTCCAGGCCATTCCGGAGGGCGACGTACAGAAGAACGAGATCCGGGTGACGACGCGCGTGGACCAGGGTGGTCGCGTGGTGGCGGAGGTCCGCGACTCGGGCGAGGGCATCGCCGAGTCCATCAGGCCCCGCTTGTTCGAGCCCTTCTTCACGACCAAGCCGGTCGGGGTCGGCACCGGGCTCGGGCTGTACATCTGCCACGACATCGTCGCGGGAATGGGTGGGGAGATCGAGGTAGAGAGTGTGTGCGGGGAGGGGAGCCTCTTCCGCGTCATGCTCCCCGCCGCGCTGGCCCAGCCGAAGCCTGCCACGCCCGCCGCCGTCGTGGACGACGCGACCCAGCGCGGGCGCGTCCTGGTGGTCGACGACGAGCCGATGATCGGCGCGACCCTGGCGCGCGTCCTCTCGATGCACGAGGTGAGCGCGGTCCGGACCGCGCGCGAAGCCCTGGCGAGGATTGCCGCCGGCGAGCGTTACGACGTCATCCTGTGCGACCTGGTGATGCCGGAGATGAGCGGCATGGACCTCCACGCGGAGCTCACCAAGCGCGCCCCCGAAGCGGCCGGCCGCATGGTGTTCCTGACTGGTGGCTTCTACCCGCCGCATGCCCGCGCCTTCGCCGAGCGCATTCCCAACGCCATGATCGAGAAGCCCTTCGACGCCGCCACGCTGCGGACGCTCGTCGCACAGAGAGTGGAGCGCCTGCGCTGACAGATCGGCGGGCGGCGAGTTCGACCAGGTCGACGACACTCGTGATCGTCAGCACGGCCGGCGCGGCGGCCCGAGGCTCGAACTGGTCGACGGTGGAGACGCGATGGTAGAGGGCGGCGCGAGCTTGAGCAGGCACGGGCCAAGAGTGCCGTCGCTGCTCATCCCTGCCCATCTCCGCCCGACAGCCGGGAAGAAGCCGGCGATCGCGGGGGCGTAGTCCGCGCCTTCTGATGAAGGCCGTTGACACGGTGTCCGCCTGCGCCTAGAGCCGCAATGGGTGCGACGGGCACGCGCTCGCCGCAGGAGAGGGAGCAGTCGGGCCGCTGCTCCGTGGAGGCGCCGCGCGCGTCCTCGGAGGAACCATGGCTCGAGCTGTACCCCATCGCGAGGATCGCAGCGCACCCGCGGCCCTGTTCGGAGCGGTGGTCCAGCCTCTCCAAGCCTTCTTTCGGCTGGAGGCAGCAAGCGGGATCGTCCTGCTCGGGTGCGCCATCGCCACGCTTGCTTGGGTGAACCTCGGCGGGGCCGCCAGCTACCAGGCGTTGCTAAAATACCCGGTCGCGCTCGTGCTCGGGGAGATGAGCGTTCGCTTCACGCTGCACCAGGCGGTGAATGACGGGCTGATGACCGTCTTCTTCTTCGTGGTGGGCATGGAGATCAAGCGCGAGCTCGTCGTGGGCGAACTGCGCACGCCGGCGCAGGCGGCGCTCCCGGCCATCGCGGCGCTGGGCGGCATGGCCGCGCCAGCCGGGCTCTACCTGGCGTTCAACGCTGGCGGGCCCGGCCAGGCGGGATGGGGCATTCCGATGGCGACGGACATCGCCTTCTGCATCGGCGTCCTAACGCTCCTGCAGACCCGCGTGCCGCGCGCCCTGGCGGTGTTCGTGACGGCGCTCGCGATCTTCGACGACGTCGGCGGGATCTTGGTCATCGCCTTCTTCTACGGGCACGGGCTGGCCGGCGGGTGGCTCGCCAGCGCGCTCGTCGTGACCGCAGCCTTGATGGTCATGGGGCGAGCGCACGTGAGGAGCGGCCTGGCCTACGCGGCCGGCGGCGGGCTGCTCTGGCTCGCGCTGCACCGCGGCGGCATCCACGCCACCATCGCTGGAGTGGTCCTCGGCATGGTCATCCCCGCGCGGCCCCCGAGAGCCGCGAGCGAAATGCTCGAGGGGCTGGCGGCGCACGCGCAGGCGCTCCTCCGCTCGCGCCGCGACGAGGCGCTGGACGGGGAGGCCCTCGGGGCGATCGAGGAGCGGCTGGCGGAGCTGAAGGCCCCGCTCACCCGGTTCGTGGAGGCCCTCCACCCTTGGGTGGCGTTCGGCATCATGCCCGCGTTCGCCCTCGCCAACTCCGGCGTGAACCTGCGCGGCCTCGACGTCGCGCAGCTGGCGGGCCCGGTCGCGGTAGGCACGGCGGTCGCGCTCGTGGCGGGTAAACTCGTCGGCATCTCCTCGGTCACCTGGGCAGCGGTGAAGGCCGGGATCGCGCCGATGCCAGGGTCCGCGCCGCTTTCCAAGCTGCTTGGTGTCTCGGCCGTGGCCGGTATCGGCTTCACGGTGGCGCTGTTCATCGCCGGTCTGGCTTTCCCCGGCCACCCGGAGCTACTGGACCAGGCCAAGGTCGGCATCCTGGCCGGATCGCTGGTCGCCGGTTGCGCGGGCGCACTCGTGCTGCGCCTCACGCGTGCCCTGGCCCCCGCTGCGCCGGCCCGGGAGGCCGGACCGGAGGACGCATAGCGAGAGCAGAGGGTAGGCAGACGTGCATCAACGTCATGAAGCAGCAGGACAACAAGCTGGACGAGTCGTAGCGCAGGCGTCAGTCCGCGTGTCACACCGGCGGGTGCCCTTCCCCCGCCGGCCGCAGTCCCACGTCTTCTGCTGGGAGCATCGTCTTGTCGACGTAGCACCAACCCCAGTCGCCGCCGGGCTGCGCCGAGCGCATCACCGGATGACGCGTGGCCTGGAAGTGCTTGGTTGCATGCTTGTTGCGAGATGAGTCACAGCAGCCGATGTGCCCACAGGTGAGGCACATCCGAAGCTCGACCCAGGTGTCGCCCGAGGCAAGGCACTCCTCGCAGCCTTCGGTTCGGGCCTGCACCGGTCGGATCTTGTCCAGGTGTGAGCACGTCTTCGCCATGGCGCCTCCTCCGACTTTGTTGATGGAGTCCGGCGAGACGGCCCGCAGCGCCCATCAGGAGGGGCAGTCCCCCTGTGATGCGTCCGAAGCAAACGAGCAGGGCCTCGTCCGGCGGTGTGTGCCCCGGAGTCAGCCGCCCGCTCCCGCTCCTGGCTCGCCGAGCGGCGCGCGCGAGAGGGGCTCGTAGCGCGGCCCCTTGGGCGAGAGGTGGGACTGGAAGAGGATCAGCTCGCTCGCGCGCCAGGGCGCGGCGGGACCTTCGGCCACCTGGGCCAGGGCCGCGGCGAGGCCCGGCGCGCCGTGGGGATCGCGAGCCCGCCCGAGCGTCAGGTGTGGACTGAAGCGGCGCTCCTCCGGCGGGAAGCCGAGCGGTCCCAGGTGCCGGCCCAGCGCCGAGACCAGGCCAGCCAGCGCCGCGAGGTCGCCGTCCAGGCCGGCCCAGAGCACGCGCGCGCGCCGAGCGCTGGGGAAGCCGCCGGCGCCGCGCAGCTCGAGATGGAGCGGCGGCGCTTCCCCCGCGGCGGCGGCCACCGCGCCCTTCACGGCCTCGACGCGATCCTCGAGCACCGCGCCCAGGAACTGCAGCGTGAGGTGGACGCTCTCGACGAGGACCCACTTCACTTCTTCTGCGTGCCGTCCGGCGGTCGCCTGGAGGCGCGCCTGCATGGCGGCCAGGCGGCGCCGCACGAGGTCGGGGGGCTCGAGGGCGACGAAGAGGCGGAGATTCACCGCTACATCATGCCATCGCCCGGCCGGCGCGCACCTCACATCGCATCGTCCGGAGCGCTCCCCCGCATGGACTACGGTCCGCTCCGGCTGATATGGTCGTGGGGTCCAGTGCCGCCGGGTGGACGACCTCTCGGATCGCCACGCGGGCTTCCTGATCCCGTTGAGCCTCACCCGTCGCATCGTCCTCGGCTCGCTCCTCATCGCGCTCTCCAGCGTGGGCGCTGTGGGTGGAGTGAGCTACTACATCACCAGCGCCGCCATCGCGAAGATGGCCCGGGCCGAGCTCGAGGAGCTCACCGGCGCCACCTACAACATGGTGAAGCAGGCGACGACGAGCGCCATCGTCAACCACCTCAAGGCCATCGCCGAGAGCGACCGGGACCTCGTCGCCCACTACCATCGCCTGGCCCAGAGCGGCGCGATGACGCCGCAGCAGGCGAAGCGCGAGGCCGAGGCGCTGCTCCTCAGCCAGAAGATAGGGAAATCGGGCTACGTCTACTGCCTCGGGTCGAACGGGACGCTCCGGGTCCACCCGAAGCGCAGCCTGGTGAACGCCGACCTATCGCAGCACGGGTTCGCGCGGGAGCAGATGCGGCGGCGCGAGGGATACCTCGAGTACACGTGGAAGAACCCGGACGACGAACGGCCGCGGGCCCAGGCGCTCTACATGACGTACTTCGCGCCCTGGGACTGGATCATCTCGGTCTCGTCCTATCGCGACGAGTTCGCGGGGCTCGCCGACGTCACGCTGTTCCGCGACGACGTCCTGTCCATGACCGTAGGTGAAACAGGCTACATGTACGTGCTGGACGGCAAGGGCAGGGCGCTCATTCACCCCAAGCTGGAAGGGCAGGATCTCTCAGACTCGCGCGACGCCACGGGCCGCGCCTTCATCCGCGAGATGTGCGAGCGCAAGAACGGCTCCATCGTCTACTCCTGGCAAAACCCGGGCGAGCCGAAGACGCGCTACAAGCTCGTGGTCTTCAAGTACTACGCGGAGTACGACTGGATCATCGCGGGGGGCGTGTACCTGGACGAGCTCCACGAGCCGCTGCGGCGCGTGCGCGCGGCCGTGGTGGCGGCGTTCGTCGCCATGAGCGCGGTGGCCCTCGCCTTCACGCTGCTCATGGGACGCGCCATGGGGCGTTCCTTCTCCGTCCTGGAGGTGGTGGCGGGCCGCGTGGCCCGGGGCGATCTGCGCCAGGAGGACACCGGGACCCGCCCAGCGGCTGCTGCGGCGCCCCGCGAGATCCGCGCCGTGCAGGTCGCCTTCGCCAGCATGTCGCGGTCCCTGGGAAGGGTGGTCGGCGGGATCGCCGGGGTCTCGCGCGCGATCTCGGGCGACGTCGGCGCGGTCCACGCCGGCGCGCAGGCCATGGTCGGGGACTCGCAGCGGCAGCTCGGCGCGGTCACGAGCGTGCTGACGACGCTCGGGGACGTCTCGGCCTCGGTGGAAAGCGTCCACAGCAGCATCGCGGAGCTGAACGGCGCGGCCGAGCAGGGCGCCTCGTCGACGAATAGCTTGAGCCGGAGCCTCGACGCTCTGTTCCAGGAGGTGACCGAGTTCTCGGCCTTCGTCGAGCAGACGAGCGAGACCATGAAGCGCATGGTCGCGCTCGCGAGCGACGTCGCGACCAACGCGTCGGACGTGACCCAGGCGGCCGAGCACTCCTCCTCCTCCGCCGGCGAGCTCGAGCGCTCGATTCGAGCCATCGACGAGACCACCAAGGCCTCGGAGTCGCTGGCCCGAGCCGTGACCGAGAAGGCGCAGTCCGGCCGGAGCGCAGTCGTGGAGTCAATCGAGGGCATGACCAAGATCGGGATCACCTTCGAGGCCATCGACCGGGCCGTGGCCAGCCTGGGCGAGCGCGTCGGCGGCATCCGGGAGGTTGTCCGCGTCATCGAGGAGATCTCCGATCAGACGAAGCTCCTCTCGCTCAACGCCTCGATCCTGGCCGCCCAGGCTGGAGCGCAGGGGCGTGGGTTCTCCGTGGTGGCCGACGAGATCAAGAGGCTCTCGGACCGAACCAACGGCGCGACGGACCAGATCGCCGCCCTCATCGACACGACCGGCCAGGAGCGGGAGCGGACGAGCGCGGCCATGGCGGTGGGGCTGGCGAGCGTGAAGGAAGGGCACAAGCTCGCCGACGACGCGGGGAGGGCCATCGCCTCCATCTTGGAGCTGACCGAGCAGAGCCACGCGCGGATGACGCAGATCGCCGCCGCCACGCGGGCGCAGGTGGAAGGCAACAAGACCATCATGGACGCGGTGACGCAGATCGCGGTCATGAGCCGGGGCGTCCTCGAGATCGCGGGCGAGCAACAGGTGTTCGCCGGCGCGATCACGACCGGCCTCGACACCGTCCTCACCTCGCTCGCCGCGGTGAGGAGCAGCATCGAGGAGCAGGCCCGCGGCAGCAAGGACGTCGCGAAGCAGATCGACACCATCTCTTCCATGTCCAGCGCCATTCGCCAGGACAGCGACAACCAGCGCAAGGCCAGCCTCCAGATGGTCCGCGACATCGAGGTCATCGCGGGCAGCGCGGCGCAGATCCTGGAACGGGCGGAGAAGGTCGCCGGCTCGCTCTCGTCGCTCACCGCCCAGGTGAAAGGCCTCAATTCCGCGGTGTCGCACTTCAAGGTCGATCCGCCCGACGGGGCCGGCGCGTCGCCCGGTGGGATGGAGGCGGAGGGGGAGGGCGCGTGAGGCCCCGCTACCAGGGCAGGGAACCCTTGGCCGGGAGCCACGGGCTCGGCGCAAACCCGAAGACGCGGTGGATGAGCGGCATCACCGCGAGCGACGCGCACGCCAGCAGCGCTCCCGCCACCAGGTCGATGATGTAGTGGTGCGAGAGGTAGACGGTGGAGAAGATGATGCCCGCCACCACGACCGCGAGCGGGGCGCGCCAGCGCGGGAGCATGCGCCAGCCGTAGACGAGGACGACCAGCGAGACGGCGGTGTGGCCGCTCGGGAACGCGTCGAGGGTGTTGAGCTCGGAAGAATGGAGGAAGAGTCGCACTGCCGCGCTCACGTCGCCGCCGCCCAGCACGGCCTGTCCGGCCTCCAGCGGAACCCGCGGCCCCGAGGTGGGAAAGAAGAAGTAGCCGGCGTAGGAGGCGATGAGCGTCACCTGCATGCCGAAGATGAAGCGGTCGAAGTCGTCGCGGCGGTTCCGGAGGTAGAGCGCGACCGCGATCGCCGTCGGGACGGGGTAGTAGCTCACGTAGAAGGCGGAGAGCACGTCCGAGAGCCAGGCGGGTCGGCCGAAGGCGTTGCGCCAGGCTGGCGCGAGCGCGCCGAAGACCCGGGCGTCGAGCGCCGCGAAGTAGGTGTCCCATCGGGCGGGGTTGGCTGCTCCCACGACGAATCCCACCGTCTCGAACATGCCGACGATGACGACGAGCGGAGCGAACGCGTGGAGGGCGTCACCCGCGCGCGAACACGGACCGAGCTTGGCCGACGCCCAGATGAACAGCGCCAGCGTCCCCTGGGCGAGGAGGAAGGGCGACGGGTGTGGGTGAAAGGCTGCCGTCACGGCTGCCAGCGCTGCCAAGGTCCAGAGCAGCAGCCGATCCACGGGCCACAGGGCCCCGAGCGGCTTCTCCACCATCATTCGACCGTCACGCTCTTTGCGAGGTTACGAGGCTGGTCCACGTCCGTCCCCTTGAGGTCCGCGACGTGGTAGGCGAGGAACTGGAGCGGAAGGATGGAGAGGAGGGGTGTGAGCAGCGGCGGCGCGTGGGGCACGGTGAGCGCCACCTCCGCCAGGCTGGCCGCGAGCGTGTCGCCTTCCGAGACCACCGCGAACACGTGCCCGCCCCGTGCGCGCACCTCCTCCATGTTGCCGAGCGTCTTCTCGTAGGCGGGCTCCTTCGTCGCGAGCACGATGATGGGGAGCGCCTCGTCGATGAGCGCGATGGGGCCGTGCTTCATCTCGCCGGCCGCGTAGCCCTCGGCGTGGATGTACGAGATCTCCTTCAGCTTGAGCGCGCCCTCGAGCGCCACCGGGAACTGCGTGCCGCGGCCGAGGAAGAGCACGTCGCGGGCCTGGGCGCAGCGCTTCGCCACGGGCATCACCGACGGCTCCTGACGGACCACCTGTTCCATGAGCAAGGGCAGCTGCCGCAGCGCCTCGAGCTGCGTGCGCGCGGCCTCGGGCGAGAGCGTGCCGCGCAGCCGGCCCAGCTTCACCGCGAGCAAGAAGAGCGCCGCCAGCTGCGTGGTGAAGGCCTTGGTGGAGGCGACGCCGATCTCGGGGCCCGCGTGTGTGTGGAGCGTGCCATGGGGGAGGCCTGCGCTCTCGCCACCGGCGGGCGGGCCCTCGCGCTCCGCGCACTCGCGCGGGATGGCGGAGCCGACCACGTTGCAGATCGAGATGCAGCCGGCGCCCCGCCGCTTCGCCTCCTTCACCGCCCCGAGCGTGTCGGCGGTCTCCCCGGACTGCGAGATGGCGAGGCAGAGCGTCTTCGGCCCGACGATGGGGTCTCTGTAGCGGAACTCGCTCGCCAGCTCCACCTCGACCGGGATGCGCGCCAGCGCCTCGATCATGAGCCGCCCGCAGAGGCCGGCGTGCCAGCTCGTCCCGCAGGCGACCACCACCACGCGCTCCAGAGAGCGCACGTAGTCGCCGGGGAGATCGACGCCGTCGAGCGTCACGTCGCCGTGCTCGAGCGAGATGCGGCCGCGGATGGTGTCCGATACCGCCCGCGGCTGCTCGAAGATCTCCTTGTGCATGAAGTGCTTGTGGCCTTCCTTCTCGGCGGCCACGGCGCTCCATTCGATCCGGCGCGGCGCCCGCTCTCGCGGCTTGCGATCCCTCCCCTCGATCCGGACGCCGGTTGGGGTGAGGAGCGCCAGCTCGCCCTCTTCGAGGTAGATCACGTCGCGCGTGTGCTCGAGGATGGCGGGGACGTCGGAGGCAAGGAAGTTCTCGCCCTGGCCGAGCCCGACCACGAGCGGGCTCGCGTTCTTGGCGGCGACGATCTCGTCCGGCCGCTTGGAAGAGATGACGGCGATGGCGTATGTCCCGCTCACCTGATCGAGCGCTGCGTGGACCGCCGCGGCGAGATCTCCGGCGCCGGCGTCCTGCGCCTCGGCGATGAGGTGAGCGAAGATCTCGGTGTCGGTCTCGCTCGCGAACCGGTGCCCTCGGGCGCCGAGCGCGCTCTTGAGCTCGAGGTGGTTCTCGATGATGCCGTTGTGGACCACCGCCACGCCGCCGTAGCTGTGCGGATGGGCGTTCTCGTCGGAGGGCTTGCCGTGCGTCGCCCAGCGGGTGTGACCGATGCCGGTGCAGCCCGCGATCGGCTTCTCGGCGAGCAGGCCGACGAGGTTCTTGAGCTTCCCCTTCGATCGCGCGATGGAGAGCCCGCTGGCCCCGACCACCGCCACCCCGGCCGAGTCGTAGCCGCGGTACTCGAGCTTCTTCAGGCCAGAGACGATGATGTCAACGCACGCCTTGGGTCCGACGTAACCGACGATCCCGCACATGCGCGTTTTCTAACACGCCCGGCGAGGTGGGGCCTAGGCGAAGCCTAGACGAGCGAAGGTGTGCGAGCGGCCCCTGCGGGCTTACGCTTGCCTTCGCCGCGCTGCGACTGGCGCTCCGGGGTGCCGTCCGCCTTGTTCGACCGGGCCCCCTTGACGGCCTTGCGACCGGCAGCCCACCCCTCCTTGTTCACCTGCCGTGCTCGGCCGAGCGCGAGCGCGCCCGGGGGGACGTCCTCGGTGAGCGTGGAGCCCGCCGCGATGTAGGCCCCCTCGCCGATGGTGATGGGCGCCACCAAGATCGCGTCGGAGCCGATGAAGGCGCCGTCGCCGATGACGGTGGGGTGCTTCTTCTCGCCGTCGTAGTTGCAGGTCACCGTGCCGCAGCCGACGTTCACGCCGGCGCCGATGGTCGCGTCGCCGAGGTAGGTGAGATGGTTTGCCTTCGACCCCTTTCCCATCCGCGTCTTCTTCAGCTCGACGAAGTTCCCCAGGTGCACGCCCTCGCCCACCTCCGCGCCCGGCCGGAGCCGGGAGAATGGCCCGACCACGGCGGCCTGCCCGATCGAGGAGCTCTCGAAGACGCAGTAGGGGTTCACCGTCACCCCGTCGGCGACGGTCATGTCCGTCAGGATGGACCCCTGCCCGATCCGGCAGCCGGATCCGATGCGCGTCCTGCCGCGGAGGCGGACCGACGGCTCGATCAGCGTGTCAGGCCCGACCTCGACGCCTTCGTCGCAGTCGAAGCGCTCGGGGTCCTCGATGGTCACCCCTGCCTTCATGAGCGCCTGCCCGATGTGGCGGGTCATCGCCCGCGCTGCCAGGGACAGCTCCTCCTGGTCGTTCACACCGGCGGCTTCCATCGGCGCGACACGCGCCGCGACCGCTCCCGGACCCTCGGCCGCGAGCGCGACGAGGTCGGTCAGGTAGAACTCGCGCTGCACGTTCTTCGCGCCCACCTGGGACAGCGTCTTCCAGAGGAAGGCAGCGTCGGCGCAGTAGAGCCCGGCGTTCACCTCCTGGATATTCCGCTCCTCCGGCGTGGCGTCCTTCTCCTCGACCACCAGCGCCGGGCCGCCGTGTGGCGCGTGTACGACGCGGCCGTAGCCGGCCGGGTTGTCGAGGAGCATGGTGGCGAAGGCCAGGGCGGCGCGGCCCCGCTTCTCGATGACCGTCCGCAAGGTCTCGGTCGTGACGAGCGGCGCGTCGCCCGAGAGGATGAGCACCTGTCCGTCGAATCCGCGCAGCGCGTGGCGCGCGGAGAGCACGGCGTGCGCAGTCCCCAGTTGCTCCTTCTGGAGTGCGAAACGCAGGGGCGCGCCCGGAAGGTGCGCGCGCAACGCGGCTTCGACCTCCTCCGCCTGGTACCCGACCACGACGACCACCGGGTCTGCCTCCGCCTCCAGCGCCCGCTTGACCGGGTAATAGGCGAGTGGCCGACCACACACTTCGTGCAGCACTTTCGTGCGGCGCGTCTTCATCCGGGTCCCCTTGCCGGCGGCGAGGACGATGGCGGCGGTCGGCGTGCGGCGGCGGGGCGTGGGCATAAGTGTGGCGACGCTAGGCGCGACACCGGGGGCTGGTCAAGGGGTCCCGACACGTGGCCGAGGATTCACCCTGAGGAGAGCGAAGACCGCCCTGGAAGGGTGCAGTGGACATGCCGGGAATGGCGATCCCGGAGTGGGGGCGCTCTTCGATCCTCCAGGCGCGCGCCATGTCATTAAGTGTCGCCCCATGTCACCCACCCTGCTCGCGCTCGTGCTCTCCACCCGCGTCGTGTCGCCGGACGGCGCCGTCGCGACCGCCCACGCGCAGGCGAGCGAGGCTGCGGCACAGGTGCTGCGCGAGGGCGGCAACGCCGTGGATGCCGCGGTGGCCGCGGCGTTCGCGCTCTCGGTGGTCGAACCCCAGAGTTCGGGCCTCGGCGGGGGAGGGTTCGCGCTGGTGTGGATGGAACGGCAGCGGCAAGCGCGCGTCCTCGACTTTCGCGAGGTGGCGCCCGCGGCTGCGAGGGCCGACATGTTCACGCGCGCGGGCCTGCCCCCGAGGCCCTCGCTGGATGGCGGCCTCTCGGTGGCGGTGCCGGGCGCGATGAAGGGCTACGCCGAGCTGGCGCGCCGCTTCGGGACCCAAGCCCTCTCGCGCCTCACCGAGCCGGCGGCGCGCCTCGCGGAGCGCGGCTTCCGGATCGGCCGCGTCTATGCCGAGCGCGCCCAGGAGCGTCTCGCCTGCCTCCGCGCCGATGAAGCCGCGGCCAAGGAGTTCCTCGTCCGCGGAGCGGCATTGGCGGGAGAGGGTGGTGGTGCGCTTGGCGATCGCCCTCACCCTCCCCTCTCCCGCTCGGCGGCAGAGGGTGGTGGTGCGCGCCCGCCGCGCGAGCGCGGTCAATGGGTGGCGCCGGCGCCAGGCGCGCGGCTCGTACGCAAGGACCTGGCCCGGACGTTGCGGCTGCTGGGAAAGGATCCCGAAGCCTTCTACCGCGGGCCGCTGGCCCGCCGGATCGCGGAGGCGGCGCGCGCGCGGGGCGGCGTCCTCACGGCGGAGGACCTGGGCGCCTACCGCGTCCGCGAGCGCACGCCGCTGGAAGGCAGTTACCGTGGGTATCGCATTCTCACCATGCCGCCGCCCTCGGCGGGCGGCGCCATCTTGCTCGGGATCCTGGGAGCGCTCGAGCCCGAAGATCCGCGCGCGGGCGGCTACCGGCCAGACCGCTACCTGCACGTGATGATCGAGGCGGAAAAGCGTCTCTACGCCCGCCGGGCTGTGTCGTTCGGCGACCCCGATCAGCTGAAGGGCGTGCGCGAGGAGGCCGAGTTCATGGCCTCGCCGGCGTTCGCCGCCAAGCTGCGGGCGGAGATCGGGGAGCGCGCCACGCCCGCCGCGGAGGTGACGATCGAAGGAGGAGCCGGCGGGACGAGCCACGTCTCCATCGTGGACCACGAAGGCAACGCCGTCGCGCTCACCACGACCGTCAACTACTACTTCGGCTCGTGCGTGCTGGTGCCGGGCACGGGCATCCTCCTCAACGACGAGATGGACGACTTCGAGACCTCGCCTGGCGCCGCGAATGCTTACGCGCTCACCGGCCGCGGCAAGAACGCGGTGGCGCCCGGGAGGATCCCGGTCTCCTCCATGGCGCCGAGCCTCGTCTTCGATCCCGGTGGCCGGCTCGTCATGGCCGTCGGCGCCGCCGGCGGGGCGCGCATCCCCACGGCGGTGGCGCAGGCGATCTTGCATGTCGTGGACGACGGCATGCACCTCGACGAGGCGCTCTCGGCGCCTCGCCTCCACCACCAGCACACGCCGGACGTGGTCCAGGTGGAGCCGAACGGGCTCGAGGCCAGCACGGCGAAGCAGCTCGAGGCGCGCGGCCACACGCTCTCCTTCGCGCCCCGCCCCTGGCCCAACGCGCAGGCGGCGGGCATCGCGCCCTCCGGGATGCGCGAGGCCGCGTCGGACCCGCGCTACGAGGGCGAGGCGGCGGTGCCGTGAGCGTCGGCCTCGCCGGAGGCGCACGGTCGCCCGATCTGCCCTCGAGAAACAGCTATCCTCTTGCGCGGGCGCCGCTATCTCCAGGCGCAAACGCATGACCCTCTTCGACGCCGAGCTGCACCCGCTCCCGCTCCGACCTGGCGACCTCGCGGACCTGCGCTTCTTCGGGGTGGGGGGCGCGCTGGCGCCCGCGGGCGACGCGGTGGCGCCCGCGACCCGCGAGTCGGTCCGGAGCGCCTGGGACGCCCTCGCCGCGCGCGCCACGCGCCGCTTGCGGCGCGCCGGCATCGCCGGGTTCGCCGCGGTGGGCATACACCCGAGGTGCATTCCGTGGCGCGGTCTCGAGGCGCTGCTGGCGGAGCTGCCCGACTTCCTGGGACGCCGCCACGTGATCGCCGTGGGCGCCATCGGTCTCGAGGAGGGCGGGGCGCGCGAGGAAGCCGTCTTCGCCCGGCAGGTCGAGCTCGCCCGCGAGCTGCGCCTGCCCGTCATCGTCCACACGCCGTGGCGGGGGAAGGAGCGCGTCACCCGCCGGTCCCTGGCGCTGCTGCGCGAGCACGAGCTCGAGCCCGCGCGTGTCCTCGTCACGCGCGCCGACGCACGCACGGTCCGCATGATCCGCGCCTGCGGCTACGTAGCCGGGCTATCGCTCTCGGCCGGCTCGGGCGAGCCCATCGACCAGGCGGTCCAGCTCGTGCGCTCGCTCGGGCCGGAAGGGCTGGTCCTGGGGTCGGGGGCCGGCGATGGGGCCGGCGACCTCCTGTCCTTGCCGCGCGCGGCCGGGCGGATGGCGAAGTCCGGCCTCTCACCCGCCGTGATTCGCCGCGTCTGCTGCGCGAACGCGCTGCGGCTTCTCGGGCTCAGCAAGAGCTTGCTCAAGCCTGCGGTTGACGGTGCGGGCGGCCGGCGCGCCCCGCTTGCCTAGCGCGCCTTGCGCTTCCAGTGACCGGAGCGGCCCCCCTTCTTCTCGAGGAGTTCGAGCGCCTCGATGCGCATGCCGCGCTCGTAGCGCTTCAGCATGTCGTAAACGGTGAGGCACGCGGCCGACACGGCCGAGAGCGCCTCCATCTCGACACCCGTGCGGTCGACCGTGCGCACGGTGGCGGTCACCTCCACGCCGTCGCGCCGCGTCCTCGCCTCGACGTCCACGGCCGAGAGCGAGATGGGATGGCAGAGCGGGACGATGTCGGGCGTCTTCTTCGCCGCCATGATGCCGGCGAGCCGCGCCGCGGCGAGGACATCGCCCTTCTCGGACTCGCCTCGCCGGACGATGCCGACGGTGGCGGGAGCCATCGCGACGAAGCCGCGTGCCACAGCGACGCGTTCGGTCTTTTCCTTCGCCCCGACATCGATCATCCTCATGTGACAGCCCCTCCTCGGAGCGCAGCGGTGGACAAGCCCTTCGAGACCTGCTCCTACGCCCCGTGCTCTCCCAGCCACCGCTCCGCGTCGATGGCGGCGATGCAGCCCGACCCGGCGGCGCTCACCGCCTGCCGGTAGCTCGGGTCGGCGACGTCGCCGGCGGCGAAGACACCGGCCACGCTGGTGGCGGAAGACGGCGACTTCACACGGAGATAACCGACCTCGTTCATGTCGAGCTGGCCGCGGAAGAGGGAGGTGTTTGGCTCGTGGCCGATCCCCAGGAAGAGCCCCTTCACCGGCAGGACGCGCGTGGAGCCGTCGACCGTGCTCTTCATCCTGAGCCCGGTCACCCCCTTGCCGTCGCCGAGCACCTCCTCGACCGCGCTGTTCCAGACGAGCTCGATCTTGGAGCTCTTCCTGGCCTTCTCCGCCATGATCTTCGAGGCGCGCAGCTCACCGCGCCGGTGCACCAGGTGCACCTTCGAAGCATACTTGGTGAGGAAGGTCGCCTCCTCGACCGCGGTGTCGCCGCCGCCCACCACGGCGACCTCGGCGCCGCGGAAGAAGAAGCCGTCGCAGGTCGCGCAGGCGCTGACCCCCTTGCCGCGGTAGCGCGTCTCGCTCTCGATGCCGAGCCACTTTGCCGAAGCGCCGGTGGCGATGATGACGGCTGCCGCCGTGTAGAGCTGGTCGTCCTGCCAGATCTGGAACGGCTGCCGCGAGAGGTCGACCCGCGTCACGTCGCCCAGCACGTAGCGGGTCCCGAAGCGCTCCGCCTGCTTCTTCATCTTCTCCATCAGCTCGGGTCCCAGTATCCCTTCCGGGAAGCCAGGGTAGTTCTCGACGTCGCTCGTGATGGTGAGCTGTCCTCCGGGCTGCAGGCCCTCGAAGAGCAGGGGCGACAGGTTCGCGCGCGCGGCGTAGAGAGCGGCCGTGTAGCCGGCGGGGCCGGATCCGATGATGACGAGTCGCTCGTGCTGCGCCATGCGTGCGCCCTCCTGGGGACGGTGGTCGGAACCCTTTCCGGGACGGTTCTTAGCGCTTCGGCCCTTGGATGTCATGGGGGCGTTCGGGCGCGTTCGCAGCGAAGAAGTGGAGCTGGAAGGCCGCCACGGCGTGACCGGCGCCTGGACGACCCCTCAAGACCTGTCGAAGAATGTGATCGCTCCGCGGCGTGGCCGGGGCGGCCTGCGCCCCCGGCGACTCAAGACCTGTCGAAGAATCAGTTGCGGTCGCAGGGGCCGGGGTGGGGCCCCGACGGCTCTGCCCTGGGCATTAGTCACAAGTAGGTTCGACCGCTTCAAGAGCGCGGGCAGCCGGCTACGCACGCCTCCACGAGAGGGGAGGCCAAAGAGATCCCGTCTCCCT
>JBGQLS010000005.1:0-44746 GCA_041500205.1 Anaeromyxobacteraceae bacterium | reverse complement strand
CTGGCGGGATCGAGCACCATGGCGCGCTCGAGGGTCTCCACCGCCAGGTTCGCGTCGGCGAAGCGGACGAGATCGAGGTGCGCCAGGCGCAGGTGGATGCCGGCCAGCGCGGCGCGATCGCGCACCGACCCGGCCAGGCGCTGGAACACCTCGGCCAGGCCTCGCCAGTCCTCGCGCCCACCGAGGAACCGCTCCAGCAAATCGAGACCGTGGGTGGCCGCCGGCGCGAGGAGGAGCGCGCGCTCCGACAGCTCCACCACCTTGCCCGAGCCGCTCGGATCGTACTCGGCGTGTAGCGCGGCGGCGCGCAGGTAGAGCTGGGCTGCCGTGCGCCGCTCCCTGGCGCTGGCCGCCTCCTCGAGCAGCGACTTCACCTCGTCGCGCCACGTGCGCGGCGCCGCCTCGAGCCGAAGCAGCGCGGCGGGCACGCCTGGTGCGGTCGGGTCGATCGCGAGCGCGTCCTTGAGGGACTCCACGGCGAGACCGTGATCGAGCGGCTCGTCCACGAGCAGCGCGCCGAGGCGCGCGTACTCGGCGGCGATCGCCTTCGGCTCCGCGCCGCGGGCGCGCGCCGCGTCGAGCGTGCGCTTCGCCTGGGCCCAGCGGCGCAGCGCCATCTGGCAGCGCAGCGCCGCGGTCCGCGCCGCTTCCAGCGAGGGATCGAGGCGGGCGGCGCGCACGTAGAAGAGGGCGGCGCGATCCCTGCGCAGGAGCCGTTCCTCGCAGATCCCGCCCAGCCGCACGTAGAGGATCGCCGCTGCGCTCGGATCCGCCGTGCGGTTGGCCTGCTGCTCCAGCGCGTCGGCCAGGGCCGCGGCGTCGCCCCGCTCCTCGTAGATCTCGATCATCGAGAGCAGCGCGGAGGGGTGATGGGGATCGACGTGCAGGACCTGCCGGTAGAGCTCCTCGGCGCGGGCGCTGTTGCGCATGCGGTGGCGCGCCAGCTCGGCTGCCTTGGCGAGCAGCCCGCCCGCGCTCCCGTCGACGCCCTGTCGCGCGCGCGACTCGTAGAGCGTGATCAGGTCTTCCCAGCGATCGTACCTTTGGTAAAGCGACTCGAGCGCGCCGAAGGCGCCCTCGTCCGAGGGCGCCGCCTCGAGCGCAGCCAGATACGCGCTGATCTGTTCGTCGGGACCGGAGGGAGTCAAGATCTAGGAAGTGCCCGTAGTTCGGGCGAAAGTATAGACCTTGTCCCAGGATCGTGTGAAGCCTCCGATTCTGGGTGCGTGCAGGTACGTCCTGGATTCCCTCTTGGCCTTCAGGCCTCAGGCCTGATGCCCGGAGGTCGAGAGCTGAATCAGAAGGTGTACCGGACGGTCGGCGTGATTACGAGCCCGGCTGCCTTGGCCTTCGCGACGTAGGCGACGTCGCCGGCGAGGCCGACCGAGAAGTGGCGCAGGTGCGTGAAGTACTCCACCCCGGGGCCGCCGGCGAGATAGACGTCGTTCGTGCCGAAGAGTCCTTCGGGGCGGGTGAGGAGCAATCCTCCGCGGCCATGGAGATAGAAGAGCACGCGCTCCACCTGGTTGGCATCGCGGGAGCCGAGGAGCGACACCCTCAGGTCTCCACCGAACGCGTACACGCTGAAGGCGCCGTACGAGACGCTCGCCCGCGAGTTGCCGCCGAGCGCAAAGGCGGAGAGGGCGAGGCGCGACGTCAGGTCGTAACCGACCGTTGCCCCGACGAGGAAACCATCCGATCTGCCGCCCTCGGCGCCGGCGAACTGGAACCTGTTGCGGTCCGCGGTCGGCGTCTTGAAGAGCGTGAGATATCCGACCTCGAACCCGGTGAAGAACCCGCGCTCCACGTCGTGGAAGCGCGGGGCGCGCGGATCCTCCGGCATGGGTGGAGCGGCGTCCTGGGCCGCCGCCGCGAGGGGGAGGCTGGCTACGATGATGAGCGCGAGACGTCGGAGCACGCTGATCCTCCCTACCCGATGGTTGCTACGGAGCGTGCCGCCAAGCCCCGCCGGCAGAGCCGGTGCAGGCGCCCGGGCGCCTGCGTGTTTCGACGAACGGCCCGCGCCGACAGCCGGGTCCCATCCCCGCCCCGCGGCGGCTTCCGCCGCCTCGCGAGGCGTTTCCCGGCCCGCCCGCCTTGCCCGCGTCGTGTTGGACTTCACGTGTTGTCCGTCATCCGGCTGAAGACGTCGAGCCCGAGCTGCGCAGGATCCATGGATACGTCACGATCGCGATCCCGCCGCCCTTCGGCTTCGGGAACTCCCAGGTGACGATGCGGCTCATGATGCAGCGCCCGACCTCCTCGTTGGGGAGCGTCGTGGCGTCGCCGCCGATCACCATGGTGTTGGACGCCCGGCCGTCGGAGTTGATCTGCCACTTGATGGAGACCTTGCCCGTC
Source organism: Anaeromyxobacteraceae bacterium (assembly GCA_041500205.1). Taxonomy (GTDB): domain Bacteria; phylum Myxococcota; class Myxococcia; order Myxococcales; family Anaeromyxobacteraceae; genus Anaeromyxobacter_A. Next base: position 42,388 of record JBGQLS010000005.1, on the reverse strand, counting down.
AGCTTGGGATTGAGCGTGAGCTGCTGCTCGTAGCAATAGCGCACCTGGTCGGCGTGGTCGCGGATGACCTTGCGAATGAGCTCGGGATCGATGGCGCCGAGCACCTTGGTCTCGCCGGTCGAGATGGCGACATCCCGATCCCGCTTCGATCCGAGGCCGCCCACGCCGGAGCCGTATCCGCCGAGCCCGCCACCGCGGCCCTTCGTCCCGACGGCGCCGATTCCGATGGTCTCGCCGGCGCCTCCGCCTCCGGTTCCGCTGCCCTTGAGGCCGAGGCCGCCCACGCCGGAGCTGTCTCCGACCACCGGGCCGTACATGTTGCCGATGGCGCCCTTGAGGTCGCCGCCCAGACCGCCCTGTCCGAACACCGTCGAGAGACCCCCCGCCCCCTTGCCCCGACCGAGCGCGGCGAGCAGGCCCGAGTTCTTCACCAGCTCCTTGGCGTTCGGGTCGATGGCGCGCGGCGCGGACCGGCCATTCGTCTTGGGGGCGTCCCGCTTCCCCATCTGGCCTTCGTCGCCCTTGTGCCTCTCCGCCATCTCGCCGGGCTGCTGCTTCCTCAGGTCGTTCTGCAACTTCTCCAGGTACTTGTTCCGCTTGGGCTGCTCCTCGGGCGGCCTCATGACGAACTTCGCCATGCGCTGCTGGCCCTTGGCGAGGTCGTCCTGGACCAAGTCGACGTCGCGGGTCGTGGTCTTGGCCGCCACGATGAAAGCGCCCTGCAGGAAGAGGAGGAGCAGCAGCAGGTTCAGATAGCGGTGGTCGATCTTCTCCCACCAGGGGACGACGGCCGGTTTGGGCGGGCGCTTGAAACACGCCTCGATGCGCAGCCCGCTCCCGATCTCGGCGCGCACGGCGCCGGCGCGCGGGACCGGCACCGAGTAGGCGCCCTCGATCCCGTCGTCGGGCGTTGCCTCGCGGGACTTCACGAGCTCGGCGAACGTCCGGAGGGCGGCCTTGGCGCTCTCCTGCACCCCGCCGTTCATGCTGCGGACGAACAGGAATCGGTACTCGCCGGCCTCGTGACGAAGGATGGGAAAGGCGGCGACCGGGAGGTCCGGCCCGGAGAGACGGAAGTGACAGCGCGCTCCCTCGCCCACCAGCACCGGTTGTTTCGGCGCGACGAAGGTCCCCGCGTCGAGAAGCGTGTCGCCCCAGATGACGCGCAGCTCGACGCCCACGTCGGGCGCCCCCGCCTCGACCGGCTCCTCATCCACCGGACGGGCGAGCGCCATGGCCGGGCGGCGCTGCCGGACCACCTCCTGGGGAGCGGCCACGGGATCGGGCGCGGCCGCCACGGCCACCGCCACGTTGGCGGCGGCCACCGCCGCGCCGGAGGCGGCCACCGCGGCGGTCGCCACGGCTGGCCTGGGAAGATCATGCGCCTCGAGGTGCGCGGCGCCGTTCAGGTGCACCTGGTGGCCATTCGACTGCGAGTGACCATTCTGTCCGGTCGGCGGCGGGGTGGCGAGGGGGACGTCGAGAGCGCTATTCACCGGCGCGACAGCCACGTTCCCTTCGCCCTCGAGCACGATACGCAGCCCGCCCAGCTTGATCTCGTCGCCGTGACGGAGCGTGCCCTTGGAGACCCGCTTCCCGTTCAGGAACGTCCCTTCGGCGCTGCCCATGTCGATGATCGAGATCTGACCGTCGGCGCCGATCTCGATCACGGAGTGGATGCGGGAGATCCGGTCGTCCTCCAGGCAGAGATGCGCCGAGGAGAGCCTGCCGATCTTGATGATGTCCCGGGTGAAACGTTCGGTGCGGACGAGTTCTTCGCCGCGGTAGACCTTCAATGTGACGGGGGTCGCCATCGGATCTCGCGCGTTGTGGTTCACATCTCGGCGGCGGCTTGCTTCACCTTGTCCCGCCACTCTTCCCGGATCTTGATGAGGCTCGAGTGGTTCACCCTCTTGCGGGCCTCGACGTACTCCCCGTCCGGGCGCGTGAGGTCGCCCTGGATCGTGTCGTCATCGAAGTTGATGACGGTCTTCTTCTCGTACTCGACCTTCGGCTCAGGGGACGTCTTCTTGTCCTGCCCCAGGGCAACCAGGGGAAGCACGAGCGCCGCCAGGAGAAAGCGCTTTCGCATCGGAGTTTCCTTGTCTGCGTGTATCGAAGCTTAGCACCCCGCTCTCGGAGTCAGATAGCAACGGGCGTGCACAATCCTCTCACCTTGTAGGGTCCGCTCTCCCCTGGCCTGCGGGCGCTTCCCCGCCCGCCCGCGTCGGTCGGTGGACCTTGCCGTCCGCCGGCGGAGCCTTGGACGGCTCGGCCGGCGCCGACGCCTTCTTCGCGGCCTGCCGCTCCGCCTCGGCCTTCATTTCCCGCGCGGCATCCTCCGCCTGCTTGCTGGCGATCAACATCTGTTCGCACTCACGCTGCAGGCGCAGGGCGGGCCCCTCGCTCGCGGCGGCAGGACCGACCGCCGCCTGGTAGCGCTTGAGCTCGGCGAGCGCGGGCTCGCACTGCTCCTTCGACTTGATGAGCGCGACAGCGCGCGCGAGGTAGACCTCCGGCAGCTTGCCCGAGCCTGCTCGCTCGGCCTGGTCGTAGGCGATGAGCGCCTTGTCCGGCTGGCCGAGGTAGCGGTTCGCGATTCCGAGGGCGAGCTGTACGCGAGGCTCCTCGGGATCGGTGCGCAAGATGGCGCGGGCCTGCTCGGCGACGCCCTCCCAGTGGCGCTTGCCGAGGGCGTTCTCGAGGAGCGCGTAGCGCGCCGGGAGGAAGTCGTCCTTGAGGGCGATCGCCTTCTTCCACTGCACGACCGCGCCTGGCTCGTCCTTCCGATGAAGGAGCACGTCGCCCACGAAGGCCACGATCTCGGGATCCGCGTCGTCGATCTTGCGCGCCTTCACCGCCAGGAGCTGGGCCAGGTCGGCGTTGCCGCGCTCGAGCGCCACCCGCATCATGACCTTGTACGCTCCGACGGAGCGCGGATCGCGCACGAGCGCCTCGCGGGCGAGCTTCCACGCCTCGTCGCGCTGCCCGGCGGCGAGGTAGAGCGCGCTCAGCCGCTGGCGGGGCACCGGATCGTCCGGGAACCGCCGGGACAGGTCCGTCCACACCTGCGCGGACTGGCGGGGATCCTTGGGCTCCTCGAGGAGCGCCAGGTTCACCGCCGCGACCGAGAGGCCCGGCTCGAGCTCGAGTGCGCGCCGGTACGCGGCTCGCGCCTCGTCGAGCTGGCGGCGCTTCTCGAGCGCCACGCCGAGGTTGAACCAGGCCTCGGGCACCGGCTCCGCCTCGGTCACCTTGCGCCAGCGACGTTCCAGGAGCTCCCAGTCGGTGGGCACCTTGAGCCGCTTCTGCTCGTCGGCCGCCGCGAGCGCCTCGTCGAAGAGGCGCTGCGCGCGGGGCGAGAGCTCGCGCGGCGAGGTGGCACCGGGCGCAGCAGCGCCGGGCGAGCTGGCGGCCGGCGCCGCGGGCTTCGAGGTCAAGGTCGCGGTCTGGCGCGCGGGCGGAGCTGGATCCGGGGGCAGCTCGCGCGAGGCCCCGCCGGAGGCGCAAGCCGCCAGCGCCAACAGGGCCGGGAGTCCGACGTAGAGGGCTGCATTGGAGCGGGGCTTCATGGCGGTCATTCCAGGAGGTCCTCGTCCTTGACGGGCGGTGCCGCGGAAGGCGCGCGCACGGGCGGTGGCCGCGCCTCCTCGATCTCGTCGAGCGGAAGGTCGGGATCGCGCGCCGGCGCCGCGCCCGCCGCGGCCGTCTTGTGGTTCACCTGCCCGAGCGGCGGGAGAGCTAGCCCGGCGCCGTCGCCGGCGGTGGCCTGCTCACGTGGCGCCGGCCGGTACAGGCTGGTGAGGAGCCCGTGCCCTTGCGGACGAGCGGCGCTGGCCTGCGTCGGCGCCAGCTCGGGCATCCTCTCCAGCGGCGGACCGTACTGGTCGGGCTTGTACTTCAACAGGATGTCCGTGGCGGCCTTCGAGCACGCGTTCGAGACGCCGAGCTCGCGCGACTTCGTCATGGCGTACTCGAGCGCCTCCACCGACTTCTTCTCCGGCGCCTCCGCGAGCTGCGACAGCTGCGCGCGGTACTCGTCGGCGAGCGCCTTGTTGTGACGGATCTCGTGGGGCAGCGGAGCGGACTGGAGCGAATGGGCGAAACGCTTGTAGGCGAGCCCGATCTTGTAGAGCGCGCACACCGCCGGCTCGGCTTGCTTCGTGTTCACGACCGCCGTGTAGCCTTTCTGCAGCTCGAGCAACTTCTGTCCTTTCCACTGCAGCTGCGTCTTCAGCCATTTCACCTGACGCGGCGGCGAGAGCTTACCCGGCACGGCGAAGTCGATCCGCTCGTAGGCGACGAAGGCTGGCTCGAGCGCGATGTATTGGGCCTGGGCCACGACCGCCAGGCCGCGCTCGCCGACCTGGCTCCTGTGCGCGTGCCAGTAGTGGAGCGCCTGCTCGTAGGCGCGCCGCTCGGCGGTGGCGTTGCCGGCCCGCTGGTAAAGCTTGGCTATCCGGTCCTGGATGGCGAGCCACTCGGTGGGGTCCTTGGCAAAGCGCTCCTGGTACTCCTCGAGCTGACGGAGTTCCTTGCTCGTGGCGCGCTGCTTGCCCTGGAGGTCAGCCACGGAAAGGAAGACCTTGGAAGCCTCCGGCGCGGCCGGCCATGTGTCGACGAACTGGAGCCGGTCAGCCTCGGCGCGATGGTACTGCCCCAGACCCTCGCGCAGCACGCCCGCGTTGTAGAGGGCGTCGCGGGCCTTCGCCTCCTCGTATCCGCCGGCGTCGCCGCGAGGTCCAGCGGCGGCGGCGCGCTTGCCGTGCTTGCCCCTCGACCTCGCAGGTGCCGCGGCCACCCCGGCCGCCTTGCGCCATCCGGCGAAGTAGCGCTCGTACGCGTCGGCGGCGCGCTCGAAGTCGGCGACCGCCTCGCGGTCCTGCGCGTTGGTGAGGATGATCTTGGGGACCAGGGGATCGCTCGGATAGCGCTGCATGAGCTGCTCGCGCACGCTCATGGCGCGGTCGAGCCGCCCGGCGCGGACGAGGTCCACGGAGGCGTTGAAGAGCGCGGTCGGGGCGAGCTTCGAACCGGGCCAATCGCGCACGAAGGCGACGTACGCCTCGGCCGCCTCGCCGCGCCGCTGCGCCTTCTCCAGTTCCTCCACCAGCTTGAACGCGCTCTGCTCGATGACCTTGGAGAGGTCCTCGCGCAGCGCGGGCTGGGCGCGCATGAGCTCGCCGTTGTCCCAGAAGCGCTTGGCCCAGGTGCTCACGCCGCGCCAGTCGCCCTGCAGGTTGTAGCAGTCGAGAGCGAGGTTCGCGGCGTAGCGCGCCAGCTCGTGCTTGGGGTGCTTCTCCGCGATCTCGGCGAAGAGCTTCACCGCCTCCGGGAAGGCGTTGTACCGGTAGTAGACGTTGGCGGCCTTGTAGGCGACCTCCACGCGCTTGTCACCGTTCGGTGCGTGCTTCAGATAGCGCTCGCAGGCCTCCACCAGCTGCTGCTTCTCCTTGGGGATGGGCAGCCGGGTCCTGGCCTCGCCCGCCGCCCGCTTCTCTCCCGTCTCCGCGCGCTTCGCGACGACGTCGTAGGACTGCACCGCGCTCTCCAGCGCGTCGTTCAGGTACTTGCCGGGCTTCTGCGGCTTCCCGTCCGCGCCGGGCGACTGCATGCGCCGGACGTCGATCTGGGCGACGCGCGTGTACTCGTCCCCGGCCTCGGCGAACTTCTCCAGCGCGTAGAGCAGCTCGGCGTGGAAGAACCGCATGTCGTAAGCTTGGCGCGAGTCGGGGAAGGCCTCGAGGTGCTGCCGATACAGCTCGGCGGCGAGCGTCGCCACCGCGTCCTCGCGGGTCTTCTTGAACTCGGCGTGATACTGGACGGCAAGGGTGCGCAGCGTGTTCTCGGCCACCTGGCGCGCGTCTGCGAGCGCCTTCTTGGCCTTCTCGTCACCGCCGCGCTTCTCCGCCTCGCGCAGCATGTCGAGGAAGCGGCCCGCCTGCTGGACGGCCAGGTCCTTCTTTCCCATGCGGCCCGCGCAGGTGACGATGCGCGCCTGGAAGAGCGGCGCCTCCGGCGCGGCGGGCTCGGCCACGATGAGCCCGTGGTAGACGAGGATGGCCTCGCGGTCCTTGCCCTCGTCGAAGTAGAGCCCGGCCAGGCTCTTCAGCATGTCGCGCGCGTCCTTGCCCCCCACGCGCGCGAAGTCGTCCGGCGCCGCCCGGGGCGAGCCCACGTGGCTGTAGGTGCGCACGTAGTCCTTGCGCGCCTCCCGCGCGAGCGCGAGCTTCTTCTCCGGCGCGATGGTGGAGGTGGGCAGGTCGCCGAAGAAGATGACGGCCCGGAAGAGGTCGAGCGCCTCGTTCCAGGTGCCGAGGTTGTAGTGCACCCAGGCCTGCTTGTAGAGCGCGTAGCCGTAAACGCTCGACTCGGTGAAGGCCGCCGCGCGCTTGTAGCTCTCCAGCGCCTTGCGCAGGTTCTCCTGCCGGCTCCCCTTCTCGGCGCTGTCGAAGTAATGCTCGCCGAAGGCCATCCAGGCATCGGGCACGTACTTCGACTTGGGGAAGCGCGTGATGAGGACCTTGTACGCCTCGAGCGCCTCCTTGCGGCGGTTCTGCTTCCAGAGGTTCTCGCCCAGGAAGAAGACGACCTCGTCGAGCCGCGCGTAGTTCGGGTAACGCTTCGCGATGTCGCGGTAGCGCGCGATGGCCGCCGCCTGCTCGGCGTGCGAGCGCGCCTCGAGGTCCTTCTTCTCGGCGCGGAGCCGGTCGAGCTGCGCCGCGTCGCCCTGGGCCGCGGCGATGGCGTCGTCCCTGCGGTTCGCCTCGAAGAAGAAGTACTGCGCCTCCTCCCAGTGGAGCTCCGCGACGCGGAAGAGCCAGCTCGGCATCTCCGCTTCCGAGCCACCCAGCCGGATGAGCTTCTCGAGATCGTTGAGCTCCTCGCGACGCTTGCCGGAGACCTGCACCTCGATCGCATAGCGGAACGTCTCGAAGTCGAGGGTCGGCCCGGCGGGCCCGACCGCCTTGCCCTTCGCCTCGATCGAGCCGGCCAGCGAGGCGTCGGGCGCGAGCGGCTTCTTCTTCCCGATGGCCGGGTCCATCGCCTGGGGTCGGTTCTCCGCGGGAGCCGCGAGGCCCGGGAGAGCGAGCAGCGCGGCGAGCAGCGCGGCGAGCGGCGCGGCGAGCGGCGCTCGGCGCCGGAAGCCCTGCGGGCCTGGTCGTGGGTTGGTCATGATGGAGACCCTTACCGGGTGGGGCGCGCGCCCGAGTCCCGGCAGCCCTTGGTCAGCGTGTAGGTGTAGGTCCCGAGCTCGTCTCTCCAGAACTCGCCATCGTATGGCCAGTAGAGGTGCTCGTCGGAGACGGCGACCGAGTAGCGGTAGTCGCGCAGGACGTCCACCTGACCACCGTGCTTGAGGGCGGTTTCGAGCGCCTCGCGCTCGTTGCGCGCCACTTCGATCTTGATGCGCAGCGCTTGCTGCAAGAGCTCACGCAGCGCGTCCCGCTCGTACTCGAGCTTGCCCCGCGCGCGCGCCCCCGCCTCGTCGACGAGGCGCCCGCGCTCACGCTCCAGCTTGTCCTTGAGATCGCGATAGAGGGCCGAGGAACGGAACGCCTCGCGCCGCCCGGCCAGGCCGCGGTCCATCTCGTTCTCCACTTCCAGGATGGAGTCGTTGAGCCGCTTCACGTTCTGATCGGTCAAGGCGAGCTTCATGATCCGGCGCATCATGGGATTGGCCGCCGCGCCGCGTCCCTTCTCGGCGTCCTCGAGCAGATCGAAGAAGGCCGCCGGCTGCGCCTTGCGTCCGGTGAGCGCGACCAGCTCCTGCTGCACGTCCGCGTACGTCGCGTGGAATTCGTCCAGGATGGCCCGCGCCTCGGGATAGCGGCAGTTCTCGTAGTAGATGATGGCCTTCAGGATCCAGGACTCGGGGAACCACTCGTCCCGGAAGTAGGGCGACTGGAGCGTCAAGAGGTTCCCGAGGGCCTTCTCGTAGTTCCCGATCCGGTAGTGCGCGTACGAGGACTCCCACAGCCCCTCCAGCCAGCTCTCGCCGCCCCAGGGCATCTTGTCGTAGTAGAAGATGGCGTAGCGGTTCTGCTTGTGCTCGTAGTGGATGCGCGCGAGCTGCAGGAAGGCGAGCTCGCGCAGCCGCGGATCGGGCGCGCGGGTCCGGCGCGGGTTGGTGAGCCGGACCACGTCCTTGAACGCATCGACCGCGGGCTGCCCCTCGCCCTGCGCGTATTTCACCAGGCCATCCAGGAAGCGCGCCTTGGCGTACACGTCGCCGTCATCGGTCTCCGCCCCGTCGGCGCCCTTGACCGAGACGCGGCTCCCCGCCTCCGCCCGCACGGAGCCCGCCAGCCGCCTCGCCTCGTCGTAGGCGCGGCGGGCGTCGTTCCCTTGTCCCGCCTCGTCGAGCGCGCGGCCGCGCTCGTACGAATAGCGCGCCAGGAGATAGCTGAACTTGTCCTGCGAGGACGGCGGCAACACGCCGTTCGCGTAGCGCACGACCTCCGAGACGATGACCCCCTCGTTCACCGTCTTCTTGCCGACGAAGAAGAGCCACTCGAGGGCGTTGTGGAAGTAGCGGGAGCCCTGCGGCCCCTTGGACAGGATCTCGTCGAGCTTGGCCAGCGCCGAGTGGTTGAGCCCGAGCTTGACCAGGCTCTTCGCGAGCTGGTAGCGCGCCTCGTCGTGGACCTCGGCCAGGGCCGCCTCGTGCAGGACGGCGTCGTAGGCCAGGGCGGCGGTCTCGTAGTCACCACCGGCGAACACCTTGTTGGCCTCCGCGACGCGCCGGGCCCCCTCGCCCTTGCGCGCGCCGATGTCGAGCTCCGGCATGCTGACCGAGGCGGGCGGCCTGGGAGGCGGCTTCGCCTCCGGCGCCTTCTTCTTCCCCTCTCGCTTCTTGGCGTCCTCTTGCTTCTGCTTCTCGGCGGGAGTGAGATCGATCCCGAGCTGGGCAGAGGCAGGCACCGCCAGCACGAGTGCCAGGGCGGCGGCGGAGAGCCTTAGAAACTGGTATCCCATCGCACTCCTCGCTTCACTGCTCGTCCCGGTGCGCCACCGGGACGAAGAAGGACAGGCCGGCCTCTGCGAAGAGCTGCGTCTGTAGCTTCCCCCGGTCGAGCGCCTTGACCGAGTAGACGAGGTCCTTCACCTCGAGACGGAGCGCCATGAAACGGGCCAGGAAGACGCGTGCCCCGACGCCGAGGTGGCCTCCCAGGGTGCTCACGTTGCCCGGAGTCGTGCCCGGGGCGGCCGACAGGCTGAGCACGTCGCGATAGTTGACGACATCCACGCCGCCCAGGATGGAGAGGTCGAAGTGCACGGCCTTCTCCGCGAAGACGTTGAGCTTCCCGTAGACGGGCGAGAAGGCGAGCTCGGCTCCGGCAATCCACTTGATGTCCCCTGGGACCTGGTTCAGCTGATCCTGCGTCGCGGAGCGACAAGGTTGATTCGTCGCGCAGACCGAGGTCGACCCGGTGGTGCCGGAGGTGCCGAACACACCCGTCACCCCGAGCGAGAAGAACTCGCTCAGGTGGTAGTCGAGCTTGAGGCCGCCCATGTACTTCGTGAAGAAGCTGTCGTTCAGCGAAAACGTGCCGCCGGGCGTCAGCTCGAGCTTGCCGGACTTCGTGTAGAGCTGCCCCGAGACGGGCTTCACCTTGTGCTCGAAGGCGTCGGCGGCGCTCCCGAAGGCCGCCTGGGGCAAGAGGGCCGCCAACGCAGCGGCGCACAGGTAGGGACTCGCGGTGCGCGTTATCATGGGTAGACGTACTCGAACGACGAGGGGAAGAAGACGCTGAAGCCGACGTGGGCCGCGAGGACCTTCTGCAACGTGCTGGGCGCGGTCTCGATGGGCTGATCCGGGTAGAGCGTCGCTATCAACCCCGCGTCCAGGGCGAGCCAGCTGCTCGGGTAGAAGCGGATGCCGGCGCCGAAGTCGGCGGCGATGTGGCCGTCGAAGAGCGGCCCCTTGCGAACGGTGTCGCTCCACACCGACCCCAACCCGGCCAGCAGGTAGACGTCGAAGTGGACGATCCGCTGTCCCAGCCAGGCGACCTTGCCGTAGACGGGAGACCATATGCCGTCGAGCATGACCTGCGATTCGATCTGAGCGGTGAGCACCTGGCTCGAGAAGGCGATCTGTCCTTCCCGCACGTGGCTCGAGCGGATGTTCCAGTAGTGGGCGCCGCGCACGGCCAGCGCGAAGCTGTCCTGGAAGTTGTAGGCGAGCTTTCCGCTCACGCCGAACTTCTCGTAGAAGGCGTCGTTGAGGGTCCCGGGGAGGTCGAGGCCGAGCTCCAAGCGTCCGCGCTTGAGGAACCCCTTGCGCTGGACCGCCTTCACCCGATCCCCGAGCGCGACGTCGCGCTCGCCCGGCGCGAGTGGCGCCTCGTCCCGCGCCCTCGTCTCCTGCGTGCGCTGCTTCGCTCCGCGTGGAGAGGGCGGCACGCGCTGCTCGCCGGACTTCCCCTCGTTCGGTTCGCTGAGGTCGATCCCAGGTTCCTCCTGCGATTGCCCGAGCGCGCCGACCGGCGCCAGTAGGAGCAGGAGGGTGAATGTATGCATTGATAGATTCAACGTTATCTCCCGCCCGTCAATTGTGAGCGCATCCTAGATCAAGGGCGGGAGTGGAGCAAACGGAAGGTACCCATCGTGTGGGACACGACCGCACGCCACGGGCCTGGGGTGTAGGGAACATGCCCTCCATCGCCCGTCCTTGAAGTAAGGGGGAACGCGTGCTAACCCTTGCCTGGCGATGCGCACCGTCACTCTTTCTGTTCTCGCCTTGAGCGCGGCCCTCAGCGGATGTCAGGGCCCAGACGTGGGTCAGGCCTGCTCGCTGCGGACCGGGCAAGGCGACGGCGGCGTGCATGCCGACTTTTTCGAGTCCAACCCGAGCAATGGTTGCGACGCCCTCATCTGCATCGAATCGCCCGATCAAGTCTCCAGCAGCAAGGTGAAGAACAATCCGTACTGCTCGAAGGCGTGCAAATCGAACTCGGATTGCTTCCAGGGCGACACGGGGCTCGTCTGCCGGCCCGTGACGGTCGATCTCGACTACGTCAACAGCCTGGCGAAATCGCAGCGGGACACGTACTACCGGATCGCCGGCTGCCAGATCCCCGCCAGCGGTACGCAAGACACGGGTTCGAGCGATCCATGCTGCTCGGACATTTCGCAAGTCTGTGATACGGCGACTCCGCCGAAGTGCCACGGCGTCACTCCCCCGTGTCCGCTCCTGTTCTCGGCCTACTGCGCCGCCCCGCTTCAGTGAACCGCCGCCGCAGCTTGGCGGCGTGCAGCTTGGCGATCTTCGCGCTGTGCGCCTGCCGCGCCTCCTCTCCGTCGCTCGATAGAGACGCAGCGCCGCCGCCCGGCCCGCGCGTCTTGGTGGAGAGCCCGTCGGGCCGCAGCGCCTCGGTGGCGGTCGAGGTCATGCGAACGGAGGCCGAGCGCGAGCGCGGCCTCATGTTCCGCCAGAAGCTCGGCGCGGACGAGGGCATGCTCTTCCTCTTCCCGCAGAGCGGCGATCACGCCTTCTGGATGAAGAACACGCTCATCCCGCTCGACATGATCTTCATCGCGGAGAGCGGGACGGTGGTCGGTGTCGTGGCCGACGCCGACCCGATGAGCACGACGCCGCGCAGCGTCGGCGCGGCGAGCCGCTACGTGCTCGAGGTGAACGGCGGTTGGAGCGCCGGGCACGGGGTCGCGCGCGGAGACCGGGTGCGGTTCGAGGCGATCCCGCTGCCCTGAGTACCCGGGGGCGAAGGCGGCCCCCGCCCCGCCGGGCAAGCCCGTCGGGGCCCCACCCCCGCCCAACGGCCGGGCGATCCATCTTTCGACAGGTCCTGAGTACCCGGGGGCGAAGGCGGCCCCCGCCCCGCCGGGCAAGCCCGTCGGGGCCCCACCCCCGCCCAACGGCCGGGCGATCCATCTTTCGACAGGTCTTGAGTACCCGGGGGCGAAGGCGGCCCCCGCCAAACGCCGGGGCGGTCCGTTTTTCGACGGGTCTTCAGTCGCGCCGCGGGCGTCACCGCTTCGGAGTCGGCTCCGCGGCCTCGAGCAGCCCGGCCGCGACGAGCGGACCGAGGCTGTCGGCCATGAGCTTCTCGACTGCCTGCTCGAAGGCGGTCCGCGCCGCGGGCTCGCTCCAGGTGAACCGGATGGCCATCCCATGCTCGCCGCCGCCGGCCTCGGCGCGGACGACCTCGCCCGCGACCTCGAAGGGCTCGCCGCGCCCGGGGACCGACAGCTTGAAGAGGAACGTCGTCCCCGCGGGCAACGGGTTCTTGGTGGCGATGAAGCTGCCGCCCTTCGAGATGTTCTTCGTGTAGTCGGCGAAGAAGCTGTTGAGCTTCCGGTAGCGGACCTCGAGCTCGATGGGCATGCGCGCGTGCTCGCGGTGTTCCGTCATCGCGCCATCATGTTATCCGGCTCCTAGAGGGTTGCCTAGCAATCCACGACGGCCGTCTGGCCGGCAGGGGGTAGACTCCCGGTCGGGCCGGACCACCACCCGCGCGCACATGTCGGAGCCGAGCACCTTCGCGACCCTGCCACTGCTCCTCCGCTCTCGCCTCGCGCTCGGCGCGGCGATTGCGCTCGTGGCGCTCGCCCTCGCGGGAGGCGCGCTGCCGCTCCTGGAGGTGCCCGGGTACGAGCTCGGCCTCGCGGCGGCGCTCGCCTCCGCGTTCTTCCTCGGGCCTTCACTCGGCATCGCCGCCGCCCGGCTCGAGCTCGCCTATCAGGGGCCACATCCACCAAGAGTGCTACGCTCGTTCATCTCCGCCGCCGGGACGCTCACGGCGCTCCTGGCGCTCCTCCTCGCGACCTCGAGCGTGCGCGCCGCGCTCGCGACGCCGTGCCGCGCGCTCGCGAGCGTTCCGCTCTTCGCGATGGCTGCCTTGCCCTCCGGGCTGCTCGCGGCGTCACTCGGCGTCGGGACCGGCATTCTGGCGCGCGGCCGCCGCCTGCGAGCGGCGCTGCTCTATGCCTTGGTCGCCCTCGCCTCGCTCGCCGGGACGCTGCTCGCCGCCTATGACGGGCCTGCAGCTTCCGCGTACGACCACCTGCTCGGCTTCTGGCCTGGACCGCTCTACGACGAGGCCATCCCCGTCGACGCGCGGCTCGTCCTCTTTCGGGCGGGGACCTTGGCGTGGACCGCGGCGTCGCTGGCGGCAGCGGCGCTCGCCGTCCGATGGCGGAGCGGCGCGCGCTGGCGCGCGCCGGCGGCGGGCCTCGCCGCCGCCGCGGCCGCCGCGTTCCTCGCTCGCTCCGCGGGGGGCGGCACGCCCACGCGACGCGAGATCGCGGAGGCGCTGGGGGGGCTGCGCGAGGGACCGCGCTGCGTGCTCCACCTGGCGCGCGAGCGGAGCCAGGCCGACGCGGCGCGGGCCCTACGTGACTGCGAGTACGATGCTGACGCAGTGGCGGCCGCGCTCGGCCTCTCGCGGCCGCCACGCGCGACGGTGTGGCTCTACCGGAACGCCGAGGAAAAGCGCCGGCTCGTGGGCGCCGGACGCACCAGCTTCACCAAGCCCTGGCTGGCCGAGATCCACCTCAACGACGAGGGCGTGCCGCACCCCGTGCTGCGACACGAGCTCGCGCACGCCCTCGCCTCGGCGGCCGCGGACGGCTTGCTGCGCGTGCCAGCGCGAGCCGGCCTGCTCGTGAACGTGGGGCTCGTCGAAGGGCTCGCGGTGGCGGTGGAGGGGCCATCCGGGCCCTTCGGCATCCACGGACTCGCGCGCGCCATGCGGGACCAGGGCCGCCTGCCGCCGCTCGCCTCGCTCCTCGGGGCGGGCGGCTTCTTCGGCGCGGCGCCGGCACGCGCCTATACCGCGTCGGGGAGCTTCCTCCGCTTCCTCCTCGACCGGTACGGGCCCGCGCCCGTGCTCGCGGCGTACCGAGGCGGCGACGTCGGCAGCGCCTTCGGCCGCCCGCTCGCGGAGCTCGACGCCGAGTGGCAGCGCTTCCTCGACGGCGTTTCCGTGCCTCCTGCCCTGGCGGCGGCGGCAGAGGCCCGCTTCGAGCGTGCGAGCCTGTTCGCGCGTGTTTGCGCCCGGGAGGTGGCGGGGCTGGAACGGGAGTCGGCTCGTGCGGCGGCGGCGGGGCGCGCCCCGGCGGCCGAGGCGCTCCTGCGACGGGCGAGCGCGCTCTCCGGGGGCGATCCCTCCTGGCTGCGGCCCGCGGCCGAGGCCTGGCGCGCCGCCGGCGAACTCTCCCGGGCCGAGGCCATCTTGCGGGAAGCGCTCGCGCGCGCACAGGTCGCAGGAGGCCGGCGCGCGCTGCAGGCGACGCTCCTCGGCGCGCTGGGCGACCTGAGCCTGCACCGTGGCGACGCGGCCGGCGCGGCCGGCGCGGCCGAGCGCTATCGCGCCGCGCTGGCGCTCGGCACCGAGGGCCCGGAGGCGCGCGCTCTCCGCGCGAAGCTGGCAGCCGCGGGCGATGCGAAGCTCCGCGCCGAGGTGGGCCCGTGGCTCCTCGGCCTCGGCGACCCGGCCCTGGCGCTGGCCCGCCTCGCGCGCAGCGACGCGGGGCTCGCGCGTTATCTCCTGGCGCGGGCCTCCCTGGCGCGCGGAGCCCCCGCGCGCGCTCTCGCCGATCTCGGCCCGCTCGACGACGGGGCGCTGGACCCGGCCCTGGCCAGGGAGGCGCGCCGCATGACCGCCGAGGCGCTGTGCCTGGTGGGGCGATGGGACGCCGGCATCGCAGCCTGGAACGCGTTCGCGGCGAGCGCCACCGAAGATGGCGCCCGCGAACAAGCGGAGGACGCTGCACGGAGGTGCGCGTTCGAACGGGACTCCTACGGGGAGCCCGTCACATGGGACGGCGACTGGCCGTGAACAACGGGCGCGCTCGACTGCGTCCGAACGGCTGGCCCGTCACTTCGACCCGCGCAAGCGATCGATGGCTGCCTTGGGGTTCTTGACGCCGTTCTTCAAGAGCCACCACGTCACCTTCAGCCCGCCCTGGGCGAGGACGCTCAGGTAACCATGGGAGAGGAGCTGGCCGGTGGACGCGTCGATCTTGATCCGGACCTTCACCGAGGGGTCCTTCTCGAGGACGAGCTTGAAGAACTCGACCCCGAACTCCCCCACGTCGTCGCTCTTGAGCGAGGTGATGCGCTTCACGGCGGCGTCCGGCAAGACGAGAGTGAAGTCGGGGTTCTGCGCCTTGCCCTCGATGAGCTGCGGCTTGCCATCTCGCATGACGAAAGAAGCGGAGCCGCCATCCAGCTGGACGGCGACTTCGGCCCCGTCCTTGAGTGGCTTGGTCGCCTTCCTCGCCGCCGCGGCGGTCTCGAAGAAGGTCTTGAGCGCGTCGAAGCTGGGAGTCGACATGGCGGCGGACTTTAGGAGCACGTCTAGCCGCTGGCAAGGCCAACCTGCACTGCTTGGCTGGACCCCACCGCTTGCGGGCAGCCTACCGTGGGCCCCTTCAAGATCCCTACATTGACTGCACCCATAAGGGGGCGATAGCGTGCTCGGTCGTTGGTTCCCCTCTTCCTGGCCATCGCGCTCGCCGCGCCACCCGTCCCTACCGCGCCGGTGCCATCACTGGACGCGCCCGTCGTCGTCGTACGAGGTGGGGGCTGGACAGGCTCTGGCGTGGTCTGGGACGCGGCCGCGCGACGCGTGCTCACCACTCTCCACGTCGTCGAGGAGATGCCGGCGGACTCCATCGAGGTCATCGTGCGCGGCGGCGCCCACCTCGCCGCTCGGATCGTGGACCGCGAACCGCTCCTCGACCTGGCACTGCTCGAGGTCGCCGGCCCGCTCGAAGCTGGCCCGAGTCTCGGGACAGCGGCCGCTCTGGCGCCCGGCGACGCCATCGCGCTCGCCGGGTGTCCGCAGGCGCGCTGCGGCCGCGGCGACGGGCACGTCCTCGCGCCAGGGCGTCCTTTCGCAGGTTCGCGCTATCTGGCTGTGGCAGGCGAGGCGCGGCCCGGGGCAAGCGGCGGCGCCGTGCTCGACGCTCGTGGTGCGGTGGTCGGGATCATCGACCTGGCCCTGCTCCGCGAGCCCGGCGTGGCGCTGGCGGTGCCCATCGAGATGGCCGCGGAACGGTTCCCCCGCGGCTGAAGCCCTGTCGCCCGCCTTCGCTCGATCGACGCTCACGAAACGGGGCGACTGCCCTGGCGACGCAAGCCAGTTGACGCGAACGGCGAGGCGGGTTTTAACCGGGAGCATGCGCCTCCTCCCCGTCGCCGGTCTGCTCGCGGTCACCACGCTCGTCGGGTGCGGCGGCCGCCGCATCCCAGGCACGGACATCCAGGACACGTCCGACACCCGCGCCATCGTCGCGACCATCGACGGCTACCGCCGCGCGGCGGAACGGCGCGATTCCGAGGCCGTGCTGGCGCTCGTCTCTCAGAAGTACTTCGACGACGCCGGGACGCCCGACCCTGGCGACGACATCGACTACGAGCAACTCAAGAAGCGCATCTCCGATGACTTCAAGAACGTCTCGGCCCTCCGGCTGGACATCGCGGTGAGGACCGTCAACGTCGGCGGCGAGGAGGCGGAGGCCTTCGTCTTCTACGACGAGCACTACCGCATCACGACCAAGGCGGGCGAGGTCGCGAAGCAGGCCAGCGACACGCACCGCATGCGCTTCATCCGGGAGGGCGGTGTCTGGCGGTTCAAGAGCGGCCTGTGACCGCGTCCGATGCCTCCTGGGCTTCGGGCCTCAGGCATCGGACCTCAGGAGATGCAGATTCGCGAGCGGCTCCCCGAGGATCCCGAAGTCGTGTTCGCTGCCCGAGGCCCGAGGCCTGTCTCTCAAGACCTGTCGAAAAATGGACCGCCCGGCCGCTTGGCGGGGGTGGGGCCTCGACGGGCTTGCCCGGCGGGGCGGGGGCCGCCTTCGCCCCCGGGTACTCAGATCCCGACGAGCGCGCGGAACGCCTGCTCCCCCATGGCGCCCAGCGCGGCGAGCCGGTCGCGGTAGCGGGTCCAGTCCTTCCAGGCGAGCCGGTCAGCCGGCAGCGCCGCCAGGTGGAAGGCGTGGATGCGCGACGCGGTATAGCGCAGGGCCACGTACCGGGCGTAGGCGAAGAGCGCGTCGGCCGTGGCCCGGTCGAGGACGGCGTTCTGGCGATAGCCGGCGAGGAGGGCGCGCGCCAGCGGCGGCTCGAAGCGCTCTCCGTAGCACCATGCGTTGACCACCACCGCCAGGTCGTACGCGAGCGCGTCGACGCAGCTCATCTCCCAGTCAAGGAGCGCCGCGATGCGCTCGCCGGCCCATAGGACGTTGTCGAGGAAGAGATCGCCGTGCACGAGGCCGCGCGGGGCTTCGGGCAGCGCGCGAGACAGGTCGAGCTCCCGTCGGAGCATCGGGAGGCAAGGCGCGACCATCGGATCGCCGCCGCCGTCCGGCTCGAGCTCGCGGATCCATTCGGACACGCGTTCCCAGCGGTAGGGGTTGGGCCGCGTGGCCTCGAAACGGGGCGCGAGCGCGTGGAGACGGCCCAGCTCGGCGCCGATCTTGCGGCAGCGGTCAAGGGTCACGTCCGTCCGGAGGAGCTCCTCCCCCTCGACGAACGCGAAGAGCATGGCAGGCCGTCCCGCCACCTCGATCTGCGGGGCACCCTCTCGGGATAGCAGGAGCGGCGCGGCCGGGAAACCTTCGCGCGCCAGGAACCGGAGCACCTCCGCCTCGAACAAGACGTCCTCAACCGTCTTGCCCTCGTTGAGGCGCAGGAACCAGCGCTTGCCGCCCGACCACAGGTGGTAGTTCGTGTTGACGCTACCCTTGGGCTCCGGGAGCGTGCGGTCCGGTGGTGGGAGACCGTACCGCCCCAGCACTTCGGCGAGCTGCTCCTGTGAGAGTGGCGTGTAGAGGGCCATCCGTGGGCGCGTGGGGGCCGCTGGAGGATGCCCGCGAGCACGCACTCACGTCAATCTCGAATCGTGGAGGCCGGAACCGCGAGCGGCCCGAGGCCTGAAGCTCAAGACCTGTCGAAGAATGTGATTGCTCTGCGGCGTGGCCGGGGTGGGGCCCCGATGGGCTTTGCCCGGCGGGGCGGGGGCGGCCTGCGCCCCCGGCGACTCAGTTCTTCCGCGAGCTGCATCGGGGCTTATCCTGCCGGGGAGCCGCTCGCGCGTTCGCTGGAGTTGGCGGTGGCTCGCGCGCTCCGCTGGGGTAGATCTCTGGGCCCTCGCCCTCCGCGGGCCGCCAGCGAGTAGAATCTCGACCGTGAGCCGCGAAAAGGACCACATCGCTCTGTCCGACGAGCACAACTCGCGCGGCATCGAGCTCGCCGACCGCGGCTGGCTCGACGAGGCAATCAAGGAGTTCAAGCGGGCCATCGAGCTCGACCCTCAATCGGCGCACGCCCACGACAACCTCGCCACCGTCTACTCCGAGAAGAAGCTCTACCGCGAGGCCATGCAGGAGTACCTGACCGCTCTCTCGCTCGAGCCGGACAGCGCCACTGCGCACTACAACCTGGCTTGCTTCCTCGCCACGCATGGACCGGACATGGCCATCGCGGAGTACAAGGACGCCATCCAGCTCGAGCCCGAGTACCCGGACGCGCATCTGAACCTCGGGCTCACCTACGCCGACCAGGGCAAGACCGACGAGGCGATGAAGGAGCTCGAGACCGCCATCGCGCTCGACCCGAAGGACTCCTTCCCGCGCCACGAGCTGGCCGCGCTGCTCATGGACGAGGGCGACTACCGCGGCGCGATCACCCAGCTGAAGGAGGTGGTGCGGCTCGACCCGGACGGCTTCGAGGCACACCTCGACCTGGGCATCTGCTACGCGCAGAAGGGCTTCTACGCCGAGGCGGAGCGGGCCTACGCCCGCGCGAAGGAGCTGTCGGCCGACGACCTCCTGCTCAACTACAATATCGGCGCGCTCTACGCGCTCTGGGATAAGCCGGACGCCGCCCTCGAGGCCTTGGGCCGGGCGCTCGCCGCCGATCCGGCCAAGGTCCGCAGCTGGCTGGCCACGGATCCCATGTTCGACGGGCTCAAGGGAAGAGCCGAGTTCGAGGCGCTCGTGCGCTAGCACTAGCCGGCCGCCGTCACGCAAACTACCCGAAGGCACGAATCGGACTTCACTCGCCGCACGACGGTGCGCTAGGCTCGCCGGCTATGCCCGAGCTCGCCTTCTTCCGCCACGGCGAGGAGCTCCTCCGCGTGGCGCTCGCCGACTGCACGACCGTGGGCCGCGCGCCGGAGTGCGACGTATCCCTGCCCGACCCGGCGCTCTCTCGCCTGCAGGCGCAGGTGGAGCGCCGGGGAGACCGTTTCTACCTGCGCGATCGGTCGGGGCGCGGGACGTCCGTCGGCGGTGAGATCGTGACGGAGGCGCCCTTGTCCGATGGGGCCGAGATCGGGCTGGGCGCCTGGCGCGCCCTCTTCCGCTCCGGCGTGCTCGCGGACGACGGCGCGACGCAGATCTCGGGCGGCACCTCATTGCGCGCCCCTGGCGAGGCTCAGCGACACGGGCCGGCCCGCCTGCGCATCCGCGAGCAAGGGCGGGAGCGCCTGCTCTCGCTCGACTGCGAGGCCGTCACGTTGGGGAAGGATCCATCGAACGACGTCGTCCTCTCGGATCCGTTCGTGTCCGCGCGTCACCTGCGGCTCGATTGCCAGCAAGGGCGCTGGCGCCTGCGGGACCTGGGATCCACGAACGGCACGATCCTCGCCGGCGTGCGCGTGACCGAGGCCGAATTGCCCCCAGGAGCGACGCTCACGCTTGGGGACGCAGAGGTCGTGCTCGAGCTGGCCGGTGGAGCGCGCCCCACGCCCCCGCCCGCCTTCGAGGGCATGACCTCCGGCGACCCGGCCATGCGGCAGATGTTCGATCTGATCGAGCGCGTCGCGCCGGCCGACGCCGCCGTCACCATCTTCGGTGAGACCGGCACCGGAAAGGAGCTGGTGGCGCGTGCGCTCCACCGCCTCTCGGGCCGGCGCGAGGCTGCCTTCATCCCGGTGAACTGCTCCGCCATCGCGGAGTCGCTCATCGAGAGCGAGCTCTTCGGGCACGAGAAGGGCGCCTTCACGGGCGCGGAGCGGCTTCGCAAGGGCGCCTTCGAGGAGGCCGACGGTGGCACCATCTTCCTCGACGAGATCGGCGAGCTGCCACTCGACCTGCAGCCGAAGCTCCTGCGCACGCTCGAGCTCGGCGAGGTGAAGCGCGTCGGCGCGTCGCGCCCGCTCACCGTGAACGTACGCGTGGTGGGCGCCACGCACCGCGACCTGCGTGCCCAGGTGCGGGCCCGCAAGTTCCGCGAGGACCTGTATTACCGGCTGTGCGTGGTCCCGGTGACGATCCCCCCACTGCGAGCGCGCAGCAGCGACGTGCGGACGCTCGCCGACCTCTTGCTGGCGCGCGCGTCCCCGCGCGGACTGGCGCTACGCTTCTCCGAGGAAGCCCTGGCGAAGATGGAGTCCTATGACTGGCCCGGGAACGTGCGTCAGCTGAAGAACGTGATCCAGCGGGCGCTCCTCTTCCGCGGCGAGGGCCTCACTGTCCCGGCCTCCGCCGTGACCTTCGAGGACGCGCGCGGCGCCGGCGAGGGAGCAGGCGATGACGACACGCTGTACATGCGCGGGCTCACGCTGGAGGACCTGGAACGCGAGGCCATCCGGCTCTCCCTCCGGCGCCATCGCGGCAAGCGGACGGCGGTGGTGAAGGAGCTCGGCATCGCCAAGAGTACCGTCATGAAGCGGATCGCCCAGTGGGGGCTCCAGGACGAGGGGCGCGATCTGGCGGCGCGTGACGACGAGGAAGGGGACTGATGGGCAGAGCTCGGGTGGATTGAGGCCCGAGCCCGAGCCCGAGCCCGAAAGAGCTACGCCGGCGCGTTCACGGTGTTCAACTCAACCGAGGGACCAATCAGGGCTTCTTCTTCGTGGCCTTCTTCTTGGAGGTCGAGAGCTCCGCGAGGCGGGCCTTGGCTCGCCGCGCGGCGGTCGAGCGCGGATAGCGCTTGGTGACCTCCTCGAAAAGGCCCCGCGCGTCATCCCTGAGGTCGAGCGCAAGCATCGACTCGCCCGTGCGGAGCAGCGCGTCGGGCGCCTTGTCCGAGCGCGGGAAGTCCTGCGCCACCTTGCCGTACTCCAGGATGGCCTGACGATAGCGCCGCTCGCCGTACCACAGCTCGCCCAGGCGGAAGTGTGCGTCAGCCGCGCGCGGGTCGCTGGGCCACTTCTTCACGAACTCCTCGTAGAGCTCGCGCGCGACAGCGCGCTCGCCCTTGCCCTCCTGTGCCTGCGCGAGCGCGAAGAACTCCACCTTGTCGGTGGGGCGCTTGAGCTGCTCCGCCTTCTTCTTCCCCTCGTACTCGTCGAGCGCGCCGGAGCCCTTGAGCGCGGCGAAGCGCGCATCGGTGTCGCTCTTCTGCTGCGCGAGCGTCTGCCCCAGCACCTCGAGCTTGTGGCCCTCCTCCTCGAGGAGGCCGCGCAGGCGCACGGCCTCTTCCTGGAGGCGATCCTGGTTCACGGCGAGGTCGGCGCCGCTGCGGTGCGCGGTGGCGTTGAGCTCGTCGATCTTCTTCTGGACCTCGGCGATCTTCGCGTCCACCGCCGCGATGCGCTCGCGCACGGCCGTGCGCTGCTCGTCGAGCTGTTTGGCGGCGAGCTCGCTCTCGCCCTCGAGGCGCTGGATGCGCGCCTCCATCTGCTTGCCCCGCCCGAGCGGGACCCAGCAGGCGGAGACGCCCAGCAGGACGAGGAACCACGCTTGCTTCACGTGCGATCCGCCCCCTCGGCCTTCACCACGCCGCGGCGGTTCTTCGCCCAGCAGTCGTCGCTGTGCTCATTGCAGATCGGTCGCTCTTTCCCGAAGCTCGTCGCCTTCACGCTCTTGCCGTTGACGCCCAGGTTCACGAGGTACTTCCGCACCGCCTCCGCGCGCCGCTCGCCCAGGTGCAGGTTGTACTCGGTCGTGCCTTTCTCGTCGCAGTGGCCCTCGACCACCACATGCGCGCCACCCGCCGCCTTGAGGCAGCTCGCCACCCGCTCCAGCGCACCGCGGGCCTGGCTGTCTAGATCGGCCCTGTCGAAGGCGAAATGCACCGCGTTGTCCTCGCCTCCGCAGGCGGCCGCACCAGCCCCGCCCGCCTTGGCAACGCAACGCCCGGCCTCGCAAGCTTGGCCAGCGCCACACTGCGCGTCGCTGTCGCACTCTGCCTTGGGCGCGGCGGCGTTGCAGTGCCCCTCCTGGCACGTCTTCCCGGCGCCGCAGTCGGCATCCTGCGAGCACTCCGGACGGGGCATGCACTTGTTCTGGCGGCACACGAATCCGGCCTGGCAATCCGTGTCGGCACCGCACTCCTGGCACCGTCCTTCGACGCACACCTTGCCGAAACCCTGCTGTTCCTTGCAGTCGTCACTCGTCTTGCACTCGCCGTCTTTCGGCTTCGAAGGACATCCCGACAGGAACAGTACAGTCACTGAAAGCGAAAGCAGAAGGCTGCGACGCATCTCGTCTCCTTCACTCACATACCAGGGTTTTAGGACGTTGGGTTTGTCGCTCCGTTCGCAACGCATGTCAAAGAAATTCCGTCCCATGTAGAGTCTTCACCCGATGGCGGCCACCATTCTCATCGTCGACGACGAGCGGAACATCCAGCTCACGCTAGCGCGCGCTCTCACCCTTGAGGGCTATACCGCGGAGACCGCCTCCGGCGGCCAGGAGGCGCTGGAGAAGATCGCGGCGCTGCCCGTCGATCTGGTCGTGATGGACGTGAAGATGCCGGATCTCGACGGCCTCACCGTCCTCGAGCGCGCCCGGGCCACCCGGCCCGACCTCCCCGTCGTCATCATGAGCGGCCACGGCTCGCTCGAGACGGTCCGGCAGGCCTTCAAGCTCGGCGCGTTCGACTACCTCGAGAAGCCCATCACCGAACGTGAAAAGCTGCTCGTCGCCGTCCGCAACGGCCTCGCCATGCGCCACCTCGCCGAGGAGAACGCGGCGCTCAAGCGCGAGGCGGGGCGCTTCGAGATGGTCGGTGCCGGTCCGGCCATGCAGCGCCTCCTCGAGCTGGTGCGCCGCGCGGCCGCCAGCGAGGGTCGCGTGCTCGTCACCGGCGAGAACGGGACGGGGAAGGAGCTGATCGCCCGCGCCCTCCACGACGGGTCCCGCAGGAAGGGAGCGCCCTTCGTGAAGCTCAACTGCGCGGCAGTGCCGGCAGAGCTCATCGAGAGCGAGCTCTTCGGCCATGAGAAGGGCGCCTTCACAGGCGCTGTGGCGGCGAGGCGGGGGAAGTTCGAGCTCGCGGACGGCGGCACGCTCTTCCTCGACGAGGTGGGCGACATGCCACCCGCCATGCAGGCCAAGGTGCTGCGCGCGCTCCAGGAGGGCGAGCTCGAGCGCGTCGGCGGGCAACAGACGCTCAAGGTGGACGTCCGCGTGGTGGCGGCCACCAACAAGGACCTCGAGACCGAGGTCGCCGCGGGCCGCTTCCGCGAGGACCTCTACTACCGGCTGGCGGTGGTCCTCGTCCACGCCCCTCCGCTGCGCGAGCGCAAGGAGGACATTCCCGAGCTCGCCGATCGGTTCCTCGCCGAGGCCTGCGAACGCAACGGCCGCCGCCCGATGTCCTTCGCGCGCGAGGCCTACCTCGTGCTCCAGGGCCACGGGTGGCCAGGGAACGTGCGGGAGCTCCGGAACCTCGTCGAGCGCGTCGCCATCCTGTGCGACGGGCCGGAGCTCGGTCGGGACGAGGTCGCGGCGGTGCTGCCGGGCGCGCGCAAGCCGCGCGACGACCGCTTCCGGGAGGGAGCCAGCTTCCATGAGCTGGTGGAGGAGGCGGAGCGCGAGATCATCCTCGCGGCGCTGGACCGGAACGGCGAGAACGTCTCGGAGACGGCGCGGGCGCTCGGGCTCGAGAGGAGCCACCTCTACAAGAAGATGAAGGGGCTCGGGATCAAGAGGTGATGGAAGACCCGGGCTTCAGGCCTCAGGGCCTGTGAGTTTATCCCCGGACCGAGCCAGGCGGCCTAGCTGCAAGCCGCGCGAGGAGCAAGCCTGAAGCTGTAGCTCGTGCTACTGCGAGGGCTTGCGACAAAGCCCGGCGCCGCAGATCGGCCGTCGCGGCGACGGGAGGGGATAGATTCACAGGCTCTCAGGAAAGGCCGACGCGATCACGGGCGTCTCCCTGGACCTGAGGTCCGAGAGGGTGAGGCCCAAGGCTGTGGCAAGAGATGAGGCTTTTCCACGTGTCCCACTGGACACAGCCCCCTGCTCGCCCGGAATTCCTCCGCTGCCCGTATGTTTGTAGGGTCGTCGCGCTCCGGCACGGCCGGTGCTTTGGCATCCTCCGTCCCGGCGTAAGGGAGAGAGTCCTTGCCTGCCGGGGTCAAGGAGCGTTAGACGGCGCACCCTGCCCTACAGGAGCAGGCATCTCCCTCGAGCCCCTCATTTGAACACTCCCGCCTGCGACCTCGCGACCGTGAGCCCCCGCGCCGACCCCGTCCTGGCCCGCGCGCGCCGCTTCGTGCGCGCCCACCGCCGACTCGCCGTCCTTGCCGTCCTTGCCACCGCCGGGCTGGGCGGAGGCCTCGCCTTCGCCGCAACACACGGTCTGCCCGCCTTCGACACGCTCCGGGACTACCGGCCGCTCATCACCACGCGCGTCTACGCCCTGGACGGGAGCGAGGCCTTCGCGTTTTACCAGGAACGGCGCACCGTCATTCCCTTCGAGCAGATCCCGGACGTGGTGAAGAAGGCGGTGCTGGCCTCCGAGGACGCCAAGTTCTACGAGCACCAGGGCGTGAACTACCTCGCCATCGCCCGCTGCGCCCTCAAGAACGCACTGCGCGGCCACACGTACTGCGGCGGCTCCACCATCACGCAGCAGGTGGTGAAGACGTTCCTGCTCTCGTCCGAGAAGCGGATGACGCGCAAGCTGAAGGAGATCGTCCTGGCGCGGCGCCTCGAGCAAAACCTGAAGAAGGACGAGATCCTCTACCTCTACCTCAACCAGATCTACTTCGGGCACCGGCGATACGGTGTCGAGGAGGCCTCGCGGTTCTACTTCGGCAAGAGCGTGCAGAAGCTCTCGGTGGGCGAGGCCGCCATCATCGCAGGGTTGGTCCAATCGCCGGAGCGGCTCTCTCCGGTGAAGCACCAGCAAGCCGCGAAGGAGCGGCAGAAGTACGTGCTGCGCCGCATGGCCGAGGAGGGCTTCATCTCCCAGCATACGGCGGACACCGAGGCAGCCAAGCCCATCCTCGTCGCCAGCCATTCCGATGAGCCGGTCGGCGCCTGGTATGCCGACGCGGTCCGGAGGTACCTCGACGGGCGCTACGGCGCAGAGCGCGTCGAGACGGATGGCCTCCAGGTAGACGTCGCGATGGACGGCGCCGCCCAGAAGGCGGCGGAGGAGGCGGTCACTGCGCAGCTCCGCGCGATCGACAAGCGGCAAGGGTGGCGCGGCGCCGTCGCGCACCTGGACGAGAAACAGCTCGCCGCCGCCATGCCGCTGTGGCGGGAGCGGCTGAAGGGAGCACAGGCGCGGCCTGGCGAAGTCCTCGTCTGGGATCTCGGCCGGGTGTCGGTGGACGACCTGGAACCGGGTGCCGAGAACCAGGGGGACATCCGGCGCATGCTGAGCGTGAAACCGCTCCTGCCGAATCACCTCTACGACGGACTCGTGACGCAGGTGGGCGAGAAGAGCGCCACCGTCGACCTCGGGAACGCGACCGGGACCCTCTCCCTGTCCGAGCTGCTCTGGTCCCGGAAGTACAACCCGGTCTCCGGCACCGCCGTCCCCCGCCGGATGAAGGACGTGGTGAAGACAGGCGACGTCGTGCTGGTGCGCGCGCTCCCCGGCAAGACCGACCCCGGCCAGCTGGCGCGTTCGGGCAAGCCCGTGCCCATCGCGCTCGAGCAGGTACCGAAGGTGCAAGGCGCGCTGGTCGCCATCGACCCCGCCACGCGTGGCATACGGGCCCTGGTCGGCGGGTACGACTTCGGCCTCTCGCAGTTCAACCGCGCCATCCAGGCAAAGCGGCAACCCGGCTCCGCCTTCAAGCCGTTCGTGTGGGGGGCGGCCGTCGAGTCGAGGCGCTATACGCCCGCCACGATCGTCTACGACACGCCCGATCTTTACCGCGACCCGTGGACCGGCAAGGAATGGAAGCCGCAGAACTTCGAGCGCGACGAGTACGAGGGCCCCATGCTCCTCAAGCAGGCGCTGGCGCACTCGAAGAACACCGTGGCGGCGAAGCTCGTGGACGCGCTCGGCGTGGACGCGGTGATCGGGGTCGCCCGCCGCTGCGGCGTCGTGAACGATCTCCCGCGTACGCTCTCGCTCGCGCTCGGAGTGGGCGAGGTGACGCCGCTCGAACTCGTGAACGCATACGCGACCATAGCTGCTCGAGGGTTCGCGACCCCGCCGCTGCTGGTGCTGCGCGTGCGCGATCGCAAGGGACAGGTGCTCGAAGACAACCAGCCGGTGACGGCCCCCGACGCCTACGCCGCGGCGGTGGAGCCGTCACCGCCTCGCGTCCCCTCCACTGCGACACCCACCGAGATCTCGACGGGGGCCACGACGGTGCCGGCGGCAGTCCAGGGCCAGGCCGCGCCCGCACCCGCCCACCCCGAGTCTGGCCTCGAGCCGGAGGTCGCGTTCGTCCTCTCCACCATGATGCGCGACGTCATCGAGTACGGCACGGGCGCCGCCGCGAAGTCGCTTGGCCGGCCACTGGCAGGCAAGACGGGCACCGCCCAGGAGCACCGGGACGCCTGGTTCGTGGGGTTCGCTCCCGACCTCGTCGCGGGGGTATGGGTGGGCTTCGACTCGCACGATCCGCTCGGACCTCACGAGACGGGAGCCGGCGCGGCTCTGCCAGCCTGGGCGGCGTTCATGCGCGAGGCCCTGGCTCGGCGACCCGCCACCGATTTCCAGCCGCCGCGCAACGTGGAGTTCGCAAGGATCGACGTGAAGAGCGGACTGCTGGCGGATGCGGGCGCTCTCGACGCGCCCCTCGTCGCCTTCGTCGGTGGCACCGTGCCATCGCGGAGCGCGGCCGAGCCTGTCCCGGGATCCGCGCCGCAGAACTTCTTCATGGAAGATCGGTGAGAGGTCTCGCTCCCTTCTCCGGGCCTCGGGCCTCAGGCAGGGACCCGGCTGAGGTGCGAGCTGGCTGCTCGCGAGCACGGCCGATGCCATTCGCGCTTTCGCAATCGCAGCCCCCCGAGGCCTGAGGCCGTAGTATCGCGCCGTGCTCATCCTCCTCGGCCTCCTCGCTGCCGCCGCTGCCTCGCCTTCGGGCGGTGCGGTAGGTCGTGCCTCCGAGGATCTGGCGGCTCGGGTGGAGGAGGGCACCGATCCAGGCAAGGTCGCGCTGGCGGTCCTCGCGCCGGGCGCGGAGGGCCTGCGCGAGCCGTTCGAGACGGCGCTCGCAGCTGCGCTCGCGCGGCGCGGACAGACCGTGCTGCCGCTACGAGGATCGCAGCTCGCAGACGCGGAAGGCGCCGCCCGAGCGCTCGGAGCCGACCTGCTCCTGCGCGTCCACGCGTCCCTGCTGGGGAGCACCCTGGCCTTGTCGGGCGAGGTCGTCCCCACGCGTCCCAACTTCTTCCTGCAGGGCTCACCCGCGGCGCGCGGTGCCGGCTCGCGTCTTCTGGCCGTCACCACGCAGTCGGACGAACCGACGCGAGCACTGGCCGTCACAGCGCGGCCCGCCGTTGGCGCCCTGCGCCTCTTGCCCCTGGCGGAGCTGCCAGGACGCGTGCTCGCGATCGCGGCAGGGACGGTCGAGACAGGCGTGCGCCTGGCGGCAGTCACGCAGGCTGGCATCACGCTGCTGGACCCGCACGGCGGGCGGCTCGCATTCCACCGCCTGACGCCGCAGCCGCCAGGGCCCAGCGTGCGCGATCTGGCGGCGGTGATCTCGATCGGCGCCTTCGGGGAAGGCCGCCTCGCCTACGCGGTGGCGGGCTGGCCCGAAGGAGAGATCCTGTCCGCAGCGGGCGACGACCTCAAGCACGTCGGCTGGATCAGCCTGCCGCCGACGTCGGCCTCGGTTCCCATCACCGCAGGCGGCGCCGGGACCCTGTTCGGAGCATTCATCCCCGGCCGCGGAGTGCTCGCCGACGTGATCTCCGCGTTCGCGGATCCCGGCGCGCGCCCTGCCTCCATGCGTGAACTCTTCGGCGCGTCGGCGGCGCCTCGGCCGGGGCGCGTCGCCTATGCCGTCCTCGCCGCAGACTTCACGGTGCGGCTCCTGGGCCCCACGCTCACCCCGGTCCTTCCCGATGTCCCGGCGGTCGGCGTCGGTTTCACGCTCGCCGACCTCGACGGGGACGGCGAACCCGAGCTGGTCGCACCTTCGGCGCTGCCCGGCACCTCGGATCGTGCGCGGGTCGTGAGGCTGGGCGCGCAGGCGGCCGTCACGTTCGAGTCGACGGACGTGGAGGGCTCGCTCGTCGCCGGAGCTGCCGCCGACTTGACGGGTGATGGACTCGACGACGCCATCCTGGCGGCGGCACTGCCCGACGGCGGAACGCGGCTCTGGATCCTGACCGCCGACGCGCGGGCGGAGTGGCGATGACCATGAGTGGACGGGTCGTGGTCGCCAGGTGCCTCTTCGCGCTCCTCGCGCTCGCTCATCCGCCTTCCGCGGAGGCGGGCGTGCGCCCGCGCTATGGCGGCGCGCTGCGCGTCCTCTTGCCCGCCTCCCCCGCGCAGCCCGATCCCGCGCGCGCCACCTCGCCGACCGAGCTCGCGGCGGTGCGCGCCGCGCACGCGACGCTGCTCGAGGTGGACGAGCACCACGCGCTGCGCCCGGGGCTGCTGGAGGCACTGCCCGAGCCCGAGGACGGAGCTCGCGCCTGGCGCCTGCGCCTCGCGCCGGCGCTCCGCTTCCAGGATGGGCAGCCCGTCGCCGCGGCCGACGTGGCCGCCAGCCTGGCCCGGCTGGGCGGACCGGGATCGGCTCATTCATGGCTCACGGCGCCCATCGCGGGCAGCGCTGCCGTGCGCCAGGGCAACGCAGCCCTGCTCTCGGGAGTGCAGGTGCTTTCGGACCGGGAGCTGCGCATCGCCCTCTCGTACCCGTTCCCCGGGTTTGCGGAGGCCCTCGCCACGCTTCCTTCCGCGCTGGTGCGGGCAGGGGCCGGCGGCGCCCTGGTCGGCGCCGGGCCATTCCAGCCTGCTGGCGTCACCGAGAGAGGGCTCCGCCTCGCGCCCTTCGACGGGTTTCACGGCGGGCGCCCCTTCGCCGACGCTCTCATCCTCGCCGGCGCGGACGTGCGCTCCGCGTCGCGCGCGCTCGCGGACGGCGCGGCGGAGGTGGTGTGTCGGCCCGAGTCCCTGGACGGACGGGCTCACCTGGAGACGGGGCCGCTGGGTGTGGTCCTGGCGGTCGTGTCGCGTCGGCTCGGGCCAGCCGCCGAGGCGACGCGGAATTCACTGGCCGCGCTGGACCGCCGTGATCTGGCGCGGCTCGTACGCGCTCCGGTGGTGCCGCTCCCGGCGCTCCTCCCGCCGGCCCTCCTTCAGGCGGTGTCACCGCGAGGAACGCCACCACGCCAGGCGGGCGCTCCGGCGGCGCGGCTCAAGCTGCTCCTGCCCGAGGGCGCGGACGCCCCGCGCGCCACGGCCGCGCGCATCCAGGTGAAGCTCTACGACCGCGGCGTGCGCGCCGCGATCGAGACGGCGCCGGCGGCGACATTCGCGGCCCGGCTCGCGTCCGGCGACTTCGACGTTGCCCTGGTCCCTGTCTGGCTCGTCTCCAGGACGCCGGCGATCGCGCTCGCTCAGATCGCGGCGGCGACAGGAGGGCCGGAGTGGGGAGCGCGCGCGTTCGCTCGAGTGGCCGGGGCAGATGCCGATGCCCTGCCGTCGATCGCGTCGGCGCTGGAGACGGAGCTCCTGGCCGTGCCGCTCTATGCCACCGGCCTGCGCTTCGCCACCGGCGACGCCGTGGAGGGCCTGTGGTTGCATGACGATGGGACGCCGGAGCTCGGCGACGCGTGGCTCATGCCACGGCACGGAGGAGGGCCGTGACGCTCCGGCATTGTTTCCGGACCCTGGCCAGCGCCATGAGCCTGCGCGCGAAGTTGACGGTCGCGTTCGCCCTCTTCGCGGCGGCGCCCCTCGTGGCCGCCCTGTGGCCGGTTTCGCGCTCTCTCTCCGAGGCGCTCGACGCCGAGTATCGCGCGCGCCTCGACCAGGCAGCGCAGGCGGTGGAGGGCGAGTACCGGCGGCTCTCCACCGGCGCCGCGGCTGCCGCGCTCGAGACCGCCCGCAGCCCGGAGGTGGACGCGCTCGCCCGGGACCGGGAGCTGCCCGGTTTCGACCCCGCCGAGGCGGCGGGGCGGGCGCCGTCGTGGATGCAGGCGCGCGGCCTCGACGTGCTGGCGGTCTCGGACGACCAGGGTGTGGTGCTCTCCTCGGGACACCTGCCCGGACGCGCCGGCGACGCCGATCCGGACCTGCGTGCCCTCTTCGCCGCCGCGCCGGCCGGAACGCCGTTGCCGCGGCCGGTTGCGCGCGCGACGGCGGAGGGCGTCGAGACGGGGCTGGCCGCGGTGGCCTGGGAGCAGGTTCCAGGCGCGGAGCCGCCGCTGCGCGTCACGGCCGGCCTCCTACTCGGGCCCCGCTTCGCCGAGCGGCTGGCGGCACTCACCGGCGGCGAGGTGGTGGTGCGGGCGCCGGGCAGCTCGCTTCCGCTCGCGCGCGCGGCGCCGCAGAGGCGCGCACGCGAGCTGGCGGGGAGGATCATCGGCGCGACCCAGGCCCGGACGCGCGAGATCCCGATCCCGTCGGCGGCCGCCCGGTTCGCCACCATCGAGGTCACCCTCCCGGCCAGCGGGCTGGCCCGCGCGCAGGCCACCGTGACGCTCGCGCTGCTCGGCGCCCTGGCGGCCGCGGCCATCGCGGCGACGCTCGTCGGGCACCTGCTCGCCCGGCGCGTCACGCGGCCACTGGAGGCACTTCGCGAGGGCGCGCGCCGCGTGGCCGCCGGCGAGCTCGGCACGAGCGTCGAGACGCGCGCCTCCGGCGAGGTGAAGGACCTCGTGGACGCATTCAACCGCATGACCGCAGACCTCGCCGCGACCACCGCGCGCGCGGCCTCGGCGGAGCGGGTGGCGGCGTGGCGCGAAGTGGCGCGCCGGCTCGCCCACGAGGTGAAGAACCCGCTCACGCCGGTGGCGATGAGCGTCGAGACGCTCCGCGAAGCCTGGAGCCGCCGCATGCCCGATTTCGGTGAGATCTTCGACGAGGGCACGCGAGCCATCAGCGAGGAGGTGCGGCGGCTGGCGCGGATCGTGGACGAGTTCGGCCGCTTCGCTCGCCTCCCCGCGCCAGATCCGCACCCCGTTGCGGCGGAAGACCTGCTCGCGGCGGCGCTCGCTCTCTATCCGGAGGACCAGGGCGGCGCGCGATTGGAGAGGGCCATCGAGTCCGGGCTGCCGATGGTGTGCGTCGACCACGACCAGCTCCTGCAGGTGCTGCACAACCTGGTCCGCAATGGCCTGGAAGCCGTCGGCGGGCGTGGCACGGTGCACGTGTCGGCTCGGCGCGACGGCGACGGCCTCGCCATCTCCGTCTCCGATGACGGCCCAGGGATCCGGCAAGAGGACCTGCCGCGCGTCTTCGAGCCCTACTTCACGACCAAGGAGACAGGCACGGGCCTCGGCCTGGCCGTGGCACAACGGATCGTCGAGGAACACGGTGGCCGGATCGAGGTCACCTCGCGCCTCGGCAAAGGTGCGACGTTCACGCTGCGGCTACCGCCGGCGTAGTCACCGGACCGGGCTCGCCTTGAGCGCGGCTCTGCCTTCCTTCACGTAGACCTGGAAGCGCACCGTCCTGCAGCCGTACTTCGCCACCAGCTGATCGCGGTTCTTCAGCAGCTTCTGCCGGAAGCGGTCGTACGGGACGCCCTGGTGCGACTCGCCACACTGCTCACGGACCTTCAAGAACTCGTCGTACGTGACCCGCCAGTGCTCCTCGTCCCCGTCGGGCGCCGGGAACGGCACGGACTCCTCCGCTGCCGGCGACACAGGCGGCAACGGTAACTGTGCCGTGGCCTCGGGCACGGTCTCGTAAGCCGATCCTGCCTCGGTGGCCGCCGCGGTCGGCTCGAGCCGGCCCTCCTGCGCGGCGACGGGCGACGCGCCGGTCATGGTGTAGCCCGCCGGCTCGAATACAGAGCTGGCCGGCTCCGGCGCACGGAGCAGCGCGCCGTTCTCCGGCGGCGGCTCCGCGAAAGCCGGTGGCGAGAGCAGCGGCTCCGCGCCCGGCATGGGCTCAGGCTCCTGAGCCGCGCCAGCGAGCTGCTCTCCACTCTGCGCCGCGAAGGCCGCGGCCGACGGCCACCCGGTTTCGGCGGGGGCACCCTGCTGGGCAGCGCTCGGCTCCCCAGCCGAAGTCTCCGGCGCAGCGGAGAACTCCTGGGCCGCAGCGAGCTCGCGCAGCGAGGCCGACTCTTCTCCGAACACGGACCCCTGTGAAGGTGAAGGCTCCAGCCCCGACAGAGGCTCCTGTGCTCCGAGCTCCGGCGCTGCGGGCGGCTCCAGAAGCGCGAATGGGTCCAGTGAAGCGGCCGATTCGTGAGCTGGGGCCGGCTCCTGTGTAGCGGTCGATTCCAGCGCGAGGGCGGCTTCCGTCGTCGCCCCGCCTTCGATCGGGCCGGGCCGGTCCGAGAACGCGCCGAAGACGTCAGCCCGGGTGCTCGTCTCCGCGCCGGCGGGCGGCGCAGCCGCAGCCATGTCCTCGCTCGGGGCCACGGCGGGGAGCGACTCCGTGTCAGCCCTGGCCGCCCCGGCGCTCCGCGCGGCTTCGGCGGCGCAGTTGAGGGCGGCCGCGACCGTGCCGAGGCTGCCCGCCATCACCGGCGCACGCGCGGTGAAATCGCGGCGGGCGATGCGATCCGCAGCGGCCACGAGGTCCTTGGGGACCATCGTCTCCTGCTCGTTGGTGATGGAGAGCGTCGTTGCCACTCCGACGAGGAGGAGGATCACGAGCCCCGCCAGCATCAGCCACTCGCAGCCGACCACCGGCGCGAGCAGCGCGCCCGTCGGCTGGGAGAGCGCGAGCGTGCCGCCTGTCAGCCCTCGCAAGGCGACGGGATGGGCGCGGTACGCCGGCGCGCTGGCGAAGAGCAGCGGCAGCGAGGGTGCCGGGATGGGAACGCCGAAGGTCGCTGGCTGGGCGGGCAGCGTGCCCACGCCGACCGGCCCGCTGGCACCGCGAACAGCGTTCGCGACGAGCTCTGCCTCATCGTGCGGGAGGGTCCCACGCGGCGCGCGCTGGTCGAGCAGCAGCGTGGCGTCGCAACCCGTGGTGACGCGCAGGGACGCAAGCCAGGCCATGTTGACGGGAACACCGACAGCCACGGACGTACCCCGCCCGGCAGGCGTGGCGACCAGATAGTAGAGCGCATCACCGACGACGACGTATCCCTCGCGGCGAGCCGCGTCGACGGCGGCGCCGGAGACCAGGGTCTCGAGGTTGGTGTCCGTCTGGATGGGGGAGCCGTTCACGGTGAACGTCCGCCAGCCTCGGCCCGCGGTCGCCACCAGCTGTGAACGCGCAGATTCGACCACCGAGCCCCGCGCGCTCTGGGCGGCGGACTGGGCCGCGGACGCCGCGCGCACCTCGCCCTCGGTCGACAGCGCCTGCAGGACGGCCGGATCCCTCGCGACCGCGTCCGCGAGCTGTGCAGCGTCCACTGCCAGGAGCTGCGAGCGCGCGTCGACCTGTGCGACGGCGCGAGTCAGCTCGCGATCGATCTGTGCGATGGCGCGATGCGTGAGCCAGCGTGAGAGCCCGTAGAGATTCGCGGTGCCAGCGCAGAGCAGCAGGGCCAGGTACAACCAGAGCTTGAGCCTGTTCATCGCTCGGCGGTCATAGCGCGGTACCGGAGGGGTGTCAAACTCGTGGCGTGGGTTCGCCTCCGACAAATCCTCCGTGGTGCCGAGCACTTGCAGGCGAGAGGGACCTTCAACCCGCGCGCAGACGCCGCGCGATTCGCGTCAGGCCCTCATGGAATACGCCGGGATCCGGGAGCAATGAAACGACCAGGTGCCCTCGCCGCTCGAAATCGTAGAAAGTGAAGTTCACGACACCGGTTCGAGAACGGGCCTCCTCCTCACACGTCGCGCGGCACCGCGATCATCCGCTCGAGCGCGCGACGGGCGCCTTCGGCCACGTCCGCCGGCACCTCGACCTCGTGCTTCCCGCGCACGAGGGCGTCGCGGACCATGACGAGATCGATCATCTTCATGTACGGACAGTGCATACGGCAACCCAGGCAGCCGTCCGCAAGCACGAACTCCTTGTCCGGATAGCGGCGCTTGAGCTGGTAGAGGATGCCGTGTTCGGTCGCGACGATGAAGGTCCTCGCCTGCGGGTGCTTGCCGACCGCGGCCAGCATGGCCGTGGTCGAGCAGACCTCGTCCGCGATCTCGAGCACGTCGGCGCGGCATTCCGGGTGCGCGATGACCACCGCCTCCGGCTTCGCCTGCTTGACGCGGTTCACGCTCGCGTTCCGCAGGACCTCGTGCACGGGGCAGCAGCCGTCGTACACGACGACTTCCTTCTCCGGCACCTTCTTCGCGACCCACGCGCCCAGGTTCTTGTCCGGGGTGAAGAGGATCTTCCGCTGCGGCAGGGACCTGACCACGCTGGCCGCGTTGGCGCTCGTGCAGCAGATGTCGGAGAGAGCCTTCACTTCCGCCGACGAGTTCACGTAGGTGACCACGGCGTGCTCTGGATAGCGCGCCTTCCAGTCCAGCAGCGACTCGGCCGTGATCGAGTCGGCGAGCGAGCATCCGGCAGAGAGGTTCGGGAGCAGCACTCGCTTTCCCGGGTTCAGCACCTTCGCCGCCTCCGCCATGAAGTGGACGCCGCAGAACACGATGTTCGCCTGCGGCGCCTTCTGCGCCTCGATGGCGAGCTGGAGGGAGTCGCCGACGAAGTCGGCGACGGCCTGGACCTCCGGCACCTGGTAGTTATGGGCGAGGATGAGCGCGTCCTTCTCCCTCGCCAGCGCCCGGATCTCGGCTTCGAGCGTGCGCACCTCGCTGGGCGCGAGGTCGCTGCCCGCGAGCGGGCTGGCGACAGGGTCGTGCATCGACGTCACGGAGAGGCTCATGTCTTCACCCGGGCGCCGTGCGCGGGCTTGATCGAGTCCGTGCCGGCGGGAAAGAGGCGCCAGAACTCGCGGCGCACGAGGCCGACGATCGTGCCGGACTTGGTGTGGCCGTGGTAGGTCGCCACGGCATCCAGCATCGCCATGTCCTCGTCCGTCGCGGAGAAGCTGTGGACCTTGGCGGTTCGGCCGTTCTGCTTCTTCATAATAGTTATATAATTATTGTTGAACCTGAGACAAGAATAGCGGGCTGGACGCACCGGCGCAACCCGGTTGTGCTCGCGCATACCTGCTGGCTGAACGGCCGCCGGCCGTCCGCCGTTCCGCCCGGCGCCTTCCGACTCGGCCGAGCCGAAGGTCGGTGCAGCCGAAGGATCCGCCGGGAGCTGTCCCGCCGGGCCCTCGAAGGACCCGACCGCCGGCTCCGATCATGGCCGCGCCCTCCACCGCTTTCGCGAGGAGGGCGCGGCAGATTGACGGATCCGGCCTGCGCTGCACCTACACCGCCGACGCAGCCTCGGTTGAGGGGGGCACCGGCTTGGGTGCGCCATCGCCCTGCGCCACTCCCGCCGGCAGCTTGCGGAAGAACGCCGCCGGGTCTTCGAGCCGGAGCGCCTCGCGCAGGACCTCGTCCGTGTGGTCGACCAGCACGATCTCGAGGCAGTCGCGCACCTTCTTCGGGATCTCGCGGATATCCTTCGCGTTCTCCTTCGGGATGAGGATCTTCTTGATCCCGCCGCGGTGCGCCGCGAGCACCTTCTCCTTCAGGCCGCCGATGGGCAGAACATGGCCGCGCAGCGTGATCTCGCCGGTCATGGCCACGTCCTTGCGGACCGGGATCCGGCACAGTGCCGACACGAGCGTCGTGGCCATCGTGATCCCGGCCGATGGGCCGTCCTTGGGGATGGCGCCCTCGGGCACGTGGACGTGGATGTCCAGGTTCTCGATGAAGCGCTTGTCGAGCCCGAGGACCTCCGCTCGCGAACGCACGTAGCTCATGGCCGCCTGGGCTGACTCCTGCATCACCTCGCCCAGCTTGCCGGTGATCATGAGCTTGCCCTTCCCCGGCATCACGGTCGCCTCGATGGTCAGGAGCTCGCCGCCGAGCTCCGTCCAGGCAAGACCGGTGGTGAGGCCGATCTGGTCCTCGGCCTCGGCCGTGCCGTAGCGGAACCGGGGGGGTCCGAGGTAGCGCTGCACGGCCTTGGGCCCGATCACGTACTTCTTCTCCGTACCCGACTTGAGCACGCTCTTCGCGATCTTGCGGAAGATGCTGGCGATCTCGCGCTCCAGCGAGCGGACCCCTGATTCCTTCGTGTAGTGGTGGATGAGGGTGCGAAGGGCGTCGTCACGCGTCTCGACCGATATGCCGTTGATCCCGTTCGCCTCCATCTGCTTCGGCACGAGATAGCGACGCGCGATGGAGAGCTTCTCCACGTCGGTGTAGCCGGCGAGGCGGATGACCTCCATGCGGTCCTGCAGCGGGCTCGGGATCCCCATCATCGTGTTGGCTGTGCAGATGAACATCACCTTCGACAGGTCGTAGTCGAGGTCGAGGTAATGGTCGCTGAAGTTGAAGTTCTGCTCGGGGTCGAGCACCTCCAGCAGCGCGGCCGAGGGATCGCCCCGGAAGTCGGTCGACATCTTGTCGACCTCGTCGAGGAGGAAGACGGGGTTGCCGGTACCCGCCTTCTTGAGCGACTGGATGATCTTCCCGGGAAGGGCGCCAATGTACGTGCGCCGGTGGCCGCGGATCTCCGCCTCGTCGCGCACGCCGCCCAGGCTGATGCGCACGAACTTGCGGTTCATCGAGCGCGCGATCGACTTTCCGAGCGAGGTCTTGCCCACACCGGGTGGCCCCACGAAGCAGAGGATGGGGCCCTTCATCTTCTCGACCAGCTTCTGGACCGCGAGGTACTCGAGGATGCGCTGCTTGGGTTTCTTCAACCCGTAGTGGTCCTCCTCGAGGATTCTCTCCGCCTCGGCGATGTCGAGCTTGTCGTCGGTGTACTCGTACCAAGGGAGCGAAAGGATCCAGTCGATGTAGTTGCGGACCACCGTCGCCTCGGCGCTCATCGGGCTCATCATCTTGAGCTTCTTGAGCTCCTTCTTGGCCTTGAGGGTGGCCTCCTTCGACATCTTCTTGTTCTTGATCTTCTCCTCGACCTCCTGGATCTCGTTCTTGAACTCGTCGCGCTCGCCGAGCTCCTTCTGGATCGCCTGCATCTGCTCGTTGAGGTAGTACTCCTTCTGCGTCTTCTCCATCTGCTTCTTGACGCGGGTGCGGATCTTCTTCTCGACCTGCAGGATCTCGATCTCGCCCTGCATCAGCTCGTAGAGCTTCTCGAGCCGCCTCTGGGGCGACTCCGTCTCGAGGATGGCCTGCTTGTCGTTCAGCTTGAGCGACAGGTGCGCCACGATGGTGTCGGCGAGGCGCGCGGGGTCGTCGATGGTCGAGACGCTCATGAGCATCTCGGGGGGGATGCGCTTGTTGAGCTTCACGTAAGCCTCGAACGTGGAGTGGACGGAGCGCATGAGCGCCTCGAGCTCCACCGTCCGGTCCACCGGCTCCTCGATCTCCTCGGCCTCCACCTGGAAGAAACGCTCCGCGGAGACGAAGCGGCGCACGCGCGCGCGCCGCTTGCCCTCGACGAGCACCTTCACCGTTCCGTCCGGGAGCCGCAGTAGCTGGATGAGCGTCCCGATCGTACCCACCGTGAAGATGTCCTCGGGGACGGGCTCGTTGGTCTTCGCCTTCTTCTGGGCGCACAGGAGGATGGCCTTGTCCGATCCCATTGCCTCGTCGAGGGCGGCGATCGACTTCTCGCGGCCGACGAAGAGCGGAACCACCATGTGCGGGAAGACGATGATGTCTCGCAGCGGGAGGAGGGGCAGGGTCGTCGTCTTGGGCTTGCCGTCTCGCTTGCCGTCGTCGTTGCGGAAGAACATGGACATCGCGTGCGTCGCTCCTGTGTGGAAACGGCAAAGACGCTACCACCGTCGAAACACACAGCCGAGCTTACTTGTTCGGGCTCTTGTCGCTAGTCAAAGAGAGTTCGCAACGCCGCCCCGTCAGCCCACGGTCCGGACGCGCGCTTGCCTCTTTGCCGTGCAAATACGCCACCCGTCCGGTCACCGCTCGGCGCTCACCATCCTGGATCGCAACGGTCGCATCAGGGAAGGGGTGTACCCCGCAGGGCTAGCCCCAATACTGCTCAGCCAGTGCCCTGGGCTTCGGGCCTCGTGCGCTCGTAACCGAGAAGAGCTGCTTCAGGCGCTCTCGGCTTCCTTCTGCATCACCACGAGCGGCGCCTCGTTCTTCTCGATGACGTCCTGGGAGATGACGATCTCGCGGACGTTCCGCTTGCTCGGCACGTCGTACATGATGTCGAGCATCGCGTTCTCGAGGATGGCGCGGAGCCCGCGGGCTCCGGCCTTGTTCTTGAGCGCCGCGTGCGCGATGGCCTCGAGCGCGCCGTCGGTGAACTTGAGCTGCACGCCGTCCATCTCGAGCAGCTTCTTGTACTGCTTCACGAGCGCGTTGCGCGGCTTGGTCAGGATCTCGATGAGCGCAGCCTCGTCGAGTTCCTCGAGGCTCGTCACCACCGGCAAGCGGCCCACGAACTCCGGGATCATGCCGAACTTGAGCAAGTCGTCCGGCTCCACCAACGCGAGCAGCTCGCCGATGTTCTTCTCGGTCCTCGACTTCACGTCCGCCCCGAACCCGAGGCTCCTTCCGCCAATGCGCCGCTCGATGATGGATTCGAGCCCGCAGAACGCCCCACCGCAGATGAAGAGGATGTTGGTGGTGTCGACCTGCAGGAACTCCTGCTGGGGGTGCTTGCGGCCGCCCTTGGGCGGAACGTTCGCGACCGTGCCCTCGATGATCTTGAGGAGCGCCTGCTGCACGCCCTCCCCCGACACGTCGCGCGTGATGGACGGGTTCTCGCTCTTGCGGGCGATCTTGTCTATCTCGTCGATGTAGACGATGCCCTTCTGCGCGCGCTCGATGTCGTGATCGGCGGCCTGCAGGAGATTCACGATGATGTTCTCGACGTCCTCGCCCACATAGCCCGCCTCGGTGAGGCACGTCGCATCGGCGATCGTGAACGGGACGTTGAGGATCTTGGCGAGGGTCTGGGCGAGCAGGGTCTTCCCCGACCCCGTGGGCCCGAGTAGCAGGATGTTCGACTTCTGCAGCTCGACGTCGTCGACGCTGATCCGGGTCTCGATGCGCTTGTAGTGGTTGTGCACTGCGACGGCGAGCGTCTTCTTCGCGCGCTCCTGCCCGATGACGTACTCGTCCAGGATGGCCTTGATCTCCGAAGGACGCGGAATCCGGACCTTCTGATCCCGCTTCTCTTCTCCGGCGATCTCCTCGGCGATGATGTCGTTGCACAGGCCGATGCACTCGTCGCAGATGTACACAGTGGGGCCGGCGATGAGCTTCTTCACCTCTTTCTGCGACTTCCCGCAGAAGCTGCAGCAGAGGGTTTCGCGCTTCTCCAAGGTCGCCTCCTTGCCTGCCCCTGGGGACCTTATCGGCCCCTTCTCGCATTTTACTAAGACTTCTTGTCCGACGCTGCAGGGGGACGGTGGCGGTGGACGATCACCTCGTCCAGGATCCCGTATTCCTTGGCTTCTCCGGGTCCCATGAAATAGTCGCGGTCCGTGTCCTTCTCGATTCGCTCGAGGAGCTGGCCCGTATGCCGCGAGAGGATCTCATTCAGCTTCTGCTTGAGGCGCAGCGCTTCGCGAGCGTGGATCTCGATGTCCGTTCCCTGGCCCTGGAAGCCTCCCGAGAGCTGGTGGATCATGATGCGCGCGTTCGGCACCGCGAAGCGTTTGCCTCTCGCGCCTCCTGCGAGCAGAAATGCGCCCATCGAGGCCGCCTGGCCGAGACAGATGGTCGAGACCTGGGGCTTCACGTACTGCATGGTGTCATAGATGGCGAGGCCCGACGTCACCGACCCCCCCGGGCTGTTGATGTAGAGAGAGATGTCCTTGTCCGGATCTTCGGACTCGAGGAAGAGCAGCTGCGCGATGATCACGTTCGCGACGTCGTCGTCGACGGGTGTCCCCAAGAACACGATCCTGTCCTTGAGGAGCCGCGAGTAGATGTCGTAGCTGCGCTCGCCGCGGTGCGTCTGCTCCACCACGAACGGCATTGGAACGTAGGGCATCGAGAAAACTCCGTATCTACAGGCTGGTGCAACGCGCGGCGGCGGTCAACTGAGCTTAGCCTCGGAGGTCAAGAAGGCAAGCGCCTTGTCCTCCCTGATCCTGT
The DNA here is from genome assembly GCA_041500205.1 of Anaeromyxobacteraceae bacterium. GTDB lineage: Bacteria > Myxococcota > Myxococcia > Myxococcales > Anaeromyxobacteraceae > Anaeromyxobacter_A. The sequence goes on along the minus strand of JBGQLS010000005.1, from coordinate 2,068 downwards.
TCCTTAGCGCGAGGCGTGACTCGCCGCTGCGCATCTGCTGCTGGACCTTGGCGAGGGGGAGCTTCAGCTCCGCAGCCGTCTTCGCGATCTCCGCCTCCACGTCCGCCTCGGTGACCTCGACCTTCTCCGTATCGGCGATCGCCTCGAGCAGCAGCGCCCCCTTGACCTGGAGGAGCGCCTGCTCCCGAAGGTCGGCGCGCAGCCGCGGGAGGTCGAGCCCCATCTGACGGATGTCCATGCCCTGGCGCGCGAAGCGCTCTCCCGCGCCGCCGATCATCATGTCGATGGCGCGCTCGACGAGGGCCGGCGGCACCTCGAAGTCATTCTTGGAGAGCGCCGCCTTCACGAGCGCGTCCCGCAGCTCGATGTCCGAGCGGCGCTGCTCGCGCTTCGACAGGTCCTCCCGGATGCGCGCGCGCAGCTTCTCGAGCGTGTCCACGCCCTCGGCGCCCAGGTCCTTGGCGAACTCGTCGTCGAGGGTCGGAAGCTGCCTCGCCTTCAGGGCCTTCAGCGTCATCTTGAAGTGCGCCACCTTGCCGCGCACCCACTCCAACCGGTGCTCGGCAGGGAAGGTCTGGTCGAACTCGAAGGTCTCGCCGAGCTTCCTGCCGACGAGCTGCGGGATCGAGCCGTCCGAGATGTCGCCCTGCCCAACGCGCACCGTCATCCCTTCGGCCTTGCTGCCCTCGAAGGGCTGGCCCTCGACCATACCCTCGTGGTCGATGACCGCGAAATCACCATCCTGCGCGTCGAAGCGCCCCTCCAACGGCACGAGCTGGGCCATGCCGTCCTGGATGCGCGTCACCTCGTCGGCGACCATCTGGTCGGTCACCTCCACCGGCCGCCGCACCGCCTCCAGGCCCTTGTAGTCCTTCGGCTCGAGCTTGGGTTTGACCTCGACGGTCGCGGTGAAGCGGAAAGGCTGGGCCGCCTTGAACCCCGCCTCCTGGAGATCGACCCGGGGCGGTGCGACCGCCTTGATGTCCTGCTCGCGCACGGCGTCCTCGAATCCCGAGCTCACGAGCTTCTGCACCACATCCCGCTCCACCTCATCGCGGAAGTTGCGCTCGAGGACGTTGCGCGGCACCTTCCCGGAGCGGAAGCCGCGTAGCTTCACCCTGCGCCCGAGGATCTCGTATGCGCGGTCGAGCTCCTTGGCGACACGCTCGGAGTCGACCTCCACGGTGACCTTCTTCTCCACGGGAGAGACGGCTTCGACCTCGATCTTCATGGGCTGTGGCCTTCTTGCGGGAGGGAGCGGGCTCGGTTAGGTACGTGTATCGCCGCGCCAGGTCAAGGAAAATGGGCGGGGAGGGATTCGAACCCTCACGCCTTGCGGCACCGGATCCTAAGTCCGGCGCGTCTACCAGTTCCGCCATCCGCCCCAATCCCCGGACGAGGGGGCGAGAGACAGCCTTCCCCTCGTGTTCCTCATCGCTCCAGACCAAGCCAGTCCGCTTGGCCGTGCGCGAATCTCGCACCCGTCAGCATACCAGGCGCTCGCGCCAGCCGGGCGCGCGAACGAGTCGCGTTACACGGCCGCCGCCTTGTAGTAAAGAATTCGGGGTGGACGCTCCGCACCAGCATCCGCCGGCGGAAGCTTGCGATCCCAGCTGCCCGGCGTGGGCGTCGGGCGCGCTACAACTCTTCTCCTTGCAGCGTCGCTACGCCGACATGCTGGCAGCCTGTCGGGCGGCCGAGAGGGTCGATTCCGTCATCGTGAACCCCTCTGCCAACGGGGTGAAGCTACCCGAGTACCTGGCGGACGAGGAGCTGGTTCGTCTGGATCTCATCGTTGGCCGCGACACCCCCGAGCTACTCCTCGACGAATGGGGCATCCGCTGCACGCTCACCTTCCGCGGAAGCCGCTTCGACTGCGCCCTGCCATGGAACGCCGTCATGGCGGGGACCCTTCGCCCACCCGCGAAGAAGAGGCCTAGATTCCAGGTGATAGAGGGCGGCAAGAAGGACTGAGTCGCCGGGGGCGCAGGCCGCCCCCGCCCCGCCGGCAGAGCCGTCGGGGCCCCACCCGGGCCCCTGCGACCGCAGCTGGTTTTTCGACAGGTCT
>JBGQLS010000004.1:0-47438 GCA_041500205.1 Anaeromyxobacteraceae bacterium | reverse complement strand
TGCGCTCCAGTCCGGCGAGATCGACATCCTCTCGCGCAACACGACCTGGACTCTCACCCGGGACGCATCGCTCGGAATCGTCTTCACCGGGATCAGCTACTTCGATGGCCAAGGCTTCATGGTCCCGAAGAAGCTCAAGGTCGACAGCGCGCTGAAGCTGGGTGGCGCGCAGATCTGCGTGCAGGCGGGCACGACCAGCGAGAAGAACGTCGCCGGGTACTTCGCCGCCCACAACATCAAGTACAGGTCGGTCGTGTTCGACACGGCGGAGGCCATCCAGTCGGCCTTCTTCGCCGGCCGTTGCCAGGCGTACACCACCGACATGTCCGATCTCGCGGGCGCTCGGACGCACGCGAGCAACCCTGGAGACTTCGTCGTCTTGCCGGAGGTGATCTCGAAGGAGCCGCTCGGGCCAGCAGTGCGCCGCGGGGATGACGAGTGGTTCCAGATCGTCAGGTGGGCGCTCTATGCGATGATCGAGGCCGAGGAAGATGGGCTCACCCAGGCGAACGCCGACAAGTCGAGGACCGAGAGCAAGGATCCGGCCCTGCAGCGCATGCTGGGGGTCGGTGAGGACACAGGCAAGCTGCTCGGGCTCGACAAGGAGTGGTCCTACCGGATCGTGAAGCAGGTGGGGAACTACGGCGAGAGCTTCGATCGGAACCTGGGGCCCAGCACGCCGGTCGGCTTGCCGCGTGGCGTGAACAAGCTGTGGACCCAAGGCGGCATCATGTACGCACCGCCGGTGCAGTGAGGCTGGGCGCTTCTTCCCTCGTCCCTCCCTCCGCCGGCGGCAGCGCCCCCTGCGCATCGACCGCTGGCGCGAGCGAGCGGCGTCTTCGCCGTCTTCGGACCGGGGGCGCCACCGCCCGCCCTGCTAGGGGCGAGGGGCGAGGGGGATGGAAGTCACCCGGGTAGGTCTTTCCTGTTCGCGAGGGCCGAGATCGACCGCGCCGCACCTTTCTTCATGACGTACTTATCGTGAAACGCTCTTTCCTGTCGTGGTCGACCAGATCGGGCCGGGCGCGCATCTACCAGGTCGCGCTCCTGGCGGCCCTCGTCGTCGCTGGAGGCTGGCTGTGGAGCAACACGCGCCAGAATCTCGAGGCTCGCCAGATCCGCTCCGGTTTCAGCTTCCTCGAGGAGCCAGCCGGCTTCGACATCGGCGAGGGCGCGGTGCCCTACACGCCGAGCGATTCGTACGTCTGGGCCTTCGCAGCCGGCGTCGCGAACACGCTGCGGGTGGCCATCGTGGGCATCGCCCTCGCCACCGTCCTCGGGACGCTGGTGGGCGTCGGCCGTCTCTCACGCAACGTGCTGGTACGGGGCCTCTGCACCGCCTACGTCGAGGTGCTGCGCAACGTCCCGCTCATCCTCCAGCTCTTCGCGTGGTACACGGTGACGACCGAGCTCCTGCCCGAGGCAGCGAGCCCGATCGAGCTCGCTCCGAACGTCTACCTGAGCAAGGGAGGGCTGCAGTTCCCGGTGCCGGTGTGGTCGCGGGGCTGGGCGCTGGCGGCGGCGGCGGCTCCGCTGGGAATCGCGGCGGCATGGGGGCTCTTCCGCTGGGCCCGCGCCCGCCGGGAGCGCACCGGCCACACGCCCCAGGTGCTCTGGCCCGCGCTCTTCGTCGCCGCCGCGTTGCCGTTCGCCGGCTGGCTCGCCGGTGGGGCCCCGCGCGCGCTCGACGTCCCCGAGGTCACCGCCTTCAACGTCGCGGGTGGGATCGGCGTGACCCCCGAGTTCCTCGCCCTGCTCATCGGGCTCGCCACATTCACTGCCGCGTACATCGCCGAGATCGTGCGCTCGGGGATCCTGGCGGTGCCGCACGGCCAGACCGAGGCGGCCGCCGCGGTGGGCCTCTCGCGGCGACAGATCCTTCGACTGATCGTGCTCCCCCAGGCCCTGCGGGTCATCATCCCACCGCTGACGAGCCAGTTCTTGAACCTGACCAAGAACTCGTCCCTCGCCGTCGCGATCGGCTACCCGGACCTCGTCTCCATCGCCAACACCGCCATCAACCAGAACGGCCAGGCGCTGGAGTGCATCATCATCATCATGTCCGTCTACCTCACCATCAACCTGCTCACCGCGCTGGGGATGGGCTATTACAACCGGCGCGTGGCGCTGGTGGAGCGGTAGTGACAGCGAGTGTCGAGATCGCATCCGCGTGCCCGCCGCCCGGCGCACCTCGCCCACCTCCGCGGCGGGCCCGGGGCCTTCTCGCCTGGGTCCGGGCGAACCTCTTCTCGAACGTGTTCAGCGCCGCCGCGACGCTCCTCGTCGGCGCCGCGCTCGTCCGCGTGCTCCCGGGCGCCGTCCGGTGGTTGTTCACGCGCGCGGTCTACGCGCCGGACTACGAGGCCTGCCGGCGGCTCGCCTACCGCGCGGCCTGCTGGGGATTCGTGGCGGAGAAGCACCGGCTCATCCTCTTCGGGCGCTATCCCTATGCCGAGCAGTGGCGCCCGCTGGCGGCGACGCTGCTGGTCATCGTCGCGCTCGCCGTGAGCGCCCACCCCAGCGCCTGGCGCCGCGGGGTCCTCGTGGCCTGGGCTTCCGTCCTCGCCATCTTCTTCACGCTCCTGCGCGGTGGCGCATTCGGGCTCTCCTACGTCGAGTCCGGGCTGTGGGGTGGCCTGCCGCTCACCGTCATCTTGACCTTGGTCGGCGTGTCGGCCTCGATCCCGCTCGGCATCGCACTCGCCCTGGCGCGGCGTTCCCATCTGCCGCTCGCGCGCGCGGCGTCGACGCTCTACATCGAGATGGTCCGGGGTGTGCCGCTCATCACCGTGCTGTTCGTGGCGTCCTTCGTGTTCCCGCTGCTCCTCCCGCAGGGGCTACGGCTCGACGTGCTGGCGCGCGTCGCCATCGGCATCACGCTGTTCCAGGCCGCGTACATGGCGGAGGTCGTCCGCGGCGGACTGCAAGGACTCTCGCGCGGGCAGCACGAAGCCGCCGCCTCGCTGGGCCTCTCCTTCTGGCAGGCGCAGCGCAAGGTGATCCTGCCGCAGGCGCTCGTGCTCGTCATCCCGAGCTTCGTGAACAGCCTGCTCTCGACCTTCATGGACACCTCGCTCGTCACCGTGGTCAGCATGTACGACCTCACCGGCGCGCTGCGGCTCTCGCTCGGCGATCCGCAGTGGCGCAACTTCTTCCTCGAGGGCTACCTGTTCGTGGCCGCGGTCTACTTCGTCTGCTGCCTCGCGATGTCCCGGTACAGCCACTGGCTCGAGCACAGGCTGGGGCGGTGGGCCCGGCGGCCGGAGACCCTGCGGACATGAGCGAGCCCGTCATCCAGTTCCAGGGCGTGAACAAGTGGTTCGGGAAGTTCCACGTCCTGAAGGACATCGACCTCGAGGTCGCGCGGGGCGAGCGCATCGTCGTCTGCGGACCTTCGGGATCGGGGAAGTCGACGCTCATCCGCTGCGTCAACCGCCTCGAGGAGCACCAGGAGGGCCGCGTCGTCGTCGACGGCGTGGAGCTGACGGAGGACCTGAAGTCGATCGAGCGCATCCGGCGCGAGGTGGGGATGGTCTTCCAGCAGTTCAACCTCTTCCCCCATCTCACCGTGCTGGAGAACGTGGCGCTCGCCCCGGCCTGGGTCCTCAAGCTGTCGCGCGAGGAGGCCGAGGCGCGCGCCGCGCAGCAGCTCGCCCGCGTCCGCATCGGGGATCAGGCGGCCAAGTATCCCGGCCAGCTCTCGGGCGGCCAGCAGCAGCGCGTGGCCATCGCCCGGGCGCTCTGCATGCAGCCCAAGATCATGCTCTTCGACGAGCCGACCTCGGCGCTCGACCCCGAGATGGTGAAGGAGGTGCTCGACGTCATGCTCGAGCTCGCCACGCAGGGCATGACGATGGTGGTCGTCACGCACGAGATGGGGTTCGCGCGATCGGTCGCCGACCGCGTCGTCTTCATGGACGAGGGACGGATCGTCGAGCAGAACCCGCCGCGCGAGTTCTTCGCGAACCCCCGGAACGAGCGGACGCGCGACTTCCTGGCCAAGGTGTTGCCGCGGTGATTCGGCCTCGACTCGACCGGACCGCCCCTGGCGCCGCCACGGGTCGGCCCGCCCGACCCGGTTGACCTCGCGCCCGCCTACGATGCGGCGGACCCCGTGTGCGAAAAGTGAGCCCAACCGCCTGTGGCTCGCGGCGCTGAGGCTCGTCTCAGCTCGTCGATCCCGCCCCTTCGCGGGTCGCGAGGGGCTCGACACCCGTTCCAAAGTGGCGTTCACCCTACCGGACTGCACAAGGCCAGGTTACGGAATACCCGTTGCCGGACCCGATTCGCAGGTTGAAAGTCCTACCCCCACACCCCTCACCATGCAGTGGGACAGCCGCTCGCGCAGCGTGCCGAGGTTCCTCGCGCCTGTCACCTCGCGCGTTCCGTCCCTAAAGTTCGAGTGGCAGGGAGCGAGCCGCCACTTCGGCTCGAGCGCCAGGTCGTCCACCCAGTCCGTGAGCGACGCCAGCTCGTCGAGCCGGTTCTCCATCGGCGTTCCGGTCAGGACGAGGCGGTAATCGGGCTTCAGCTGCTTGACGTAGGCGGAGGTCTTCGTCGCCCAGTTCTTGATCCGCTGCGCCTCGTCGAGCACCACGATGCCGGCCGGAACTGGTGCATGAGCGGCAGGTCCCGAAGGACCTGCTCGTAGTTGGCGAGCAGGAAGCCGCGCCTGCACCCGCGGCAGTCCTCGGCGCGCGCCTCCGGACCTCCCTCCACGATGGCGACCGGCGCGTCGCTGAACATCTGCCACTCGCGGAGCCACTGCGGCTTCAAGGTCGCCGGCACGATGACCAGTCCGCGAGTCACCTTGCCGGCGGAGAACAGGACATGACACGCCGCGATGGCCTGGGCCGTCTTCCCGAGACCCATGTCGTCGGCGAGCAAGAGCCTCCCGGCGCGGAGGAAGCGCTCCACGCCCTCCACCTGATATGGATAGAGCTTGTGCTTCAGGCCCTTCAGCAGCGACCGCAGCTCGCGCCCGACCCAGTCGGCCGCCAGGCCCCGCTCCAGGCGCTCCTTCTCCGCGGCGAGGAGCGGAACCAGCGCCGGGTCCGAAACGGAAAGCGAGCGCCGCGCGTCCGCCCGTGCGAGGCGGAGGAGACCTCGGACCATCTCGAGCCTCCGCGCCGGTCGCTCTGCGTGAGCCTCCTTCAGGGCAGGCCCGGCCCCGGCGAACCATCTGGTCCTCGGCCTGCGCTTCCGTTCGCTCTTTTGGTCTGCCCTTCAGTCTGATCGACCGGGTCGATCGGCGATGCGCTGGCTTCTTCTTGCTGGATGGCTGCCGACTTTGGACTCTTCACGCGCCCTCGCCTGTCAGGGGGAGGGTCATCCCTATCACCAGGGTCGGACGCTCGATCTCGGCCGGATCTCGCCTCCCAGGAACGATCGGGCTGACGTGACCTGCACTCCGCACCGATTTTTCGCGGAGGCGTTCACCGCCACGGCCGTACATGACCGGCGCCGGGTTCCTTCACGCCCATGACCGCTCTCCTTGTCCCCGCGTGCCTCGGCGGCTACTCTCCCTCCGAGCCACCGCCATCGGACGGGATCTTGGCGCTCACCGCGGTGATCTGACTTGGCTGGTATGCCTCTCCCGCTGCATGATCAGCAGGATCGCGAGTGCCATCATGCCGGCGTCCGGCGCCGGTATCGCGTGTACCTGCCAAGGCCCACAGACAGGCCGGGTCCTCAGCTTGTCTTCTGCTTTCTACATGGCAGGGGAGAAGCAGCGGTGCATCCCGAGAGGGGGCCGCAGGGGCTCGACGCCCTCGAGTTGCATGGGTCGCTCGCAGCCCATGCCCGAGCAGGGTCGGAGTTTCTCCGGGACTGCACCGTCATCTGCCCGCAGCTCGATACGACACGATGGTGGAGCGAGAAGGACGCTGGCTGGATCGACAAGATCGTGGAGAGTCTCGGTCTGGGCGGCGCGCGGCTGGTGCTCACGGGATTCAGCTACGGCGGGGAAGGCGCGTTCCAGATCGCGAGCTCCAGTGTCCTGGGCTGGTCGACGATCTGGGCAATTGATCCGGCGCTGCAAAAAGGTCTCCCACCTCTGCCCCGAGCCAATGTTCGCGTTCTGGTGCAGTACGGCCGCGAACAGCCGGGCGCAGAGAACATCGAGGCATTCTCCAAGGCGCTCGGTCTGGAGAAGTGGCTGAAGGGTAGCCTGAACCTCGCCGCTCGGCGGGTCGGACAAGATCTCTCGCCTCTCGGTCACCAGGCGACCTGCCGAGCTGCCTACGAGCAGTACGACGTCTACGGCTGGGTCTCGAGCTGATCGGTCGGGCACCCGCAGCGCTCGGGCGGCCTTGGTCGTGTCAGGGCTGCACGACACAATTGTTGGTCAGCACGTTATAGCCTGTGGATGAATCCCACATTCCAGTGCTAGCAAACTGCACCGAGTACCGCGGATCTGACTGCAGGTTGGTGGCAGCATCAGGCAGCCATAGCGATAGTCGATAAGTACCGGGCAGCACGGTCGCCGGGATCGTCACCGTGGCCGACACGGTGATAGGCCCGCTGCGCTGATCAGGTGCCCACTTTCGCGGATCGGCGGAGGGGTCCGGAACGAGTATCTTGTAGGTATTGCCGCCTCCGCTGAGCACCAAATAGACCGGGCGCTTGTTGTACATCGCGGCATAGCCACGGTTGAGAATAGTAAATGAGACGTTGGTGCTGCTGCCGCGGCGAACGCTTGAAGGAATGGTTGCTGACTGCAGATAGAAACGATAACCCATCAAAGAGTCGATTCTGTCGTAACAGCCCTGGGTCTTGAGCAAGTCGAGAGGCCCCCAGACCCCTGACAGGAAGCTGTAATGGAACCTGCGCAGCTCGGACTCGGCTGTCGTGCAGCTTGTTCTGGTGCTGTAATGATCACATACCTCTCCGCCGACGACGGTGTATCCGCCATCATTGGCCATGTAGTTTCTTTCGGCTTCCGCCATGGCGAGTGACGACGCATCCGTTCCGCAGTTGAACGTGCCGGCGTCACAGGGAGTAGTGGCCATGAAGCAGTCATTATGAAATCCCATGCGTGCACTGTAGCCGCCATTGTAGGCCGTTGCCGCTGTCAATGGTGTTGGCGTCGGGAACGCGGCCGTGGTGACGTTCCCGCTGAGATAGGCCATGATGCGTGCTTTGTACTCTGGAATCCTGAGGGCGGTCAGCATGCTGGTTGGAGAGTTGTCCAGAAGCGTCTGGGCAACGGCGGCTCTCCCGGCTTGAGTCACAAGCCCGCTATTCGAGCTCATGCCCGGATCCCATTCACCGAAGGCGCCGATGAATCCCCCCTCCAGCAGCGCTATGACATCGGAATTCGCATAGAGAAGTGGGGAAAGCTGCTTGATGTGCGATTGTACGATGCTCAAGGGGGCATCATAGGGAGTGGTGGCGCCGGGGCTATAGCTAAACCTCAACACGAGCTTGATGCCGGCGTTTCTGGCATTCTGAAAGCCCCGAGTAAACGCCGCAAGCAGGCTTGCCGGCAATTGTGGAGTTGCGGTGTATCCCGAAAGATCGCCCGCGGCATAGCTAAGAGTCCAGCCTTTGCTGCGAATGCCTGACGCGCCAAGATCACTTAGTCCGTGCCAATCATAGAAGCCCCGTTCCGGATTCAGGAGCTTCGTGCTGGCAGGAATTTCGCTGTAGGTGACGGTCGCCCCGCTCCCCGCGGCGGGCGGCGTGGGCACGGGAGCGGCGCCCGGGGTCGTGAGTGGGTCCACGGTCACCATCACGATGGCTTGCGCTGCGGGCTCCGCCGCACTGGTGGCGGTGATGTGATACTTCCCGGCCGTTGACGGCGCGGTGTACTTGCCGGCAGCGTCTATCGTGCCGCCCTCGTTCTCGGCGATGCTCCAGACCACGTCCGACTGAGAAGTGCCGAGGACCGACGCTGCGAAGCTCACGGACGCGCTGGGCTCGACCTGGGCGCTCTCGGGCTGGACGGTCACGACGACACTCTGAGCAGCAGCATCCGGCCCCGGCGCGTCCTCCGTGATGACGCCTTGCCCACAGGCCCCCAAGACGAGGAGCGAGCAGGCAACAGCGGCGATGGTCGGAAGGCGGATATCGGTCATCTAGGAACATCCTCTCGTGGTGAAGCGAACCAACTCGCGCGGAGCGTCGATGCACCCGAGGCTGTCGTATGACCTTGGGACACGCCTCCTCTTCAACCATCACCCTGAGTGATCCAGAAAGGCCTGGTGTATGGCGGGGTGAGGACACTGCGGGGGCGAAGCCCCGAGGCCACGCGGTCACGTGCGACGGCGCCTTACAGCGGACCCGAACGCGCCTGGCCCGTTCCGCGCCTGAACGTGTTGAGCGTCGCCGGCGGCCGCAGGCGTGGTTCGGTGCGGCTCGACGCGGGTCGGCCAGCGGGCCAGGGCCGCGGCGCTATTTCAGGTTGTCTACGGGCAATGAGGAGGGGATGACCGGCCGAGGCTGGCGCTCCTCACAGCAGGCAGTCCTCGAGGGCAGCCGACAGAAGCTGCGCCGCGACTGCCTCTGGTCGCGGCCGATCGATGCGGTGAGCTACTCCGCCTGAGCCTGCTGCTCCGCGTCCTCGGCCCGCCAGGGCACACGATTCGACCAGCCACAGCCACAGATGAAGGCGAGGCCAGCCAGGTCGCCTTCGCGCATGCCGACGCATAGGCGGGTCGCGCATGCGCCGCACAAATAGTCAACCTCGGCGTCCCCGATGAAGACCGGCCTGCCGAACGCACGGATCGCGTTCGCCACCTCGTTGTGCAGGAGCACCAGCCTCATCGTCTTACGGTGTTTCTGCATGTCGTCCCCCGGCTGGCCGCTGTGGGAAAGAGTAAGAGCTTCGGCTCGCCGGGGTGAGTCCCACGGCGCACCGTCCTTGCTCCCGGGCCCATCTGCGGCCGCGTCGGCCCCGAAGCGCTGCAACCCATCTGCAGGCGGGCGCTCGTGCCGCAGATCCTACTTGGCGAAGTGCTCGCGGACGATCGTCCGCGCGAGGTCCATCGAGCTCGTGAAGGCGGGCGAGATCGGGTTGAGGACGTGCACCGAACCGTCCGCCACCTCGACGCGGAAGTCCATGATGAGCTGCTTCGTGCGCCAGTCGACGAGCTGGGGGCGGATGCCCACCTTCGAGGCGCGCTCGAAGAGGTTCGGATCGAACGTCTTCACGAGGCGCGCCGCGTCCCGGTCGAAATAGGACGGCAGGTACTTGCGAGGCTCGCTGAGCGCGACGGAGCGAAAGGCAGGGTTCTTCACGAAGAGCACGGCGTCGGCGGGGGCGATGGCCGGCGCGCCCGAGTCGATCCCTGCGAAGAGGCCGTAATTCTCCCGCCCGAGGGCAGGGATCGCCGTCGGGCCTAGGTACACGTCCCCGGCCGCGCTGCGCGTGAAGTGCACCCCCAGGAACGGGTTCCGGATGTCGGGCATCGGATAGATGTTCCCGTTCACCGGGAAGGCGGCATCCTTGCGGAGCTTGCGGTAGATGCCCTTGAACGGGATGAGCCGGAGATCGCGGGCGAGGCCGAAGATCCGGGCGACGCGGTCGCAGTAGGCGCATGGCGGGTTCGAGCGTACCACCGGCGGGCTCGGTGTGAGTTAGCTCGAGCGGCGAGGCAAGAGGCCTCAGCGGCTGCGCCGCCGCCTGCGCAGCTCCCGCCAGAGAACGGCCAGGAATCGCGGGTCCTCGACGAGGTAGCGGCGCGCCAGCCGCCGCGGCTCGCGGGCGAGGCGCCACAGCCACTCGAGGCCGGCGCCCGAGACCCAGCTCGGCGCCCGTCGCACGCGCCCCGCCACGAAGTCGAGACTCGCCCCGACCCCGAGCAAGACCGCGGGCGCGAGCGCCTCGCGGCGGCGGTGCATCCAGATCTCCTGCTTGGGCGCGCCGAAGGCGACCAGGACGAGATCGGGCCGGGCGCCGCGAATGGCCTCGACCGCGGCGTCGCCGTCCGGATCCGGCTCGCCTGGGCCGACCCTCACGTAAGGCGCCGCGGTGCCCACGACGTGGACCCTTCTCTCGCGCCGCAGGCGCTCCGCCGCGGCATTCGCAATCCCCGGGCCGGCGCCGAGCAAGAAAACACTCCAGCCGCGCGCAGCGGCGCGGTCCATGAGCGGGAGCACGAGATCCGAGCCCGAGACCTTCTCGGGCAGCGGTGCCCCGAGCAGTCGCGAGGACCAGACAATTGGCATCCCGTCCGCGAGGGACAGGTCAGCCGCGGCGTACGCGTCGCGGAACTCCTCGCTGCGCTCCGCGACCACCACGTGATCGACGTTGGGGGTGAGCACCATTCCGCCGCGCCGCCCCCGGACCAGCGCCTCGATGGCGTCGAGCGCGCCCGCGAACGTGAGGCGATCGACTTCCAGACAGCCGAGGCGTAGCCGACCCGGCGGTGCGGGAGACGCTGGCGCGGGTTGCCGCTGGAAACGCATCGCTCACCCCGATCCCGGAAAATCTATCAAGATTCGAGCCAGTTGTGGCGGAGCACTTGAACCCACGTCACACGACTTTTCTCCATGACCTCTCGCATGCTTGGAGTATCACCGAGTCGTTCTCGACCGTTTGTCGTGTATCGTCCGTCGGGGGGCAGGCTAATCTAATGCTGGTCCGTGATCGCGTGAGGCAGTTCATCAAGGACACGTTTCTCGTCGACGAGGTCCGGGACGACGAGTCGTTCCTGGAGAGCGGCATCATCGATTCGCTCGGCATCATGCAGCTCGTCGCGCTCGTCGAGTCGGAGATCGGCGCCAAGGTGCCCGACAGCGACCTCGTCCCGGAGAACTTCGACTCGATCGTGCGCATCGCCGCGTACGTCGAGCGCATGCGCCGGGCGGCCTGAAGGCCATGTGCGGCATCGCGGGTTTCACCACGCCGAGGGGGCTCGCGGCCGAACAGCGAACAGCGCGGTTCGGTGAGCGGCTTCGCCGCATGACGGCGAGCCTCCGCCACCGCGGCCCGGATGCCCAGCGCGGGGTGCTCTTGGACGGCGCTGCCCTCGGCCTCTTCTCTTCGGGCTGTTCTGAACCCGCTGAAGATCCGGTGTCGCCGACGCGATCGGTCGCCGACCGCGTCGTCTTCATGGACGAGGGACGGATCGTCGAGCAGAACCCGCCGCGCGAGTTCTTCGCGAACCCCCGGAACGAGCGGACGCGCGACTTCCTGGCCAAGGTGTTGCCGCGGTGATTCTCCGGCTTCAGGAAAGGACGACCGCGAATTCCAGGCTTCTCCCGAAGCCCGAAGCCTGAAGCCCAGGGCGCTAAGTGAGCATTATTGGTGCTAGGCTTCAGCGCGTCGCCGCGTCGTACGCTCCGAGCCGGCCATCGCTCAAGACCTGTCGAAAAATATGATCGCTCTGCGGCGTGGCCGGGGTGGGGCCCCGATGGGCTTTGCCCGGCGGGGCGGGGGCGGCCTGCGCCCCCGGCGACTCAGGAAGGCGTCCCGATGAAGAAGCGAGTCATCCTCGTGACGGGAGCGAGCCGCGGGATCGGCGCCGCGACCGCGAGACTCTTCGGCAGGCGAGGCGCCACTGTCGCCGTGAACTACCTGCACGACGAGCAGGGCGCCCGCGCCGTGTCGGACGACATCCGGGCGAACGGGGGCCGCTCGATCATCGTGAAGGCCGACGTGCGGGACGAGTCCCAGGTGAACGCCATCGTGGCCGAGGTGACGCGCCAGTTCAGCCCCATCGACACGCTGGTCGTGAACGCTTCGATAGCGTATTCCGTCCGTCCCTTCGTCGAGTACGGGTGGGCGGACTTCCAGGCCAAGGTGAACGGCGAGATGGCGGCGGCCTTCTTCTGCTGCAAGGCGGTCGTCGGTCCCATGCTGGAGCGGCGAGAGGGGTGCATCATCGCGATCTCGAGCGATCTGTCGCGCCACCCTGCCGAAGGTTTCTGCGCCTACAGCGCCGCCAAGTCGGGACTCGACGGGTTCATGCGGTCGCTTGCGCTCGAGCTGGGACCCGCCGGCATCCGGGTCAACGTGGTCGCTCCAGGGTTGACCGAGACCGACGCCACGGCCAGCATCCCCGCCGCGGAAAAGGAGGCGACGGCGCGGCGCGCACCGCTCCGGCGCCTTGGCCAGCCGGAAGACGTGGCCGGCGCCGTCCTGATGCTCGCGTCGGACCACGCCCGCTTCCTCACCGGCCTTTACGTTCCGGTGAGCGGCGGGACGCTGATGATCTGATAGTCAAGGAAGTCTGCGACGAGTTCACAGGAGATCGAGAGATCCGGTCTCCCTCTCCCTCCGCGAGGGAGAGGGTCGGGGTGAGGGAGGCTCGGGGACGCGCGAAGATCGGCGCTCCACGGGTCCGGTTCGAGGGACCTGTTCAAGGTGCGCGACGCCAGCGAGCTGGAGGTGCTCACGCGCAACGTCCCGGGGGCCGTGCTGCAGGAGTACCTCCTCCCCGACGACGAGGAGTACACGGTGGGCGTCTACAAGAGCCCGCGCACGGGCTACGTCGGCCAGATCGCGCTCCGGCGCAACCTGGCGCCGGCCTGACCTACAAGGCCGAGGTCGTCTTCGATGCGGAGATCGAGGACGTCTGCCGCCGCGTGGTCGAGACGTTTGACCTGTGGGGGCCCATCAACGTGCAGCTCCGCAAGACTGCCGCGGGGGCGCGCATCTTCGAGGTCAACCCGCGCTTCTCGAGCTCGAGCGTGATGAGGGCCTACTTCGGGTTCAACGAGGCGGAGCTCTGTCTGCGCGACCTCGTCCTCGAGGAGCCGATCGTGCCTCCCACCATCCGGCCGGGCTGGTCGCTGCGCTACTGGAACGAGATCTACCTCGCGCCCGGTGAGTGCGAGCGCGGCGTCGCCGGCCCGGTGCGGCTGCCCGCCGGGCGCGCCGGCTCCACCGTGGACGACTTCTGACTCGCCGCTCGCCGCTCGAGCTGATCGTCCTTCACGTCGCCCAGGGAGCGCGAGGCGACAGGCCGGGAGGGCAATCAGCCCGCCGTCCCCCGCAACTCCGCCGAGGTCGAGCAGCGTACCAGGTTCGGCCGGAACTGCAGTGTGAACACGAGGCCATGGCCCGAGGCGGCTTCGAGCGCCCGGTGAACGCGATGGGCGTTATCGGACACGATCTGCAGGTTGAAT
Organism: Anaeromyxobacteraceae bacterium; assembly: GCA_041500205.1. Classification (GTDB taxonomy): domain Bacteria; phylum Myxococcota; class Myxococcia; order Myxococcales; family Anaeromyxobacteraceae; genus Anaeromyxobacter_A. The sequence goes on along the minus strand of JBGQLS010000004.1, from coordinate 34,364 downwards.
CAACCGCGAACCGTAACCCTTCGACAGACGGCGACGAGGTGAAGCCAGGGGTCCGGAAAGCAGGCTATCTGTCCCGCGACCCCGTCCGGCTAGCGTCCGCTCCAAAATCCAGCCAGCTCATTGTTCAGCAGCAGCTTGTCGGCGATCTTGCTGGACATCTCCCGGATGTTCGACTCGAGGCTCTCCACGGTAAGGTCCTTGGTCACCTGTTGATAGGTGAAGGGAGCGTGCCGGCGCCGGCCTCCCAGCACAGCTGCTCGGCGACGACCAGCGCCGCGTTCATCGGCTGCGCCTTCCCGTTCACGAACACGTCGTGGTGGCTCCCCACCACGTTCTGGATGGCCGGTGGGAGCTTACGCGGTAGGCGGGCGAGGCGATGGCCTGCTTCAGGGCCGCGGTGAGCTCCTGTGGCTCGATGTCGGACGGGGGGTGAGTGCTGCGGTCACGCGCTCAGCTGGTCGAGATGCTCGGGTCCACCACCACAGAGGCGAGCGACAGCGTGCAGGAGCGTGTCCAAGTCGAACGGCTTCCGCAGGAGCATGGCGGCACCCTCGACTCGGGCGTCAAGGGCCGCCGTGACGACGACCACGGGGATGCCAGCGAGGTCTGGGTCTTCCTCCTTCGCTTCCAGGAACTGCCACCCGCTCATCACCGGCATCATGAGGTCGAGGACTATCAAGTCAGGCCGATTGAGCCGGGCCTGCCCCAATGCAATCTTGCCGTTGGGCGCCGTTCTGACGCGATAACCATCCAGCAACAACATCTCCGAGATCATTTCGCGAATGTCAGGCTCGTCGTCAACGACCAAGATCGTTGGCACAACACGCGCCGATGCCGTCACCGCCATTGTCGCTCTCCGTCATGAAAGGTCTGGACTGTGGTCCAAAACAGTCGAAGAGTCGCAGCAGATCGGCTGGGGTGAGTCGAGGGGGCGGTCACGCCTCCACACGACCGTTGTAGCCTATGCCCTTTGTGATCGAGAGCCCAGCGATCACGTCGGTCTGGTGGGGCGTAAATAGCTTTCACGCCTGCCTGGCAACACGGCGAGCGGCTGCGGGTCAGTTCCCGCATGTCCCGGCGTTCAGGTCCGCCCCACAGCAACCCGAAGGGGGCGACTTCGCAGCAGCGCGACGTGCTCGGGCCGAGCGCTAGGCAGCCGACGGCAGGTCGATAGTGAAGACGCAGCCCTTGCCGGGCAGGTCACGTGAGCGGATCTCGCCGCCGCACGCCTGGACGGCCCTGCGGCTGATCGCCAACCCGAGGCCGAGGCCCGAACGATCAGTCTTGCGCCTGTCGCCGAAGGAGCGAAACATCTCCTTTTCCGTCTCGTTGTGGGTGAGACCACCGCACTCGTCTTCGATCTCGATGAGCACACGCCCTTTGTCGGCCTGAGTCCTCAGCGCGACGTTTCCCTTTGCGGGCGTGTACTTGAAGGCGTTTTGAAGCAGGTTCATGACCGCCGATGCGAGAAGGTGCGGGTCCGCGGTGACCGCCAGCGCGGGATCGACGCTCGTCACCGTGAGCCGGATGTCGCGGTCCTCTGCGTGCAGGTTGGCAGCAACGGAAACCTCTTCCATGAAGACCCGCAGCGCTACCCGTTCGCTTCGATCTATGCCCGCGTCCAAGCGGACTTCGGCCAGGCTCCTGTCGATGAGGTCGCGAAGGCCAGTGAGGCTGCGGCCAAGCACCGCGCCGGTGTTGCCGACGTAGGCGACCTTACCCGACTTCAATGCCTGGAACGACAACATCGCCGTGTTGAGCTTGTTGCGAAGCTCGTGAGCCAGATACCCCAAGCGCTCGATCTCCTCTCGCGCGCTCGTCTCCTGTTGAAGCGCCTGGTGAAGCCTTCCAGACTGCGTGGCTGCTGCGGTTTCCAGCCGTCCCGACCGCGTGGCTGCTGCGGTCTCCAGCCGGCCCGACTCGGTAGCCGCCTTGGTTCGGAGGCGTCCCTGTTCGGCGGCTGCTTCCGTATCTACCCGTCCAGATTCGGTGGCTGCCGCGGTTTCCACCCGTCCATATTCGGTGGCTGCTGCGGTCTCCAGCCGGCCCGACTCAGTAGCCGCCTTGGTTCGCAGCCGCCCGGATTCGGTGACCGATTCCGTGTGCAGCCGTCCCGACTCGGCGGCCGCTTCCGTTTGCAATCGCCCAAACTCGGTGACGGCTTCCGCGATGGCGTTGTCGAGGCAGAGGTTCAGGGTATGGAACTCTTCCGTGGTGATCGTCGCCGCCTTCTCGGCAGCGAGTTCCGTAACGGCTTGACACACGTCGCCGTAGTCGTGGACCACCTGCGAGACGGTGAAGCCCATCGCCAAGAGGTCACCACCGTGCTTGGTCGCGCTCGTGCCGATGGCGGTTGCGGAATAGGGAGCCTCCGTGTTCTCCAGGCGCAGCGTCTCCGCGAGCTGGGTGAGGAACAGCGGGATTCCGTTCTCCATCTCCTCGGGGGACACCAGGGGCCAGGGCCGATGCGCGACCTTCGCCCTCGTGCTTGCGATGAGTTCGTCGTGATTCGAGGTGATGAACTCGTGCAGAGTCATGACGTCCTCACGCTCGCAGTGCAACCGCCTGCGAAGCCGCCGAGGGGGGGCGGGAACGGAACGCTATCATAACGATAACGATGGACTCAGGCAGGCGCAGCTCTTGGACGCTGTTCTCTGTCCGAGGGCGAGGGGCTCGGAGCAGGCGTGCGTCCTCCCGGCCGCTCTCTTGTATCCGGCCGAGCGCCAAGTCTCCGGCGAGCCTGATACGGTCGTGGTGCGAAGCGAGAAGCGCGCTCACGCACTCAGCTGGTCGAGATGCTCGGGTCCACCACCACAGAGGCGAGCAACGGCTTTCAGAAGCGTGTCCAAGTCGAACGGCTTCCGCAGGAGCATGGCGGCACCCTCGACCTGGGCGTCAAGGGCCGCGGTGACGACGACCACGGGGATGCCAGCGAGGTCTGGGTCTTCCTGCTGCGCTTCCAGGAACTGCCACCCGTTCATCACCGGCATCATGAGGTCGAGGACTATCAAGTCAGGCCGATCTAGCCGGGCCTGCCCCAATGCAATCTTGCCGTTGCGCGCCGTTCTGACGCGATAACCATCCAGCAACAACATCTCCGAGATCATTTCGCGAATGTCAGGCTCGTCGTCAACGACGAGAATCATGGGCGCTGCGCGCGCCCAAGCCATGGCTGCCATGTGACTCTCCGTCTGGCCGTCCGGTCAGCGGTCCAAAGCAGTCGAAGAGTGGCAGCAGATCGGCGCGCGCTGGGGGCTGTGAGTCGAGCAGGACGGTCACACCTTCAACTCGACCACCGCAGCCTATGCCGACCGTGGTCGGAGCCACAAAACTAACGTCGGAATGTCGGGGCGTAAAGGAGCTTGCACCCCTTCCTGGCAGTCGGGCGGCGGCTACATGTTCCGGCGCTCAGGTGTGGGGTCGCCGGACGCGAAGTGAGCGCGCGTCGGCGTCGAGCGACCTCCGCGCGCTCACCGCGGGCCGGAGCCGCCGCCGAGCCCCGCCACGATCTGGAAAGCCTCGGCGCGCGCCGCGCCCAGGCCGAGGTCGTCGATGCGGAGCACGCGCCTCGCCTCGTCCAGCGGGCCGGTCCAGGTGGCGTCGAGCCCCTCCAGCGGCGGCTCGGGCGTGGCGAGGGACATGGGGTTGGCGTCGTCGGGCGGCGGGAGCATGCCGGCGCCGGCCTCCCAGCACAGCTGCTCGGCGACGACCAGCGCCGCGTTCATCGGCTGCGCCTTCCCGTTCACGATCACGTCGTGGTGGCTCCCCACCACATTCTGGATGGCCGGTGGGAGCTTCCAGAGCCGGGCGAGGAGGCCCGAGGCGTCCACGTGCACCGCGTCGAGCGAGGGCGCGAGCACCTCGAAGGGCACGCGCCGCCACTCCGGGCGCTCGACCACGGCGATCAGACAGGCGGCGAAGCCGACGTCGTGGAGGAGCCCGCACAGGAAGGCGTACTCCGCGTCGATGAGGGTGCGCCGGCACATCGCGCGCGACACGTGCGCCACCGCGGTGGAGTGCCGGTAGAGGCGCGTCATGACCTCGTCGTATCCGGGAGCGCGGAACACCTTGAGGTGGAGCGCCGCCTCCAGCACGAGGTCGCGCAGCGTCTTGAGGCCCAGGCGCACGGTGGCCTGGTGCAGGGAGAGGACGGGGGAGCGGGCGGCGTAGAGCGCCGACTGGGCGATGGAGAGCACGCGCGCCGCCAGGATGGGATCGCGCTCGAGGACCTTCACCAGCTGCTCGAACTGGACCTCGGGCCGCGACGCCAGCTGCATCACCTCCATCGCGACCACCGGGAGCATGGGAGCGCGGTAGGCGGGCGAGGCGATGGCCTGCTTCAGGGCCGCGGTGAGCTCCTGGGGCTCGATGTCGGACGGGGGGTGAGTGCTGGGGTCGGTGAGCGGCAGGGGCAGCCCTCCTTTGCCCTTCCCAAGCCATCCGCGTGCCAGCGGGGCCTGGTTTCAGGGTAGCTCGTGCGCCAAGCTTAGCGTAGATCGGCACGGATGCCGCTTGGACCCCGAGTCGTTACGTCGCCGCGCACGCAGCTCCCGTACGGCGCATGGCCGACGCCGATCACTTCCGAGCTTGTCGTGCGCGCGGCGGCGTCGCTCGAGCGCGTCGCCGTCGACGGCGACGATGTCTGGTGGTCCGAGGTGCGGCCGGAGGAGGGCGGCCGCAGCGTGCTCGTCCGCCGTCGCGGCGACGGAGCGGTCGACGACGTGTTGCCGGCGCCGTGGAACGCGCGGACCGCGGCGCACGAGTACGGCGGGGGCGCATGGGCGGTGCGTGACGGCGAGGTGCTGTTCGCCGACTGGCGCGACCAGCGCCTCCACCGCCTCGTCGCCGGCGCCAAGCCGGTCGCCGTCACCCCCGAGCCGCCGCTGCCGCGGGGCGACCGCTACGCCGACGGCCAAGGCGACGTGTGGGTGCGTGAGCGCCATCGTCACGGTGCAGAGGCGGTAAACGAGCTCGTGCGGCTCGCCGGTGACGGCCAGGAGCCCAAGGTGGTCGCCACCGGCGCGGACTTCTACTCCGACCCGCGCCGCGGCCCGTCGGGCGCGCTGTGCTGGCTCGAGTGGGACCACCCGAACATGCCGTGGGACGGCACGCGGCTCGTCGTCGACGGCGAGGTCGTCGCCGGCGGTGACACCGAGTCGATCAGCCAGCCGAGGTGGCACCCCGACGGCACGCTGTGGTTCATCTCCGATCGCACCGGCTGGTGGAACATCTACCGGTTCGGCCCGTCGGGCATCGAGCCTGTCGTCATACTCGACGCAGAGATCGGCGTGCCGCAATGGCAGTTCGGCGAGTCCCGCTACGACTTCCTCGACGATCAACGCGTCGTGCTCGCTTACCAGCGCGAGGGCCTGGACCACCTGGCCGTGTGGGACGGCGTGGCGTTGCACGACCTCGACGTGCCGTACACGGCCGTCGGTTCGGTCAGGTGCGCGGGCGGCGCGGTGCTGTTCGTGGGTGCGTCGGCGACGGCGGAGGGCGCGGTCGTACGGGTCGCCATCCACGGCGTGCAGGCAGGCGAGATCGAGCTGCTGCGGCCGCCGCGCGACCTCGGCCTCGACCCTGGCTGGTTCTCGCAGCCGCAGCCGATCGACTTCGAGAGTGCCGGCGGGCGCAGCGCGCACGCGCTCTTCTACCCGCCGACGAGCCTGACGCACGAGGGCCCATCCGGCGAGCGGCCTCCGCTGCTCGTGCTCATCCACGGCGGGCCGACGAGCGCGGCGCGCCCCACGCTCCAGCTCGGCATCCAGTACTGGACGAGCCGCGGCTTCGCCGTCGTCAACGTGAATTACGGCGGTTCCACCGGCTACGGCCGCGAGTACCGCGGCCTTCTCAGGGGGCAGTGGGGCATCGTCGACGTCGAGGACTGCGAGGCCGCTGCACGCTTCCTCGCCGACCAGGGGCGCGCCGACACCGACCGACTGTGCATCCGCGGGGGCAGCGCCGGTGGCTACACGACCCTCGCAGCGCTCGCGTTCCGCGACACGTTCGCGGCCGGTGCGAGTCACTACGGGATCGCCGACCTCGAGGCGCTCGCGAAGGACACGCACAAGTTCGAGAGCCGCTACCTCGACGGGCTGATCGCGCCGTATCCCGAGCGGCGCGATCTCTACATAGAGCGGTCACCGATTCACCACCTCGACGGCTTCGACCGGCCGCTCGCCGTGTTCCAAGGGCTCGAAGACGAGGTCGTTCCGCCCAATCAGGCCGAGATGATTGTCGACGCGCTCCGCGCCAAGCACGTGCCGGTCGCGTACGTGGCGTTCGAGGGCGAGCAGCACGGGTTCCGCAGAGCCGAGAACATCCGCGCCGCGCTCGACGGCGAGCTGTCTTTCTACGCGCAGGTGTTCCGGTTCGAGCTGCCCGCGTCCGAGGGCATTGCGCCCATCACCGTCGAGAACCTCTGACCCCGTTCCTGGATACGGCGAGCAGCAGCGCCTCGCTGCGCAAACCAGCCGACACGCGCGCACCAGGCGGCACATCGCCCCCGCCGGACCGACAGTCGCAATTGCCCTGGTGCGCTCTGGTTTGCGGTAGACGGGAAGGCACAGGCCGGATCGAACCGCACCGCCGGAAGGGCCCCATGGTCTCCACCCGAGTCTCAGGCTCGATCGCAGGCGTCCTCGCCATGCTCGCCGCATGCAGCACCCAGGCGCCCTCGAGCGGCAGCCCGGGGCCAGGCGCGCCCGGCCCGGGGCCGGACCCCGGTCCGCTGGCCCTCGCGCCGCTGGGCTCGCCGCGCATCCTCTTGTCGGACGCGGCGACCCAGGCTCGCCTGCGCACGGCCTTGACCAGCGGGGCGGCCTCGGCGAAGCGGTTCAAGAGCATCGTCGACGGGCAGCTCGCCGGCGCGGACTACTGGGGGTTCGCGCCCTGGCAGGCCGCGCTCATGGGCCAGCTCACCGGCGACGCCTCGTACTGCCGCTGGGCCGTCGACGAGACCGAGCGCGGGGTGCAAGCCGAGGAGGCGCTCATCGCCGGCCACCAGCGCGCGACCGTCGCCGACGACAGCTACCTGGAGGTGGGTGGCACCATCGGCAGCCTGGCCATGGTCTACGACTGGTGCCGGGCGCAGACGACGCCCGCGCAGCGCGCGCGCTGGGTCGCCTACGGCAACCAGGCCGTGTGGAACGTGTGGAACCACGACGAGGCCGCCTGGGGCGGCACGGTCTACTCCTGGAGCGGCTGGGCGGTGGACGACCCCTCCGACAACTACTACTACTCGTTCCTGCGCGCGACGATGCTGCTCGGCCTCGCCACGCACGGCGAGAACGACTGGGCGCAGAGCTGGCTGGGCATCTTCCGGACCGAGAAGATCGCGAACCAGCTCGTCCCCACCTTCACCCAGGACCTGCAGGGCGGCGGCTCGCGCGAGGGCACGGGCTACGGCACGTCGATGGGCGGCCTGTTCGATCTTTACTATCTGTGGGGGAAGTCCACCGGCGACCGCGTCGCGGACCTCACCCCGCACACGCTCGCCTCGCTCGACAAGGCGCTGCACGACATCGTGCCGACGCTGGACCGCATCGCGCCCACCGGCGACCACTCCCGCGACTCGACCGCGGCGCTCTTCGACTACCATCGCCAGTACATCGAGACCCTGTCGCGCCTCTATCCCGCCGACCCCGTGGCGGGCGTGTCGAGGACGCTGCTCGCGCAATCGTCGGTGCCGGAGATGGCGAACGGGTTCGAGGTCTGGGCCGACTTCCTCTACGATCAGTCCGATCTGCCAGCGCAGCCGCTGAGCCGCCTCCCCACCGCCCACTGGGGCAGCGGCACCGGTCAGCTCTCGGTCCGGTCGGCCTGGACCACCGACGCCACCTACGCGAACCTGATCTGCGGGCCCTACACGCAGAGCCACGCCCACCGCGACCAGGGCAGCTTCGTCCTGTTCAAGGGCCACTGGCTCGCCTTCGACGAGAACATCGACTCGCACTCCGGCCTGGCCCAGGGCGAGGCGGCGCACAACCTCGTCCGCATCGAGAAGGGCGGGGCCGTGGTGGAACAGCGCTACGACACGAGCTGCGCGATGGTCGCCCTGGCGGACGGCCCGACCTACGCGTACGCCCTCGCGCGCGTGACGCCCGTCTACGCGGGGAACGCGGCGGTGCGCAAGGTGGAGCGCGAGCTCCTCTTCATCAAGCCCGGGACCCTGGTCGTCCTGGATCGCGTGCAGACGACCGGGAGCGGCGTCGCGCGCATCTGGACGCTGAACCTGCCGGTGACCCCCAGCGTGGCCGGCGACGGCCTTTCCGCCACGAACGGCGGCAACCGCCTCGACGTGGTGCGGCTCGCCCCCACCGGCCTCGCCTCGACCGTGGTCTCCTGGCCCGCCGCCGACTCCGACATGAACGGCGGCTCGCGGGTGGACGTGTCCGACGCGAGCGGCGACACCTCCGTGTTCCTGCACGTGCTCGGGACGGACGGCGCCTTCAGCGCGGCGGGGCGGTCCGACGCGCCCGGCCAGACCGGGGCACGGATCACGCTCGCCGGCGGCAGCGTGGCCACCGCCCGCTTCAGCACCGACGGCACCGGCGGGACCCTGGAGATCCGGAGCCCGGCCGATCAGGTCACGTTCACGGGCTCGCTCCCGACGGACGTCCAGCCGCCGCCGCGGCTGGCCAACTGAGGTGCCCACGAGGGGCAGCTCGGCCACATCCTGGCTCCAGCGCACGACTGACGCCTCGTCGCACGCCAAGCGTGGCACAGCCGTCAGGCATCACTTCCCTCTGACAGCGGTGCTCACTTGCATCGAGCCCGTTCCCGTAGGGCGGGGGCTTGTCCCCCGCTTGGCGTGTCGAGGCGGGGCATAAGGCCCCGCGCAACAGAATGCGCGACCGCGGGATCATCTCAACCGGTCCGCGCCATGAGTCACGCCCCCCGCACCAGCCGCAGCGTCTCGGCGGCAGGCATGACCTCGGCGCGCGTGCCGAAAGGGAACTCGAGCCGGTCGTCCTCGATGCCGTCTCCGAAGAGGACGCCCCCCTCGTTCATCTCCGAGGTGATGACGAGCGCGTGGCCGCTCGGGACGAGTGCGCCGTCGAGGCTGGTGCCCGTGGCGATGGAGGGGAACGGTTCCCGGACGAAGAAGGCCAGCACCGGGTCGGCCGGGCTGGGGAGGTCGAGCCGGTGGGCCCGCTCACCGTTGATGGAGCGAGCCCACCCCGTGGCGCCCGTGCCGGTGGCCACGATCACGCCGGACGACGACTGGCGCTCCTCCCGCCCTCCGAAGGACAACCGGTAGCGAGCCGACTGGTGGGAGCGGTGGCCGGCAAAGATCTCGTTGAGCGCCAGCAACCGCTGACCGTCGTCGAGCCGCGCCTCGGCGAGCGTGCGCGACTCGATCTCGGCTCGCTCGGCGGCCATGGCGGCGAGGAGCGGGCCCGCCGACCCCGGCCGGTGCGGTACCAGGACGCCGTCGTAACGCTCTGGATCCGGATTGACGCCCAGCACCGGCTGGCCGGTGAGGTACTTGGCGGCGTTGGCCACCAGGCCGTCCTGCCCGACGGCTACCACCAGATCCCGCGTCTCGAAGACGAACCGCGAGAGGTCGGCCCGGTCGATCCTGACGCGCCGCCACTCCACCGGGATGGCTCGCGAGACGGCCGCGAGAGCCGCCTCGCGCAGCGCATGCCGCTGCTCGACGTCAGCCAGCGCCTGTCCGCGTCGCTCGAGGAAGAAGCGAGCCTGTGGGCGCGTGCCGTGGCGAGCGAGGAGCGCCTCGAGCTCGCTCGCCCGGGTCACCACCACGACGCGCGGGACCGGTGCGGAGGTCATGGCGGCCCTCTCACTCGCCACCGAGCCGCTTGGCGCCGGCCTCGAGCAGCCGCTCCAGCGCGGGGCCCAGCGCATCGCCGCCCAGCGTCACCCTCTCGATCTTCTCGAGCTTGCCGGCCACGGCCTGGGCCGCCAGGGCGTAGAGCACGGCTGGCGGCATGTCGCGATAGGCCGCCATGCGCCCCTGCTCGGCGTCGACCCGGATCTTCTGCTCGAGGGACAGCGCGGCCGCCTCGGCCTCGCCCTGGGCGCGGGTGCGGAAGGCCTCCGCCTCACCGGCGGCGCGCACGCCGTGGGCGGTGGCATCGGCCTCCGCACGGCTGCGGCTCGCCCCCGCCTCCGCCTCGACCTTGCTGCGGGCGGCGGCCGCTTCGGCGGCGATCCGCTTGGCCTCCGCGTCCTCGGCCGCGGAGCGGCGCGCGTTCTGCCCTTGCTGGGCGATCAGCTCCTCCTGCCGGCGTGCCAGCTCGATCTGGTTCTTGAGCTCGTTCTCCTGGATGGCCCGCTCCTTCTCGACGGCCAGCGCGCGCCTCGCAAAGGCGGCCTGGTCAGCCAGCTGCTGGATGCGCTCGCGCTCGGGGGCCTCCAGAGCCTTCTCGAGATCGGGCGTCGGGCGTACGGAGGAGACGCGTACCGACACCACGGCCAGCCCCATGTCCGGCAAGGCCCTGTCATCGGCGAGGCCCGCCTCGATGGCGGCCCTCATCGTGGCCGGCCCTTCGGCCAGCACCTGCCGGATGGGCGTACGCCCGACCCAGCCCGCGGCGTGCTGCTCGGCCAGCTGCGAGAAGAGCAGGGCCAGCTTCTCGAGCGGCTGGCGCTGGAGCTGTCCGGTGCGCAAGTCGATCGTGAAGTCGACGCGGCCCGCCAGCGTACCCGGGTCCGTGACGCGGAAGGTGAGGACCCCCTGCGCCGTCACGTCCTGAAAGTCGGCCGAGCGGCCGTGAAAAAGAATGGGCAGCTCCCTGTCGTCGATCGGGACCTCTGCGATGGAGACGTGGTGCGGCATGAAGGCGAAGGAGAGGCCCCGCCCCTCGCGCACCAGGCGGGAGCGCTTGTAGGCGAGGACGTGCGCGCTCGCGTCGGCGCGCAGGTGCCGGAAGAATCCCAGGGTGGTGATCTCGGCCATGACCGTCTCCTCTCGAGCCCCCGACTCTCGCGAGAGGGCAGATCCCTCCCGCCGCGTCCGGGAGGGCACCCGGACGCCGTCTACCGCCTCGCGGCGGTGTTTCAGATCGCCGACCGCCGGCTGAATCGGTACAGCTCGGCCGGTCGGTGCTCCACGTCCGCCTGTCGCTCGCCGGTGGCCTCGAGCTGCCCCGAGGCGAGCATGCGGCGACGGAAGGAATCCTTGTTGAGGGGGCGACCCAGGATGGTCTCGTGCACCCGCTGCAGCTCGAACAGCGTGAAGCTCGTCGGCAGGAGCTGGAAGCCGATGGGGGCGTAGTCCAGCTTTCCTCGCAGTCGCTTCACCGCCAGTCCTACCATCTCGGCGTGGTCGAAGGCCATCGCCAGCCGCGCGTCGCCCTGGCCGGTCAGGGTGACCGGGCCGCCGGTCTCACCCTCCCACGGCACCTCGATGCTGGCCGCGGTGGTGTCGGGCGTCGCGCCGACGCTGGAGAACCGGCCAAAGTCGCAGAGGGCGTAGTAGGCGACCGAGATGACGCGGGCTCGCGGATCTCGGCCCGGTTCACTGAAGGTGTAGAGCTGCTCCAGAAAGACGCCCGCCAGGCCGGCCTTGGCCTCGAGGACCCGGGCCGCCGCCGCCTCGAGCGGTTCGCCGGGCTCGAGGAAGCCGCCGGGGAGGGCCCAGCGTCCTGCCTCGGGAGCCTCCCTGCGGCGAACCACCAGCGTCCGCAGGGCGTCCTCCGCGGCCGAGATGAGCACCACGTCGACGGTGAGGCTGGGGCGCTCGAAGCGGCCGGCCTGGGCGCCGGCCCACGAGGCCTCGGAGCGCTGGGCGGATGCGGGGCTGGTCTTCCGGTTGGCCATGTCGTCCACCTTCGCTGCATCATGAATATATGTGCCATGCATAAAAGTCAACCGGGATGGCGGAAGGGACCGAGGGCGGCCTGACCTTACGTGGAGGGAGATGTAGGCGCATGCACCTGGGATTCGTCACTCAGGAGCAGGTGCGCTATGACTCCGTCCGTGAACATCATGTCGCGCGAACTCGCCCTGTCGGTCACCCTCGCCGGCGCGCTCGCCTGCGGCGCCTCATCGGCCTCCGCACCCGTCCCGTCGGCCGGCTGTACCGCCACTGGCCTGGAACCGATAGTGACGACCGGCGCGCTCACGGTGGGCGGCGTCCGGCGGACCTACCAGCTGGTGGTCCCGCCCGGAGACAAGACCCTACCTCGCCCGCTCGTGTTCGGCTTCCACGGCTCGGGTGGCGACGGCGCCGGGATCCGCGGCTACCTCGGCCTCGAGAAGCCTGCGGCCGGCGCCGCTGTCTTCGTCTATCCGGATGGACTGGCCGACGGCGGCGCCACCGGGTGGCCGAACACCGGTGGCCGCGACGTCGCCTTCTTCGATGCGCTGCTTGCGACGCTGTCGGCGGAGGCCTGCGTCGACACGCACCGAGTCTTCGTGACCGGCTTCAGCTACGGCGGCTACATGACGAACACCGTGGGCTGCGCCCGCGCTGGCGTCATCCGGGCCATCGCGCCGCTCTCGGGGGGCGGCCCCGGGGGCACCTGCGACGGCGAGCCGGTGGCGGCCATGGTCGTGCACGGGACGAAGGACCAGACCGTGACGCCGGCGCAGGGACAGCAGAGCCGCGATCACTGGATCCAGGCTGACGGCTGCGCCGCCGCGAGCCACCCCGCCCCGACGCCCACCTGCGTCGCCCAGGACGGCTGCGATGCGATGAACGGGGTCACGTCGTGCTTCTTCGACGGCGGGCACGAGGTGCCGTCGTGGGTCGGGCCGGCGGTATGGAGCTTCTTCGCAGCGCAACCGTGAGGTTTGGACTGAACGGCTGGCTAGCCACGCCAGCGCGTCCGTGGACGTCCTCGCCTGCGGTGGCGACCTTTCTCGAGCTCGACGCGAGGCTCGCCGCGCACCCGTGAGGGCAGCACAACGTCGTATACCCTCCTCGTCATCGCCCCGGCGGCGGGCGCTTGGTCCAGGAGTCGACGGGTGGGTAGAGCACGGTTGTGCTCACCACCTCGAACGGCTTCACTTGCCAGTCCTGGGTCGCCTCGGCGAAGCGCCGGAAGTGCGGCGTCTTGACGTGCGCGTCCACGGCCGCGTCATCGCGATAGACCTCGAAGAGGTGGAGGACATTCGGGTCAGCATCGTCCTGGCCGATGTTGAACATCAGGCAGCCAGGTTCGTCGCGCTCCGACCCGAGAGCGTCGCTCCGCAGTTCCTGCAGCAAACGCTCTCGGTGCTCCGGCCTCATGTAGATCGTCACGAACAGTGCCTTCATGGTTCCCTCCGAGCCGCGTCGAGGGTCAACTTCACATGGAAGAGAATCTACCACGCTCACCGCGGTGACGGCTGAACGATGCGCGCGAAGCCGTCGTCGATCACCCGCAGACTCGCCCGCACGGTTCCATCAGGCGAGCAGCGATACACCTCCTCCACACCGGGGAGCGCGAGGGAGACAGGCCGGGAGGGCAATCAGCCCGCCGTCCCCCGCAACTCCGCCGGGCCCGAGCAGCGTACCAGGTTCGGCCGGAACCGCACTGTGAACACGAGGCCATGGCCCCGGGCGCGAGGCTCAGTCACGCAGACTCACGGCGTGACGGAGGCCCGCCTCGGTCAGTCGCCACAATCGCTGCCGCCCATCCTGCACGTCGTGCACGAAGCCGCGCTGCTGAAGGCGATGGATGACCGCGTGAGCATCCGGTGCTTCGCCTGCATTCAGACCGTGATGAGCCATCAGGCTCATTGCGATCCCGAGGACGGGAGCTCCCTGCCCCTGGCGTTCGCAGTAGTCGATGTACTTGAGGACGCGAACATCGTCATCCGAGAGCTGCTCTGCATCGGGTGCGTTCCCTTCCATGTCGGTGCTCCTCGTCGTGCCGTTGCTTACTGCCGGTTCGCGAGCGACGAGATCTCTCACGCTCACGGTGGATGCTCCAGTGGCGGCCCGGGGCGCGCCGGTGAACACAGGGTAGAAGCTGTGCTGCAGCATGGTTTCCTCCCGGCTGGACAGGTCAGCCGCCGATCACCACGTTCCACTCTCGCACGCGCCACGAGGTGACGAGCCCGTTCCGCACGTAGGGGTCCTGGCGAGCGAACTCCTCGGCGACGGCCGCCGAATCGCCGTGGAACACGAGCAGCGCGCCGTCGACCGGCGCGGCGAACGCGCCCGCCATGACGAGACGCCCGGCGCGGTGCGCCTCCCCGGCGAGCGCGAGGTGCTCGGCGCGGAAGGGCCTCCGCCGCTCGGCGTGGTCTGCGACGGTGTCGTACAGGAGCACGTAGTACAAGGGGGTTCCTCCTCTCGGCTTGCACGATGGAGCCGCTGCTTTGCCTCCGGACGTCGCCCGTTTCCACCCCTTCTTCGCGAGGCGCGCGGCAACGCGCTGCGCCCGCGATGACTCGGCGTTGCGCTGTGCTGGCCGGCGTGGAACGGTCGGTGCGACGATCACCTCCATCGGCCCTATCCTGCGCACCGGGCGTGTCCCTAGGTTTCGGCGCATGACGCGCATGGCCATCGTGGGAGCCCTGCTGCTCGCAGCCTGTGGCGGGTCGAACGTTGCTCAGAATCCGACGAACTCCAATCCCTCCAATCCAGGTACGCCTGGGCAGAGCCCCAGCCTGAGCGGCGACTGCTCTGTCTTCCCCGCGGACAACGCGTGGAACAAGGACATCTCGGGCGCGGACGTCCTCCTCGAGACCCACTCGACCGCCTGGGTGAACTCCATCGGCGCGAATACCGCATTCCACCCCGACTTCGGTTCGGACTTCGGCATCCCATACGCCACGGCAAGCGCCTTGACGCCCAAGGTGCCGATCAATTTCGACGCCTACGGTGACGAGAGCGATCCCGGGCCCTATCCCATCCCGCCGGACGCGCCCGTCGAGGGCGGCAGCGACGCGCACGTGATCGTCGTCGACCTCTCGAGCTGCACGCTCTACGAGCTCGCCAACGCTTACAAGGAAGGAAGCGGCTGGACCGCGAGCTGCGGAGCAAAGTTCGACCTGAAGTCGAACGCGCTTCGCCCGGACGGCTGGACCAGCGCCGACGCCGCGGGCCTGCCCATCTTCGCGGGCCTGGCCCGCTACGACGAGGTGGCGGCGGGCGAGATCCACCACGCCCTCCGCTTCACCGCTGCGCGGACGCAGAAAGGCTACGTCTATCCCGCCAGGCACGCCGCGGGCTCGACCAGCGATGAGAACGTCCCGCCGATGGGCGCGCGCGCTCGCCTCAAGGCCGGCGTCGACATCTCCAGGATGACGCCCCAGGCGCAGGTCGTCGCGCGGGCGCTCAAGAAGTACGGGATCATCCTGGCGGACAACGGCAGCTCGATCGGCAACTGGTTCGTGACCGGAGCGCCGGACTCGCGCTGGGACGACGAAGACCTGAACGCCCTGAAGCAGCTCCACGGCAATGACTTCGAGTTCGTGGAGACGGGTCCGGTCACCCCGCAGTAGGCGGTTGCCGCCCTCCGCGCTCAGGGGACGCCTTCTCCCCCGCTGTCCGAGAGACTATTCACGCCCCCGGCAGCGGCTACGGCCCTCGCCGGGCAAAGCGTAAGACGGCCTCGCGGCGATCTCGTTTGGATGCGAACGGACGCGTCCGTTTTAGCGGAACCGGTGTAGAATGCGCCATGATCGAGCCTCACCTGCGCCGGCAGTTCGCGAGCGACAACTACGCCGGCATCTGCCCCGAGGCCTGGGCCGCCATGGCCGAGGCCAACCACGGCCACGCGCCCGGGTATGGCGACGACGTCTGGACCGAGCGCGCGGCCGACCTGGTCCGGCAACTCTTCGAGACCGACTGCGACGTGTTCTTCGTCTTCAATGGGACGAGCGCCAACTCGCTCGCGCTCGCCTCGCTGTGCCAGTCGTTTCACTCGATCCTCTGCCACGAGTCGGCGCACGTGGAGACGGACGAGTGCG
Source organism: Anaeromyxobacteraceae bacterium (assembly GCA_041500205.1). GTDB lineage: Bacteria > Myxococcota > Myxococcia > Myxococcales > Anaeromyxobacteraceae > Anaeromyxobacter_A. Next base: position 18,491 of record JBGQLS010000004.1, on the reverse strand, counting down.
GCGCGCCCGAGTTCTTCTCCAACGGCACGAAGGTGCTCACGATCGCCGGCGCGAACGGGAAGATCGCGCCGCCGGACGTCGAGCGCATGGTGCGGCGTCGCAGCGACGTCCACTACCCGAAGCCCAGGGTGGTGAGCCTCACCCAGGCCACCGAGCTGGGCACCGTCTACGCGCCCGACGAGATCAAGGCCATCTGGGCCCGCGCCAAGTCGCTCGGGCTGCGCGTCCACATGGACGGCGCGCGCTTCGCCAACGCGGTTGCGTCGCTGGGGGTCTCCCCGAAGGAGATAACCTGGCAAGCCGGGGTGGACGTGCTCTGCTTCGGGGGCACCAAGAACGGGATGGCGGTGGGCGACGCGGTCGTCTTCTTCGACCGGGAGCTCGCCCGGGAGTTCGACTACCGGTGCAAACAGGCGGGCCAGCTCGCGTCCAAGATGCGCTTCCTCTCGGCGCCCTGGGTGGGGATGCTGCAGGACGGGGCCTGGCTGCGGAACGCCCGTCACTCCAATGCGATGGCTGATCGCCTTCACGCGATGGTACGCGACCTGCCGGGAGTGAAGGTCCTCCATCCGCGCCAGGCGAACAGCGTCTTCCTCGAGCTGCCACCGCGCGTCGCGGAAGGCCTGCGCGCCCGCGGGTGGCGCTTCTACGACTTCATCGGCGGCGCCTTTCGCCTGATGTGCTCCTGGGATACGACCGAGGAGGACGTGCGCGCGTTCGCGGACGACCTTCGGGAGATGTCGGGCGCGCAGGCGCGCGCCTCGATGGGAGCCTGATAGTTCCCTCCGCGAGGGGCTTCAGATACCCCAATCTTTCACGGACCGCGGAACGACGATGGGAGCACGCTGGGGGCGTGGCGCGCCGCTGCGCGAGGGATCCGTCCTGAGACGGCGCGACGCTGGAGGTGGGGGACCTGGGTCCGGGGCCTCGCCGTCGTCCCAGTGCTCCGCGTCATTCGCGGGAGCCTTGCCTCCTGATCGCGTCGGCCCGAGAGAGGGCGGCCTCAAATCGGTCTCGGCCGCCTCCGCAGAGCCGGCCCCGCAGACTGTGGGAACGCGCGGTACGGGGAGGGACTCGCTGGGGCGGGCTTCGCTCGGGCGGACTTCACTCGGGTGGACTTCGCTCACCGTGGGCACAGCCGATCGGCGATTGTCCACCATCCTCCAGCCGGCGACGCCCACCGCTGCGGTCGTGCCGACCGACTGCGCGATGACGAGCAGGAGGGTGAGCCGCGAGGAAGTATTCATGGCGCGCTCCGTCTCCGCCTATCTCGTCACGGGGTCGACTCATCGGCCGCAGGCGCGGCGGTGACGTTCGCGGTGAGGCTGCCAGGGAGAAGCCCACCGCAACCAGCGGTGAGGCGGTAGGTGCCAGCCTGCTCACCTCGGATGTAGAAGGTGGCGTCGCTGCCCACGCCGCCCGCGCTCGCGATGGAGCTCGTACAGGTGCGATCGCCGTAGAAGGCGACGCTCCCCGGTGGGTCGGCTGCGAGCGTCACCACGAGACCAGGGCTCTGGACTGCGTTGTCGAAGGCGTCCTGGACCTCGACCGTCACGGAGGCGCAATCTCCCGCAGCGAGCGTCTGCGGCCGCGAGACGAAGGCGAGCTTGGCAGGGGCTGCGGGATCGATCGGGATCTCGGCCAGCGCCTCCTCGAGTCCGGGCGCGTTCGCTCTCATCGTGAGCACCCCGGCGTGTGGGTCCCGGAATCGGACGGTGAGTTCGTTCCCGTAGGCAGGGATTGTTGGGTCGAGCGGCACGCTGCATGCTTCGTCCGAGTAGAGGCCGGCATCGGGTCCCGCGTCGATGGAGATGGCGAGGGGGACAGCCGGTGCGGTCGCCCCGCCGAAGGCATCAAGGAGCCCGATCCCGATCGCGCCGGAGCAGGCGCCGGCGGTGAGCTGGACCGGTTTCGAGGAGAACGTGAGGCGGGCGTACGCGCTGGGCAGGACCGCGAAGCTCGGCGACGTGCCGCTGCGCCCGGAGGCGTCCATGGCCACGAGCGCGTCCATCGGCGCGCCCATCCGGATCTCGACAGGGCCGGTCCAGCGCCCGCGCTCGAAGAGACCGGCGCGCGCGGGGACAGCCGTGCCCGTGGCGTCCTCGAGCGCGACCGCGCCCCCGAAGTCCGTCGCGACCCCACCTCGAGCGTCGAGGGCGGTGATGGTCACCTCCATGGGCTGGAAGGCCTGGAAGGGCGGCTTGCCCGTGAGCTCTATCCGGTACGACGCGACCACCGCGTCCAGCTCGCCCGCGGCGAGCACGCGATAGGCGGCGCCGAGGGAGCCGGCGCGGCCGTCGGGCCGCGCGACGGTGAGGTCGTGCACGCCGGTCGGCATCCCGGCTGGGACCGTCGCGGACAGCGTCCCGTCGGGCGCGAGCTGGACGTCCCGCAGAAATACGGAGCCGAGGCTCGCGGTGAAGCGCGCGTCCATGCTGCTCGATCCGTCGTGACCGAAGTCGGTCACGACGCGCGGCCGGAAGTAGTCCCCACTGATAGTGACGTGGACCGGCACGTCGCTCGGCCCGTGGTCGGGCGCGATCGCTTTGGGGCGCGGTCCCGTCTCGGCCGTGCAGGCGAGCGCGGTGGCGAGTGCCAGCAGCGCCGCTCGCTTCCCTCTCAATGTCATGGCGTCACCGCCTCACTCTGGGACGCGGACGGAATCCCATCAGGCCGGACGCGGAGCGTGAGCTGTCCTGCGCGGGCCGCGCGCAGCCAGAAACGTGGCGACGTTTCACCCATCGCGACAGCGAGCCCGCCGCTGAGCGGCACTGTGCAGACGGGATCGGCGAAGAACTGCGCGCCCCCCTCGGGAGCCACGTCGAGGGCGACGGCGAGGTCCGACTCGGCCGGCGCGGCGAGGTCCAGCTTGTCGTGGAGCGACAGCACGATGGGGCCGGCGCAGCTCCGGGCGGAGAAGGAGGAGCTGGGCGTGGTGAAGGCGATGGAGATCGGGATCCCGGCCGCGACCGGGAAGGATTCCGAGGCACCCGCCCGGCCGAGCGGGTCCGCGACGGCGAGCGAGTCGGCAGCGTTCGCGGCGTGCACGGTCACCGCCGACCGGACCTGGCCCAGCGTGAACGGCCCCAGCTCACCCGGCGTGATCGTGCCCGTTGCGTCCACGACCGTCACGGTTCCGTCGAAGCCGTCCACCACATGGCCCAGCGCGTCGATCGCCGAGACGCAGATGGAGAAGGACGCGCCGGCGCGCTGTGGCGGAACTGGATCCACCCGGAAGGCGACGGCGGCGCTGGCTGGCGTGACGACCCGGAAGGCGCGCTCCAGGAAACCGCTGCGCCCGGCGGGATCGGTCACGACGAGATCGTGCAGTCCATGAGCAAGCCCTGCGGGAACGACGGCGAGCAGCGTGCGGTGCTCGGTGAAATGCACGCGCTCGAGCGGGACAGGAGCGCCTCCGCCTGCCGGCGCCAGCACGGCCTGAAAGCTGGAATCCACGGTGCCCTGCCCGGTGCGGAAGTCGGTCTCGACGCGCGCGCCGAAGCCCAGGCCAGCGATCTCGACCTCGATCGGAGCGCCGCCGGCGGCCTGGGACGGCGTCATGCTAGTTGGATGGGGTCCCGCGTCCGGTGCGCTGCACGCGGGAGCCACGATGACGATGACGAGGGCGAGCAGCGCGGCGCGTGGTGAGCGAGCGCCGCTCGCCCCAGCCCCTCCACCAGCAGTGCTGCGAGAAGAGCGAGGCATGGGTCAGAAGAGGCCCAGGCGGTAGCCGGCGTCCAGCGACAGGCCGCCCGCCTCGAGCTTGAACTCGGGCGTCGCGACCGGCGTCCGGCTGACGGTCGCCTCGACGAACAATTGCCCGGGGCCGATCGCGCAAGCGGCCGCCGCGAATCCGAGTGGGCCCGTTCCGATCCCGCTGTCCGCGCCTCCGAGGGAGCTCGTGAAGAACGCGAAGGCGGCGGTGTAGCCGAGGCCCGCGGTGAAGGACAGCCGCCGCCCGGCCCAGACCTCGTAGCCGAGTCGTGCCACGAGTGGGTAGAAGTCCGCGCTGGAGCTGCTGCGCAGCGTTCCACCGGGGTCGGCGACGGTCCTGGCCGCGCCGCCGTGCGAGACAGAGAAGCCGAGCCCGAAGACGGCGCGCCCGAGCCGCACCGGGACCCAGGCGTCCAGCCCGAGGCGAACCCCGGACGGATCGCCAGAGCCATACGCAAGGCCCACGCGCGGGCCCATGAGGAGCGGAGCATGGTTCGGCGCAAGCGGAGCAGGCTCCGTGCGTTCGAGCCTGCCGGCGTCGAACTGGACCGCCGCCACGGGGGCCGCGGGCGGACCATGCACGGAGACGGCAAGGGGCGGGTGCGTGACGAGGGAGAGCCGGGCGCTGGCCGCGGCAGCGGGATCGCGGTCGACGCTGATCTGGAACCGCACCTCCCTGGCGCCCGTTCCGGCCGGGGCGAGGTACCGGTAGGAGTACCGGCCCCCGCTCGCCGCGACGAGCGCGACCTGTCCCTCGCCGGCGACGACGCGGACGCGGCTGGCCGGCACCTCGGCGCCGTCGGCGTCGTAGAAGACGTCGACGCGGACGGGAGTCTTGCCATCGGCGGGCACTGTGCCCGGCACGACCGCGGCGACCAGCCGGTTGTAGGGAGGCACGTCCAATGCCACCTTGCGCGTCACCGGGCCGGACTCGCCGGAGATGGACACGGTGGCCTCGCGGACGCCGGGCGCCGCCACGATGGGTACGATAGCCTCGCCCTTCTGGCTGGCCGTCACCGGGCCGAACTCGGCGGGGCCGACCTTCACCGAGACGGCGCTTCCAGCGGGTGCCTTCACCGACAGCCTGGTCGTCCCGAAGAGCGGGAGGCGCAAGAGCTCGACGCCCTCCTCGGCGCCAGTCTCGCGCCAGACCGCGACGAGGGCCGTCTGCGGGGACCGCGTCCGGGGTGGGACGTAGACCGCGCGGTACCTGCCTGGACCGACGTGCTCCGGTTCCGAGAACGAGCCGACATTCACGGAAAGGCGAAGGGGCCGCTCCGCTGTTGTGGGAGGCTCGTCTACCTGGAGTAGCACCTTGGCCGACTCGGTACGCCCGAGGACGACGGCGTCACCCTCGACGGAGATGGAGGCGGCGAGCGCTGCGGCGGGGAGGAGCGCGAGCGCGAGCGCGGCGAGGGCGAGGGGTGCCTGAAAACCCAGGTCTCTGCGCCGGGTCCCGGAGGGGCTCGGGTGCGCGGCGCTCTTCGGCTGGGAACTGGTCGACATCGCTCGGACTTACCTCGACGCTTCGCATCCCGGCCGCCGCGCCAGGAGCGGCGAGCGGGAACGTCGAGGAGCCATCTGAGCAAGAGAGGGACCAGCTGAGTACCCGGGGGCGAAGGCCGCCCCCGCCCCGCCGGCAGAGCCGTCGGGGCCCCACCCGGGCCCCTGCGACCGCAACTGATTTTTCGACAGGTCTTGAGTCCGGGCGGCCTACCGCCCCTGTTGCCTGCCGCGTGGAGCCAGCATCAATGCGTCGCGGCCGAGTACTGTTCCACTGCCGCGAGCAGCGTCGAGAAGTCGAACGGCGGCGCGCGGCTGACACGCACGCTAGGGACCCCGGATGATCGCGCTACGGATCTCCCAGGGGTTGCTCGCCGCGTTCGCCGCCGTGGTCTCACCTACGTGGACCTTGGCCGAGAGCCGCCCGGAGCGCGGTGATCGCGGCGCCGTGCTCGAGCACCACGGCGGCGCGCGGCGCGACGGTGTGTACGTGGACCCGACGCTCACGCGCAGGGCCGCCGCCGCCTTTCACGTCGATACCGGCTTCAAGGCAACCGTCGCCGGCGCCATCTACGCGCAGCCCCTCTACGTCCCGGGCCCGCGCGGAAACGACCTCGTCGTCGCCGCGACCGAGCAGAACAACGTGTCCGCCTTCGATGCCAGGAGCGGAGCCGCGGTCTGGACCCGGCAACTGGGCGGCCCGGTGCCCGTCTCCAGATTGCCCTGCGGTAACATCGACCCGCTCGGCATCACCGGCACGCCCGTGGCAGACCCCGGCACGAGGACGCTCTATCTAAACGCCATGACGACGCCGGACGGGGGCGCCAGCAAGCGGCACCTCGTCTTCGCCCTGTCCCTCGACGACGGCTCCACCCGGCCTGGTTGGCCCGTGAGCGTCGCCGAGCTCGCGCGCCGCAGCGGCCTCGCCTTCGAGGACGCAGTGCAGAGCCAGCGCGGCGCGCTCGCGCTGGCCGGCGGCATGGTTTACGTCCCGTTCGGAGGTCACTTCGGAGACTGCGGCAACTATCGCGGGCTCATCGTGGCCATACCCGTGGCGAACCCTTCCCAGGCGACGCTCTGGGCCACCGGAGCGCGCGGCGGCGGCATCTGGGCGCCGAGCGGTATCGCCGTGGAGGGGGGGCAGCTCTTCGCGGCCACCGGCAACACCTTCGGCGCCAGCGCCTGGTCGGGCGGCGAGGCCATCCTCCGCTTCGCGGCAGGTGGCCCCCTGGGGCCGAGACCCGCCGACTACTTCACCCCGAGCAACTGGAAGGAGCTCGACGAAGGGGACGTCGACGTCGGGGGCACCGGGCCCGTCATCGTGGACGTGCCCGCCGCCACGCCGTCCAGGTTGGTGGTCGGCCTGGGCAAGGACGGGAAGATCTACCTCCTGGACCGGGCGCGGCTCGGAGGCATCGGAGGCCAGCTCGCGGTGGCCGAGGTGGCGACCGGCTCGATCATCAACGCAGCCGCGGCGTACACGACCGCCCGGGGCACCTACGTCGTCTTCCGTGGAGAAGGAAGGGGCTGCCCGGCGGGCCAGGCGGGGGATCTGACCGCGGTGCGCATCGTGCCGGGGACGCCGCTTTCCGTGAAGGTAGCCTGGTGCGCCCGCCAGCGCGGACGCGGCTCGCCCATGGTCAGCACCACCGACGGGCGGGCCGAGGCGATCGTGTGGAGCGTCGGCGCCGAGGGGGACGATCGCCTGCACGGGTTCGACGGCGATACGGGGGAGGTCGTCTACTCCCAGCGCGACGCGCTCGGCGGCGTGCGGCGCTTCCAGACGCCGATCCTCGGCGGTGGGCGCATCTTCGTGGCGGTCGAGGGCGGGGTGAAGGCGTTCGCGCGGTGAGAAGCCGAACCACTCGAATGCCATTGATTCCGTACCTATCCCATCTCCCACCCGGGGCCCACCGGGGGAGAGGGAGACCCTGAACTCCGGGCGGCCGGAGTGCCAGAGACACGATCACGCTCGTGTGGCCTTGTTCCGAACCCTGTGCCTGCAAGCCCGCGGAATCAGATCGCGTTCAAACCGTTCTGCCCTAGGGAAGCGTCACCCGAGCCTGGCTCGCCCCGTCGTGGCAGCGGTTGCACCACCCGTGAGGCGCGGGCGATACCATGGCTACGGCGGCACCGCCCTTCCTCACCTCCACCGCTGCCGGGAAGGTGAGCGGTGCCGCGGCGTAGAAGTTGCCAGCGATGTTGCTCGTCAGCGTGACGCCGCCCACCGCCACCTCGACGAGCGGGGCGCCGCCGCCGGACGGCTGGAACACCGTCCCGGCCACGGTGAAGGAGTGACAGCGCGAGCAGTCCTCGCCGGGCAGCATGAGCGCTCCTGCGGAGCTGCCGTCGGTGCCGCCGCAGCCCATGAGCAGGATCCCGCTGGCTACGAGCCCGATGGATGCGCTCGCGATGAGGTTCACGAACGTCGCCCCGCACCGCTCCCTGTCATGAGCCGCTCTCATGCTTTCCACGCCAGCCTGGACCGGGCCGGGACCTCGCGGGCCAGGCCGAGCTCGCGCATCCTGCGCCAGAGCGTGCTCCGGCTGAGCCCGAGCGCCTGGGACGTCTCGGCGCGGTTCCAGCGGTGCGCGTCGAGGGCTGCTTCGATCCGGGCGCGCTCGTCGTGCGACGCCGCCGGCGCGAGCGACTCGGCCCTGGCGGCCGCCGCCTTCGGAGCCGCCGCTCCCGCCCAGCCCTCGCTGCGCGCGGCCGTGCTGGCGCACACCTCCGCCGGCAGATCCTCCGGTTGCAGCGTCTGACCACGGCTGACCGTCGCACCGAACTCGAGCGCGTTCTCGAGCTCGCGCACGTTGCCCGGCCAGTCGTAGGAGAGCAGGGCGCGCAAGGCGTCGGGCGAGAAGTGGAGCGCCCGCCCGGTGCGCGCGCCCACGCGCGAGAGGAGCAGGCGCGCGATGGGCTCGATGTCCTCGCGCCGGGCGCGCAGCGGAGGCAGCTCGATGGGGAAGACGCGCAGCCGGTAGAAGAGGTCCTCGCGGTAGGTCCCGTCCGCCACCGCCGCGCGGAGGTCCCGGTTCGTGGCGGCGATGATGCGGGCTTGCGTCTCGCGCGTCTCGTTGTCGCCCACGCGCTCGTAGGTGCGCTCCTGCAGCACGCGCAGGAGCTTTACTTGAAGTCGCAGCGGGAGCTCGCCCACCTCGTCCAGGAAGAGAGTCCCGGCCGCGGCCGACTCGAAGCGTCCGACCCTGTCCTTCATGGCCCCGGTGAAGGCGCCGCGCACGTGCCCGAAGAGCTCGCTCTCCAAGAGCTCGGACGGCAGGGCCGCGATGTTGACCGCGACGAACGGACCGGTCCGCCGTGGGGAGTGGGCGTGGATCATGCGGGCGATGACCTCCTTGCCCGTGCCGCTCTCCCCGGTGACGAGGACCGTTGACTCGCTGTGCTCCAGCGTCTCGATGAGGCGGAGCACGCGCGCCATGCCCTGCGAACGCCAGATGACGCCGAACCCGGCCGTCGGCCCGCTCACGTCGGCGGGCTCGTCGTCGGCCGGTCGCAGCACCAGGATGTACTTGGCCTCGGGGTCGCAGACGCCTTGTGCGTCGTGCTGGAGGGGAGCCGCCGTCACCGAGACGAGGCGCGTCCCGCCGCCCGGTACGTGGAGCACGGCGCGCCAGCCCTCGCGCATCTCCCCCGCTTCCAGCGCCTGCTTGAGCGGACCACCGGAGCCGAACAGCTCGGGCCCGAGCACCGCCTCGACCGGCTGGCCGACGATCTGGGTCGCGGCACCCGGGCCGAGCAGCGAATCGACGCGCTGCGAGGCGTGGCGGATGCGGAACCGGGAGTCGAGGCCCATGCAGATGCGACCGAGGGACGCGAACGCCGTGTTGACCGCCGCGAAGGCTACGGCCCGCGTCGCGTCCAGGTCGGATGGATCCTTCACGTGGCCAGTCTCCTCGGTAGGGCCCAGCTTGGCACATCTTGTTTCGTTGAAACAAGAAGACGCAACCGGGTGACACGTTTTGTCGCGTCGTAATGACGACACGCACCATAACCATTTGAATTCACGCCATAGCTGGTCCGGCACGCGCTCCGCATGGGGCTACGGCAATGCAACGTCTTCGCCGCTCCAGCACCAGCGCCGGGAATCTCGGCGACAGCCAAGGCTGCGGGGCGGCCCTTCACTCGAGGGTTCCCATCATGAAGCGAGCCGCACTCTTGGTAGTCCTGGCCGGCCTGGCCGTCGCATCTCCCGCCCACGCCACCAACGGCATGCGGATGATCGGCTTCGGGCCGTCGCAGGTCGGCATGGGCGGTGTCAGCGCGGCGCTGCCGCTCGACGCCGCCAGCATCATCAGCAACCCGGCCGGCATCACCGAGCTCGGCAGGCGGATCGACTTCGGCGCGTCGTACTTCAAGCCGAACGTGAAGTACCAGGCGACCGAGATCGCGCAGGTGCCGCAGGCTGGGGCGGCGGTCCTCCACAGCGGCACCGTCTTTGACTCCACCCGCGACGCTTCGCCCGTGCCCGCCTTCGGCCTGGTGCTGCCCGTCGACGAGAAGCTCGCTTTCGGCATCGGGGCGTACGGCATCGCCGGCATGGGCGTCGACTACGCGCAGAACCTCTACGGTGGCGTGACGTACTCGTCCTACTCGCAGATGCGGTTCGCGCCCGGCTTCGCCTACAAGGTGAACGACATGCTCTCGGCCGGCGTCACGCTGAACGTGATGTACGCGAACATGGGCTACGACGCTGCGGAGGGCTTCCTGCAGGTCTCTCACCAGGCCTCCTCGGCGTTCGGCGTCGGCGCGACGGCGGGCGTGCGGTTCGCGCCGATGCCGTGGCTCGCCTTCGGCGCGGCCTACGAGACGAAGAGCTGGTTCCAGGACTTCAAGTTCAACATCCCGGCGCACCAGCCGCTCGATCCGACCACGGGCCGCCCCGCGGTCGACGCGAGCGGGAACCCGCTCATCCTCCCGGCCGGACAGGACTCCATCACCTTCAACCAGCCGTCCAGCTTCACCGTGGGCACGGCTGTGAGCCCGTTCGAGCGGCTCACGCTCGGCGCGGACGTGCAGTTCATCCGCTGGTCGGAGTCGAACGGCCAGAACCAGCCAGCGTACACCTCCGATCCCACCAAGACGGGCGCCATGCCCTTCGATCTCAACTGGAACAACCAGTGGGTGTTCAAGTTCGGCGCGCAGTACCGCGTGATCCCCCAGCTCGCGCTTCGTGCCGGCTACAACTACGGCAAGACGCCGCTCAACGCGGCGCGCGCCTTCGAGAACATCGCCTTCCCGGCCATCGCCGAGCACCACATCACCGCCGGGCTCGGCTTCGATGTGACGCCCCGTTTCGCCATCAACCTGGCGGGGATGTACGTGCCGGAGTCGAAGCTCACCGGCTCGAATCCGAACCCGCAGCTCATCGCCAACTACCAGACCACCATGTCCCAGTACGCGATCGACATGGCCGTCGCGTACCACTTCTGATGTGCTTGTCGCCGTAAACGCCGAAACAACGGAAAAGGCCGAACCGTTCCGGACTGGCCTGGCTCTGACGAGGCACCAGGACAGGCCGCTCCGGAGCGAGCGCGCAGGGGGCAGCGCGGACGCGCCCCCACAGCCGCGGCGTAACGCGGGGGCTCATCCCCCGCCCCGTGAAGGAGCTCGAGAATGAGTCTCTCCCGCAGGCAATTCGTCCAGATCGGCGGCGCGGCCATCGGTGGCAGCGCGCTCGCCTCCGGGCTCCCGACCAAGTGGTGGGGCCTCGACGCGGACCGGGTGGATGACCCAGGGACGGACGGCGACCACGTCGTCGCCACCTTCTGCGAGCTGTGCTTCTGGGGCTGCGGCGTCCTCGCGCACGTGAAGGACGGGCGCGTGACGAAGATCGTCGGGAACCCCGATCACCCGCTCTCTCGCGGCATGCTCTGCCCGCGGGGCGCCGGCGCGACCGGGCTCCTCTACGATCCCGATCGGCTGAGGAAGCCGCTCGTGCGCCGCCAGAAACGCGGCGAGGACGTGTTCGAGGAAGTGAGCTGGGACGCGGCGCTGAACCGGGTCGGCGAGGGGCTCCTCGAGGTGAAGCGCAAGCACGGGCCGGAGGCCGTCGCCCTCTTCACGCACGGCTCGGGCGGCACCTGGTTCAAGCACTTCATGAAGGCGTGGGGCTCCCCCAACATCGGCGCGCCCTCCTACGCGCAGTGCCGCGGCCCGCGCGAGGCGGGCTACCTCCTCACCTACGGCACCCCGCTCGGCTCGCCCGAGCCCATCGACATCGCCAACGCCCGGGTGATCACGCTCATCGGCAGCCACCTGGGCGAGAACATGCACAACACCCAGGTGCAGGAGCTGGCCGAGGCGATCGGGAAGGGCGCCCAGCTCGTCGTGGTCGACCCGCGCTTCTCGGTGGCCGCGGGCAAGGCTCGCTACTGGCTGCCCATCAAGCCCGGCACCGACACCGCGCTCCTCCTCGCCTGGATGAACGTGATGCTCGAGGAGAAGCGCTACGACGCCGAGTACATCGCGAGCCACGCCCTCGGCCTCGAGGAGCTCAAGGCGCACGTCGCCGACAAGACGCCGGAATGGGCCTACCCCATCACCGGCATTCGCCCCGAGCTCATCCGCGAGAGCGCGCGCTTCATCGCCTCGGCGCGGCCGGCCTCGCTCGTCCACCCGGGCCGCCACACGACCTGGTACGGCGACGACACGCAGCGCGCGCGCGCCATGGCCATCCTGGCGGCGCTGCTCGGGAGCTGGGGCCGGCGCGGCGGCTACCTGAGCTACGGCAAGATGGGATTGCCGGCCTACCCGGTCGCGAAGCCGTTCCCCCACGGCGACAAGGGCATCGCCGACAAGCCCAAGAACGGCGGCTACCCCATCGCCGGCGAGGTGATCGCCTCGGGCCTGTGCGACGCCAGCGTTCCCGGGCACGCGCTCTACGACCTCAAGGCGTGGATCATCTACGGCTGCAACCTCATCCAGGCGCTGCCCAGCCGCAAGCAGACGACCGAGGCCATCCAGAACCTCGACTTCATCGTCTCGATCGACGTCCTGCCGGCGGAGATCTGCGGCTGGAGCGACGTCGTGCTGCCCGAGGCGACGTACCTCGAGCGGGAGGACGACATCGCTGCTCCCGCCTACAAGCAGCCCTTCCTGGCGCTGCGCCAGGAAGCGGTGCCGCCGCTCTTCGAGTCCAAGCCGGGCTGGTGGATCGCGAAGGAGATGGCCGCCCGCGTCGGGCTCTCCGAGTACTTCCCGTGGAAGGACGCCCGCGAGTACGTGGACTCCCGGCTCCGCGCGGGCGGTCACGACGTCGCCGCGGTCCGCGCCAAGGGCGTCGTGCTCGGCAAGCCCGTCGCCACCTGCGAGGAGGAGGGGCTGCCGGTCCAGATCCCCACCGAGTCGAAGAAGATCGAGCTCAGGAGCGAGCAGCTCGCGAAGCTCGGCTTCGACGCGCTCCCGCAGTACTACCCGCAGGAGGAGGGACCGGCGGGCCACTTCCGCCTGCTCATGGGCCGGGCCCCCACCCATACCTTCGGTCGTACTGTCAACAACCGGCTCCTCGCCGAGCCCTATCCGGAGAACGAGGTCTGGGTGAACGCCGACGCGGCGCGCGCGCTGCCCGGCCTCGGCCGCCCGCTCAAGAACGGTGAGCGTGTCTGGCTGGTGAACCAGGACGGGGCGCGCTCCGGGCCCGTGAAGGCGAAGGTGACCGAGCGCATCCGCGGCGACTGCGTCTACCTCGTCCACGGCTGGGGCCAGGGGGCGAAGAAGCTCCGCTACGCGCACGGACGCGGCGCCTCCGATGCCGAGCTCGTCACCCGCTACAAGGTCGATCCCATCATGGGCGGCACGGGCATGAACGTGAACTTCGTGCGCATCGAGCTCGCCGAGAGGTCCGCATGAAGAAGCGCTTTGCCATGGCGGTCGACACCGTGCGGTGCGTCGGCTGCAACGCCTGCGTCATCTCCTGCAAGACCGAGAACGACCTGCCGAACGGCGGCTTCCGCGACTGGATCGTGCAGGAGGTTCGCGGCGCGTTCCCGGACCTCTCGATGGAGATCCGCTCCGAGCGCTGCAACCACTGCAGCGCGCCATCCTGCGTCGACGCCTGCCCCACCGGCGCCTCGCACGTGAACGAGGGCGGCATCGTGGCCGTGACGAAGTCGAAGTGCACCGGCTGCAAGGCGTGCATCGCGTCCTGCCCGTACGGTGCCCGCTACGTCCACCCGGCGGGGTTCGTGGACAAGTGCACCTTCTGCCTCCACCGCGTGCGCAAGGGGCAGCAGCCGGCCTGCGTCGAGACCTGCCCGACCCGTTCGCTCGTCTTCGGTGACGCCGCGGACGCGGACAGCCCCGTGGCCCGCCTGCTGCGCAGTCGCCGGAACAAGGTGCTGAAGCCCGAGGCCGGTAACGAGCCGAACGTCTTCTTCCTGTTGTAGTGCCGGAGAGCTCATGGAACGGACCCCACTGCCCATCACCCCAGCCCTGCCGACCGCGCCTGTGGAGCCGTCGCGGTCTCTTCTCCCCGCTCCTGGCCGCGAGGACCGCGGCCAGGAGTCCCACGGCGGAGCGAGGGTGGCAGACCCGAACAAGTTCTGGAATCCCTACCTTGCCGGCGTGGCGCTGGGGCTCGTGCTCCTCACCTCGTTCCTGGTCATGGGCAACGGCCTCGGGGCCTCGGGCGCCTCGCTTCGCGCCGGCATCGCCGCGCTCGACGTGATCGCGCCCGGACACGTGGCGAAGACCGCGCCGCTCGCCCGCGCCGCGGAGAGCGAGCACGTGGCCTGGCTCGTGTTCGAGATCCTGGGCGTGCTCCTCGGCGGGTTCGTCGCCGCCTACACCTCGGGCCGGCTCAAGAAGGAGATCCTGAAGGGCCCGCGCATCGGCAACGGCGCCCGCCTGGCGCTGGCCCTCTCCGGCGGCGTGCTCATGGGGATCGCCGCCAAGATGACGCGCGGCTGCACCTCGGGCCAGGCGCTCTCCGGCGGAGCGCTCCTCTCGGTCGGGAGCTGGGCCTTCATGTTCTCGGTGTTCGGCGGCGGTTACGCGCTCGCGTGGTTCATGAGGAGGGAGTGGCGATGACGTTCCCCATCCTGCCGGCGCACGAGCTGGGCCTCGTCGTCGCCGTCCTCATCGGCTTCGCGTTCGGGTTCGTGCTCGAGCGCGCCGGCTTCGGCCGCGCGCCCAAGCTCGCGGCGCAGTTCTACGGAACGGACATGACCGTCTTCAAGGTCATGTTCGGCGCCATCGTCACGGCCATGCTCGGCCTCGTGCTCGCCTCGACGCTCGGTCTCACGAGCTTCAAGACCGTCGCCGACCACGCCGCGAGCGCCACCTTCCTCCTACCCATGGTGGCCGGCGGCTTCCTGCTCGGCGCGGGCTTCATCATGTCGGGCTACTGCCCCGGCACCTCCTTCGTGGCCATGGCGTCCGGCAAGCTCGACGGCCTCTACACCGTGCTCGGGGTCATCGTGGGCCAGGTGGCATGGGCCGAGCTGGAGTGGCGCCCCGGCTTCGCGGCGTTCCACAACGCGGGCAATCTCGGCAACTACTACCTGTGGGAGCTCTTCCACCTCCCGGCGCAGGCCGGCCCGGTGATCGTGGCCCTCGCCGTGACCGTCATGGCCGTGGGGTGCTTCCTCGGCGCCGAGAAGCTCGAGAAGGTGCTGGCCGGCCGGGCCGATCCCGTCGCCAGGGCGACACCAGCGGGCCGGCCCGGTCGGCTCGTCTTCGCGGGCTTTGCCGCGGTGGTGCTGGTGGGCCTCGCCGGCCTGGCCATCCCTACCGGGAGCCAGGCGCGCACCCGCGAGGCGGCCTCCATCGGACAGGTCGACCTCGCCCGGCGCGTCTTCGACCAGCCGTGGAAGGTGCGCGTCATCGACCTCCGGTCGGTGGAGGCGTGCGCCGCGAAGCGCATCCCGGGGTCGGAGTGCGTCCCCGCCGAGAAGCTCGGCACGCTCGGCCTCGCCGACGCTGATCCGTCGCGCGACCTGGTGCTGGTGGCGACCGAGGATCTGCGGGAGCTGCCGGCGGCCGCCGCCGCGTACCCGGGACGCGTGTATGCGCTCCAGGGCGGCTGGAAGGGCTGGGAAGCGTTCGCGCTTGCCGCGCCGTCGCCACCCGCGCCCGGCGCGCCCGCGCCGGAGATCGACCAGTACCGCCTGCGGGCCGGCATCCGAGCGGCCATGACGGGCATGAAGGCGGCTCCACCTCCCCCCATGCCCACGGCGGCACCCGCCGGGCCGCGCAAGGCCGGCGGCGGCTGCAGCGGGTAGCGAGCACGGACTCCGGGTTAGAGGATTGAAACCAATGAACGAGATCGACGTCGCCCGACATAGCCACATGATCGACCCACAGCTCCACGTCTGGGGCTGGGAGATCCCGGTTTACCTGTTCCTCGGCGGCATGGCCGCGGGGGCCATGATCCTGACCTCGCTCCTCATGATGCGGAAGGAGGAGCGCTCTCCGGCGGCGCGCTGGCTCGCCTTCGCCGCCCCCGCGCTCGTCTCGGTGGGCATGGGCGCGCTCTTCCTGGACCTGTCGTACAAGCTCCACGTCCTGCGCTTCTATCTCGCCTTCCGGTGGACCTCGCCCATGTCCTGGGGCGCCTGGATCCTCGTCGTCGTGTACCCCGTCTCGCTGGCGCTGGCGCTGGCGAGCCTGGGCGACGAGCAGGCCAAGAAGGTGGTCGCCTTCATGGGCCGCTTCGGCCTGGCCGCGCCGGCGCGCGCCGTGCGCGCCTTCGCCCCCCGGTGCATCGCGAGGCTCGAGTGGGCCAACCTCGTCCTGGGCATCGGGCTCGGGATCTACACCGGCGTCCTCCTCAGCACGCTCGGGGCGCGCGCCCTGTGGACGTCGGCGCTGCTCGGCCCGCTCTTCCTCGCCTCCGGCGTCTCCGCCGGGGCGGCGTTTCTCCTGCTCTTCCGGCTGTCGGATGACGAGCGGCACTTCGTCGTCCGCTGGGACAAGCTCGCCATCGGCCTCGAGGTGGCGGTGCTGCTGCTCTTCCTCGCCGGGCTCGCGACGGGCGGTGCGGCGGGCAAGGAGGCGGTCGGCATGCTCCTCGGCGGGCCCTTCACTTCGTCGTTCTGGAGCCTGGTCGTCCTCGCCGGGCTGGCGGTCCCCTTCCTCCTCGAGACGCTCGAGTTGCGGCTCCACCTGCGCGCGACGGCGGTGGCGCCGCTGCTCGTGCTCGCGGGCGGCTTCGCGCTGCGCTGGATCATGGTGGCCGCAGGGCAGGCCTGAGAGCCGCTTCTCCAGCGGGCGTTCAACCCCGCGCGGAGCGACTGAAGCCTCGCCCTCGCCGGCGGTGGATGGGCCTCGCCTCCACCTGCCCCGACACCTCCCGAACGCTCCTGCCGGGGCCGCGTGGCCTCTGTCATCGTTCCACTCGGCGTGGGGTCTCGGGGCCACATGGTTGACGCGCTCGCTGCACGCCGATCACCGAACCTTGAAGAGCAGCACGCGGTCGTTGCCCTCGTCGGCCACCAGGAGCCCCTGCGCGGTGACGAGCAGGCCGGCGGGGTCGCTCAGCGTGCGCGCGCTCGGGTACGCGTCCGGGCGCCCATCCTGGTCGTCGTCGTTCCGCGCGCCGTGCGTGAAGTCCCCCTGCCCCAGCACGGCGTCGGCCGGGGTGCCGCTCGCGACGGGGAGCCTGTCCCAGACGAGGACCCGATTGTTCTCGTGGTCCGACACGAAGAGCTGGCCTTCGCTCACGGTCACGAACATGGGCCGGCGGAGCGTCCCGGCCGTCGTATCCGCAGCGCGCGCGCCCATGCCCGCCTGGCCCAGCACCACGTCCGCCGGGGCCTGGTTCCGGGTCGGGAAGGCGTTCCAGACGAGCACGCGATGGTTTTGCTGATCGGCCACGGCGAGCCGCGTCCCGTCGCTCCAGAGGTCCCCCGGGCGATGCAGCGTGCGGGCCGACGGCGCACCGCCATCGCCCGAGCACGTCGTCAGGTCGGGCTGCCCCAGGACGAGGTCGGCGGGTGCGCCGCTGCGGCTCGGGATGGTGTTCCAGACGAGGATCCGGTCGTGGTGGCTGTCCGACACGAGCAGCTTGCCGGCGATCAGGTACAGACTCATGGGCACGTACAGGCGGTCGGCCGCGCAGCTGCCGGACGCACCCGCACCGAACTCCCCCTGGCCGATGACCACGTCCGCAGGGGCATTGCCCGTGGGCACCTCGTTCCAGATGAGCACCCGGTGGTTGAAGTGATCGACGGCGAAGAGCCTGCCGCCGAACGCTCGGACCGTGAGCGGCGCCCTCATCCGGTCCCGGCCGCTGCCGAAGGTGTCCTCCCCGAAGCCTGCCTGGCCCAGCACGAAGTCCGCCGCGGCGCCGTTCACGGTCGGGAACCGGCGGAAGCCGAGAATGCGGTTGTTCCCCAGGTCTGGCAGGTACAGCGCGCCGCGGTGAGCGGCGGGACTGCCGTAGGGCTGCCGGAGCGTGCCGGGGCCGGGCGGCACCCCCTGCCGCCGGTTCACGAAGTCCTTCTGGCCGATCACGATCGCCGCGGGCTGGAAGGTCCGGAGAGAGAGGATGGCGAGGTGGAGCGAGGCCGAGGCGGTCCCCGCCACCCCCGCCTGGTCGGTGGCGGTGACCGCTATGGCGTTCCGTCCGGTGGCGAGATCGAGGCGCAGGCGGAACGTCGTCTGCGTGAACTCGGCCAGGTGAATCGCGCCGTCGTGGCTCACCGTCACGGACTCGATCCGCTCACGGGCCGAGAGGGTCCCTTCGACGATGACGGACCTGGTTCCGGTCACCCGCTGTCCGTCCAGGTGGGAGGTGATGGTGACGACGGGCCCGCTCCTCGGGATGATCTGGCCGTGGTCGGACTTCTCGGGCGTCGTGGGGGCGCTCTTCCTCGGGTCGCCCCTGCGCGGAGGCCGTTGGGGAACCGCTGCGCCGCCTTCGCCGGCCGCGTGGCGACCGCCGCCCGCCGGAGAGACCTCGGCACCGGCGCCCGCGTCCACGAGCGTCGTGCCCGCGTCCACGGATGGCGCGCCTGCGTCGCTCCGCGCACCTTCAGCCACCGGCGCGCCTGAAGATGCATCTGGGGCGCTCGGTGTCCGTGGCTCACCACACCCGCATCCCCTGCAGGCGGCCATGCCTGCGGCCAGGAGCAGCGGCCAAGTCCACGGCGACCGCCGGCGGCTCATCGAAGACATCGCTCCCCGCCTACTTCTGCCGATCCATCTGCTGGACGACACGGTCGGTCAGGTCGAGGCCGTCCCTGGCGTAGAGCACCGAGGTGGCCGTCTTCTCCACCACGAGCGCGTAGTCCTCGGCCTTGGCGATGGTAGCG
>JBGQLS010000003.1:0-50964 GCA_041500205.1 Anaeromyxobacteraceae bacterium | reverse complement strand
CCCGGGGCTCGCGCCGCCCCGCCCCGCCGGCGCAGCCGGCGGGGCCCCACCCCGGCTAAGAAGCCGCGGTAGCCGGGGCTCGCGCCGCCCCGCCCCGGCTAAGAAGCCAACGGTTAGCTGGGGCTTCGCGCCGCCCCGGCTAGAGCAGCGATCAGTCCGCACCTATCCCCTCTCCCCCACCGGGCTCACCGGGGGAGAGGGTTAGGGTGAGGGGGCCGATCATTGGGCGCCAGCCCCTCACCCCGGCCCTGAACTCCGGGCGGCCGGAGTAGCCCGAGAGACAATCACGCTTGTGTGGCCTTGTGCCAACCCTGCGCTCCGCGCTGAGCGTCGTCAGATTGGTGACAAGGGGTGAGCGCGCGAGGAACGCGCCCACCGAGGGGTCGAGGGGGGTGGCATGCGCGCCGCGTCGTCCGGAACGGGTTTCGCTCCGTTGCTCGTAGGGGTCTCGGCGGCGCTGTTCGTGGGCGGCGCGACGCGTGCTGCTCCGCCCCAGGATCTGGTGGAGATGGAGGTCCTCGGGGTGGTCGCCATGGAATCCGAGGTGGGGAGCGTGCTCGTACTGCGCCAGAAGGGCGAGCAGGCGGTGCTTCCCATCTTCGTGGGCCGGAACGAGGGAGCGGCCATCGAGCTGCGGCTCAAGGGAGCCACCGAGACTCGAACCCATTCCTCGGACCTGCTCGCCAACGCGATCGCTGCGCTCGGCGGGAAGGTGACGAGAGTCGAGATCCAGGGCGTGCACTCGGCGATCTTCCACGCGCGGGTGATGCTCGAGCAAGGAGGCAAGCGGCTGGAACTGGAGGGCCGGCCTTCCGACTCCGTCGCGCTGGCGCTCGCCCAGAACGCGCCCATCTTCGCCACCCGGAACGTCATGACCGAGGCCGGACTGACCCCGTCGGACCTCGACCGGATGCGCGCGCCGAAGCAGGAGGAGAACCCGGGTATGGGACCGGAGCAGAAGTTCTGATGACTGGACCGAGCCCGAGCCTCCGAGTCATAGTTTGAGTCACAAGAAAAGAAGCCGGGCTCGGGCTCGGGCTCGGGAAACCGACCTGAAGCAAGCGGGGGTTACAGCTCGAACCTATCCGCGATGTCGGCGGCCACCGGCATCCTCCACGGTACCCGCTCCAGCGCCTTCACGATGCCGATCACCGACAGCACGAGCACTCCGGCCAGCCCCAGATGTCCCACGAAGCCGAGGTAGGGAACGAGCGCGAGCGCCGCGCAGCCGATGCCGATCAGGCCGAGGGCGAGCCCCTGGCGCGCGTGCCAGCGCACCGCGGGCACGTCGCGCGCAGCGAGATACGGGATGAGCGCGAGGAGCCCGATGTAGCAGAGGACGAGCATGACCGTGTCCTCGTGCCGGCGGGCCGGAGGCGGAGCGCCGGGGGTTCCGGGGGGTGAGAAGGTGGGAGGGACGTCGCTCGCCATACGGAAGCGTCAACCCGTGCGCGGCGTGCGGGGAGGCGGCGTCGCGATCGGGCGCGCCTCAGGCCGGAAGTCGTAGAGCGACTCGACCTTCACGTTGCGATAACGCTCGAGCTTGAAGGCCATGCGCGAGAGCGTCGCGATGAAGCCCTCGACGTCGGGCAGGTTCCCCTTCCCCGCCACCTTCCTCAGCCGCTTCACCTCGTTGAGGACGAGCTTGCGGACCTCCTGCGGGTGGTAGAGAAACGCGCCCGAGAAGAAGAGCTTCCCCTCGATGGGCAGGAGGCGCGCCTCGAGGAGGTCGCCCTTGGCGAGGCCGACCATCTGCCGGCGCTCCGTGACGTCGTGCACCACGTCGGTGAAGCAGTCGCGGAGCCGGATCTCGCCGGCCCGGATCTTCTTCACCTCGAAGAGCCCGTGGATGCTCTTCGCCAGCACGCGGTAGAGGGCGAGCTCGTCGGTGGTGAGCGCGGGCCCCATCTCGCGCATGAAGATCTCGATCGTCGTCTCGGTCGAGCCGGGGGGACGGAAGTCGTACAAGTAGTAGTCGAGCATCCCGTTCATGCGGGTCTCGAAGCTCTTGTCCTCCTCGTGAGGCTCTCCGTGACGGTCGAAGTGGTCGCGCCGCGCGGAGAGGAGCTCCTCCTTCCGCTTCTCGGAGGTCGCCCAGGTGAGGAGCTTCTCGTGAAGCTCCGAGAGCGTCATCGGCGCTGCTCCATCGCCTTCACGAAGCGCCCGAAGAGCTGGCGCGCGTCGTGCGGCCCCGGCGACGACTCCGGGTGGTACTGCACGCTGAAGGCCGGGGCGTCGAGCACCTCGATGCCCTCCACGGTGCCGTCGTTCAGGTTCTGGTGGGTCACCCTGGCACGTGTTCCCAGGCTCCCGGCGTCGACGGCGAAGCCGTGGTTCTGGCAGGTGATGTCGACCTTGCCGGTGGCGAGGTCCTTCACAGGTTGGTTGGCGCCGCGGTGGCCGAACTTGAGCTTGTACGTCCTCGCGCCCACGGCCAGGGCCAGGATCTGGTGGCCGAGGCAGATGCCGAAGACCGGCACCTTGCCGAGGAGCCCGGCCACGGCCTCGCGCGCCCCGCGAACCGCGTCGGGATCGCCTGGGCCGTTGGTGAGGAAGACCCCGTCCGGCTCGAGGGCGAGCGCCTCGTGGGACGGTGTCGCGCTCGGCACCACCGTCACCTTGCAGCCCGACTCGGCAAGCAACCGGAGCATCGCGCGCTTGAGCCCCCAGTCGTAGGCGACCACGTGAAAACGCGGCGCGCGCAGCGCCGAGCGCTCGGTGTCGGCGTAAGCATCGGCGCCCCGTTCATCCCACACGTACCGCTTCTTCGTGGAGATGAGCGTGGCGAGGTCCTGCCCCTCCATGCCGGGGAGGGCGCGCGCCCGGTCGACGAGCGCATCGGCGGAGGCCCCGCTCCCGATGACGCCCATCTGGGCGCCGGCGGTGCGCAGGTGCCTCGTGAGCCGCCGGGTGTCGATCCCGCTGATCCCGACGATCCCGTGCTGCTTCAAGTAGGCGTTCAGGCTGCTCTCGGCCCGCCACGAGGACGGCTCCTCGGCCCAGTGGCGGACGATGAAGCCGGTCGCGTGCGGCCTCGCGGATTCCTGATCGGCGTCGTTCACGCCGTAGTTTCCCTGCTCGGGATACGTCATGCAGACCATCTGGCCGACGTAGGAAGGATCGGTGAGGATCTCCTGGTAGCCCGTCATCGAGGTGTTGAAGACCACCTCGCCCGTGGCTTCGCCCGCCGCGCCGAAGCTCGTCCCCTCGAACCAGGTTCCGTCGGCGAGCGCCAGGATGGCTCCGCTCATCGTTCTACCTTGTCGTGTTCGTAGACCAGCCGCCCACCGACGAGCGTGTGCGTGCACCGGCCGACGAGCATCGCGCCCTTCCAGGGGGAGTTCCTGCACTTGGACTTGAAGGCAGCCGGCTCGCAGCGCCACTCCAGTCCGGGAGCGAGGATGGCCACGTCGGCGGGGGCGTTCTTCGCGAGCGTCCCGCCAGGCAAGCCGAAGGCCCGCGCCGGACCGACCGTGAATGCCTCGAGGAGCCGCCTCTCCGAGAGGGCGCCTTCGCGCACCAGGGCCAGGCAGACGGCGAACGCGGTCTCGAGCCCGACGATGCCGTTCGCCGCCACGTCGAACTCGAGGTCCTTCTCGACGAGCGTGTGCGGCGCGTGGTCGGTGGCGATGCAGTCGATGGTCCCGTCGGCGAGCCCTTCGCGGACGGCTCTCACGTCCGCCGCCGACCGGAGCGGCGGGTTCATCTTGAAGTCGGTGTCGTAGCCGGAGCGCGCCACGTCCTCGTCGCTGAGCGTGAGATGGTGCGGTGTCGCCTCGGCGGTGACCCGGAGGCCGCGCCGCTTCGCCTCGCGCACGGCGCGCACGCTGCCCGCGCTGGAAAGGTGGGCGATGTGGAGACGGCCGCCGGTGAGCTCGGCGAGCGCGATGTCCCGGAGGACCATCACCTCCTCGGCGGCGCCGGGCACGCCCTTGAGCCCGAGCCGCGTCGCGGCCGGTCCCTCGTTCATGACGCCCTTGCCCACCAGCCCCAGGTCCTCCTCGTGGACGGTGACCGGCAGGTCGAAGGTGCGCGCGTACTCCAGCGCGCGGCGCATGAGCGCGGACGACATGACGGGCTTCCCGTCGTCGGACAGCGCCACGCATCCGGCACTCTTGAGATCACCGTACTCCGCCAGTTCCTCGCCCTTCAGCCCCTTGGAGATGCAGCCCACCGGGTAGACCCGAGCCAGCCCGGCGGCCCTGGCCCGGGCCAGCACGAGCTCGGTGACGGCGACGCTGTCGTTGGGCGGGACCGTGTTCGGCATGGCGCACACGGCCGTGAAGCCGCCCGCCACCGCGGCCCGCGCGCCGGTCTCGACCGTCTCCTTGTACTCCTGCCCTGGCTCGCGCAGGTGCGCGTGGAGATCGACGAGGCCGGGCACCACCCACTTCCCGCGCGCGTCGATGGCGCGCCCTTCGCGGGGGCGCTCCACCCGTTCGGCGACCTCGGCGATACGCCCGTCGCGCACGACCACGGTACGGATGCCGTCGGTTCCACTCGCGGGATCGACGACGCGCCCGCCCTCGATGAAGATGGTCTCGCCGTTCATGGGCGCGCCGCTCCTTCCGTCGCAGAGGTGCCTTGCTCGGGGGCGCCGCCGGCGAGCAGGTAGAGGACGGCCATCCGGACGGCGACCCCGTTCTCGACCTGTTCGAGGATGACGCTGCGCGGCCCGTCCGCGACCTCCGGAGAGAGCTCGACCCCGCGGTTGATGGGGCCCGGGTGGAGGATGGCGCAGGTCGGCGTCAGCCACTCCGCCGCCTTCTTCTCGTTGAGTCCCCACAGCTTCGAGTACTCGCGGGTCCCCGGAATGAGCGGATCGCCGATGCGCTCGTGCTGGATGCGAAGCATGACGACCGCGTCCGCCCCTTCCACCGCCTCTCGCAGCTGGTGGTGCACGGTGGCGCCGAGCGTCTCGACACCGAGCGGCATCATGGTGGGGGGACCGCAGAACCGGACGCGCGCGCCGAGCTTGGTCAGCCCGTACAGATCCGAGCGCGCCACCCGCGAGTGGCTGATGTCGCCCACGAAGGTGACGGTCTTCCCCGCGATGGTGGCGAAGTCGGGGACGACGTCCTTCACGCCGGCCTTGCCGCGCACCCTGGTGAAGTGCTCGGCGAGCGTGAAGAGGTCGAGGAGCCCCTGGCTCGGGTGCTCGTGCGCCCCGTCTCCTGCGTTGGCGACCGCGCAGCCGACGCGTTCGGCGACGTACTGCGGCGCGCCGCTCGCCGGGTGGCGGATGACGAGCACGTCCGGGTGCATCGCCTCGATGTTGCGGGCCGTGTCGAGGAGCGTCTCGCCCTTCGTCACCGAGGAGGTAGAGGACGTCCAGTTGAGCGCGTCCGCGGAGAGGATCTTCGCCGCCGTCTCGAAGGACGTCCGCGTCCGGGTGGAAGCCTCGAAGAACAGGTTCACCACCGCCTTGCCGCGCAGGGTGGGGACCTTCTTGATGGGCCGCCGCAGCACCTCCTTCATGGAGACGGCGAGCTGCAGCAGGGCGACGATCTCCTCTCGCGAGAGAGGCTCGAGCCCGATGAGATGCTTGTGCCTTCCGATCACGCTTTCCCCCTCGGCTTGACGATCACCTGATCCTCCGCAGCGCCGCCCTCGACGAGCTGGACCTCCACCTGTTCACGCTCGGGCACCTCCAGCCGGACCCCCACCACGTCCGGAGCAATGGGCAGCTCGCGCCCTCCGCGGTCCACGAGGACCGCCAGCAACACGCGTCGAGGGCGGCCGAAGTCGACGAGCTCGTCGAGCGCCGCCCGCACGGTCCGTCCGGTGTAGATCACGTCGTCGACGAGGACGACTGTCTTGCCCGTCACGGGGAAGCGGATGTCGGTCGGGCCCACCACCGGCGCGCTGGCGCGCTCGGAGAGATCGTCGCGATAGAGCGCGATGTCGAGGGTTCCCACGAGAGGCTGTTGCCCCGTGGACGACGAGAGCTCCTGCCGCAGCCGCTCCGCGAGATGCACGCCTCCCCGCCGGATCCCCACGATGGCGAGCTCGCCTCCCCGCGCGCGCTCCTGGATCTCGCGCGCCATGCGCTTCAACGCCCGCCCGATGCCGTCAGCGTTCATCACGTTGGCTCCCTCACCGCGAGGATCCCCAGTTTGGGGTCGAGATGTCCATGGTCAGATCGACCCTCATCACGCGCTCGAGCTTGCGGTCCACGAGCGGAAACACCACCTCGCGCTCGTAGTCGAAGGCCACGTGCAGCGAGGCGGGCTCCACCCGCTCCCAGGTCACGTCCTGCGGGTGGATGTCCAGGGCCGGGCGGGACTGCGGGCGCCCGTCGGGGCCCTCGCCGACCACCTGCTCGAGTGAGCGGATCTTCGTCACCATCGCCTCGATGAGCTGCCCGTCGTCGCGACTCTTCACGGCCAGGTTTCCGAAGTGCCTCACTACCTGGACCACCTCGTAGTGGGCGGCGTAGACGGGCACCCATGTCCAGGCGAGGTACATCCCAGCGACCAGCCCGAGGAGCAACAGCAGGCCGACCGAGGTGATGGCGCCCCTCGCTTCGAGGAGGCGAGGCGTCTTCCGGGCGGCGGCCATGGGGCACCGGTCTTCTAGCGCTACTCGATCCATTTGAAAAGCCGCTCGAGACGGAGACCCGCCTCGGCGTGCCAGGGAGACCACCCCGAATGCCCCCAGCTCCACCACACCAGCGCCGCCTTGCCCTTGACGTTGTCGATAGGCACCTGCCAGCCGCCTCCGGAGCGGCTGTCCGACGAGCGATCGCGATTGTCGCCGAGCACGAAGACGTGTCCTTCCTCCACCCGCTCGAAGGGCCCCTCCCGCTCGCCCGGGCGTGCCCGGCGGCACTGCACCACCAGGTGCGACGAGGAACCGCGGGCCGCCGCGGCCGGGGGGGCACGGGCGAGGTCGCCGGGCGCCGAGCTGCGCGGCGCACCCACAGGGCCTGACGCGAGCGTCTCGCGCCAGGCGGGGCATGTATCCGTCCACCACTGCCCGGTGGCGTCGCTCTGCTCATCGTAGGTGACCTCCCCCGCGGGCAGCCGCGCCTGGGGCACCCCGTTCACGTGGACCACCTGCTCGCGCAACTCGATCACGTCGCCAGGGAGGCCGACCACGCGCTTGATGTAGTCGCGGCCGGGTTCGCGCGGGTTGGCGAAGACGATGACGTCGCCGCGCCTGGGATCGGACCAGCGCACGATCCAGCGGTTGGCGAGCGGCAAGCGGATCCCGTAGGAGAGCTTCGACACGACGAGGTGGTCGCCGACGAGGAGCGACGGCACCATGGAGGCGGAAGGGATGCGGAACGCCTCCACCACGAACGCACGTAGCGCCAGGGCGGCGACGAGGGCGATTAGCGCGGACTCGGCGGCCTCGCGGAGAGCGCCCTTGCGCGCCGCCAGCGCCAGGTGGTCCCTCCACAGGTCGTCGAGCCGGCCGGTGGCGGCCGCCATGCCCGCTGCGTCGGCGGCGGCCGTCGCCGCTTCCAGCTCGGCCGCGGCTGCCTGGGCCTCGACGCGCGCCGAATCAGGGACCCTGCGCCCGCGACGCTCGAGAAATCGCCGGGTGGCCGCCGCGTACTGGAGCGCCTCCTCGCGCTCCGCAGCGGCGCCTCCGGAGGAGGCTCCGACGACCGTGCTCAATCCTCCACCTTCAGGACCGCGAGGAAGGCCTCCTGGGGGATCTCGACCGATCCCACCTGCTTCATGCGCTTCTTGCCTTCCTTCTGCTTCTCCAGGAGCTTTCGCTTGCGGCTGATGTCGCCCCCGTAACACTTGGCGATCACGTTCTTCCGGTAGGCCTTCACGGTCTCCCGCGCGATCACCTTCGCCCCGATGGCGGCCTGGATCGCCACCTCGTACATCTGCTTCGGAATGACCTCCTTCAGCTTGGCGCACAGCTCGCGGCCTCGCTGGTAGGAGTGTTCGCGGTGCACGATGACGCTGAGCGCGTCGACGGGCTCGCCGTTGAGCAGGAAGTCGAGCTTCACGAGGTCGGCCTCGGCGAAGCCCTTGAGCTCGTAGTCCAGGCTGGCGTAGCCGCGCGAGACGCTCTTCAGCTTGTCGAAGAAGTCGAAGACCACCTCGCCGAGCGGGATCTCGTAAGTGATCTGGACGCGCCGGGTCCCGATGTACTTGAGGTCGCGCTGCACGCCGCGGCGGTCCTGGCACAGCTTGAGGATGTTACCGACGTCGTCGGTGCGGCCGTGGACATGGCAGGTGAGGATGGGCTCCTCGAGCTTCGCGATCCTCTGTACCGGCGGCAGCTTGGCCGGGCTGTCGATCTCCAGCACGTCTCCCTGCGTGTCGGTCACCCGGTAGACCACCGACGGCGCGGTGGTGATGAGCGCGAGCTGGTACTCGCGTTCGAGCCGCTCCTGCACGATCTCCAGGTGCAGGAGCCCGAGATACCCGCAGCGGAACCCGAAGCCGAGCGCCTGCGAGGTCTCCGGCTCGAAGGTGAAGGCCGAGTCGTTGAGGCGGAGCTTCACGAGCGCGTCGCGCAGGTTGTCGTAGTCCTTGGCGTCGATGGGGAAGACGCCCGCGAAGACCATCGGCTTCACCACCTTGAACCCAGGAAACGGTTCGTCGGTAGGTTTGCCGACCTCGGTGATGGTGTCGCCCACCTTCGCGTCGTGGACGTCCTTCACGTTCGCCACGACGACTCCCACCTCGCCCGCGATGAGCTTCGAGACCGGCCGGGAGAAGGGCGCGAAGATCCCCAGCTCCTGTACCTCGAACTCCTTCTTGTTCGACCAGAGCTGGATCTTCTGCTTGGGCGCGAGCGTGCCGTCGAAGACGCGGACAAGCATGACGACGCCCCGGTAGGTATCGTACCAGGAGTCAAATATGAGCGCCTTGAGCGGCCCCTGCGGGTCACCGCCCGGCGGCGGGACCTTGCGGACGATCTGCTCCAGGATCTCCTCGATCCCGATGCCCTCCTTGGCCGAGGCGGCAACGGCCTCCTTGGCGTCGAGCCCGATGACCTCCTCGATTTCGAGCCGCACGGCTTCGACGTCTGCGGAAGGTAGGTCGATCTTGTTGATGACCGGGATGATCTCGAGATCGTGGTCGAGGGCCTGGTAGACGTTCGCGAGCGTCTGCGCTTCGACCCCCTGGCTCGCGTCCACGACCAGGATCGCGCCCTCGCAAGCGGCGAGCGAGCGCGAGACCTCGTAGGCAAAGTCGACGTGCCCGGGCGTGTCGATGAGGTTGAGCTCGTACTCCTTGCCGTCGCGCGCCTGGTAGGCCATCCGGACCGTCTGGGCCTTGATGGTGATCCCGCGCTCGCGCTCGAGCTCCATGTTGTCGAGGAACTGCGCCTGGGCTTCCCGCTTGGAGACAGTCCCCGTCTTCTCGAGCAGCCGGTCGGCGAGCGTGGACTTGCCGTGATCGATGTGCGCGATGATCGAGAAGTTACGGATGTGCTGGTTTTCTTGGGACATCGGAGGAGGGGCTTTTAACACGCTCGAGGGGCGCCGCGCGCGCCGCCCTCCGGTCAGCGGCGCCTCTTGTGCCCCGTCAGGTCAGCCCCCAAGATCCCAAGCACTTGTGTTTGACCATACATCGCACCACCATATATTGTAGTACATGCTTGACTCGTCGTCCGCGCTCCCCTGGTTTCCGGGGCCTCGCTTTTTCGACGGGTCGTATCGGGAGCTGGGCGAAGCGTGTCGTGACGGTGGAGGAGGTGGTGGGTGGCGGAGACATTGTCAGACGCGCTGTCAGACGTGCTTGCTATGCCGCCGAGCCTCGCAAGTGCACCGCACGTCCGAAGGAGATCCGGGGGGCACCTGCCCCCGGGCACGAGATCTTGAAGCGCTAATTCCCCTGTAATTGAAACGTTTTACGGCTGTTAACTTCCGACCACGTCCGATGGCCGGCCGGGAGACTTTTGCGCCGAACGCTTCGCGAGTATCCGAGGCAGTCCGACGTCGAAACCACGTTCAGCCCGGGCCAGGCGAGCCCCGAGCCAGAGGAAGCAGAGATGATCGAGCGGGAGAACGTCGTTGGGCAGCGTCGGAACGGGAAAGTGTCCAAGCGCGTGCTGAAGAAGGGCCTGACTGTCACCCGGTACTTCTCGACCCCGGGAGTCGATCCGGCCGACGAGATGGCGTGGGAGCTGCGCAACGCCTCGATCACGGGCGAGGGGGGCCAGCTCATCTTCGAGCAGAAGGAGATCGAGGTCCCGAAGAACTGGTCCGCGCTCGCGACGAACGTCGTGGCGTCGAAGTACTTCCGGGGGGCCCTCGGCTCGCCGCAGCGCGAGCGGTCGGTGCGGCAGCTCGTGCGTCGGGTGGTGAAGGCCATCGTCGCCTGGGGCCTCAAGGACGGCTACTTCGCCTCCGAGGAGGACGCCACGGCCTTCGACGCCGAGCTCTCGCACCTCCTGTTCCGGCAGAAGATGTCCTTCAACTCGCCGGTGTGGTTCAACGTCGGGGTCGAGGAGCACCCTCAGTGTAGCGCGTGCTTCATCAACTCCGTCTCCGACTCGATGGACTCCATCCTCCGGCTCGCCCACACGGAAGGGATGCTCTTCAAGTACGGCTCGGGCACCGGCTCGAACCTCTCCAAGATCCGCTCTTCCAGGGAGCCGCTCTCCGGTGGAGGCGAGGCCTCGGGCCCGGTGAGCTTCATGCGCGGCTTCGACGCCTTCGCGGGCGTCATCAAGAGCGGCGGGAAGACGCGGCGCGCCGCCAAGATGGTGATCCTGGACGCGGACCACCCGGACATCGAAGAGTTCGTGGAGTCCAAGGCCACCGAGGAGAGGAAGGCCTGGGCACTCATCGAGGCAGGCTACGACGGGGTCTTCAACGTCCACGGCGGCGCGTACGACTCGGTGTTCTTCCAGAACGCGAACCACTCCGTGCGCGTGACGGAAGACTTCATGCGTGCCGTCCAGAGCGACTCCGAATGGGCGCTGCTCGGCCGCCTCGAGAAGAAGGTGCTCGACAAGGTGAAGGCGCGGAACCTCATGCGGAAGATCACGGAAGCCGCCTGGCTCTGCGGCGATCCGGGAATGCAGTTCGACACCACCATCAACGCCTGGCACACCTGCAGCAACACCGACCGCATCAACGCGTCGAACCCGTGCTCCGAGTACATGTTCCTCGATGACTCGGCGTGCAACCTGGCCTCGCTGAACCTCATGCACTTCCGGTCGATCGACGGCGGGTTCGACGCGGAGAGCTTCAAGCGCGCGGTGGATCTCACCATCCTCGCGCAGGAGATCCTCGTCTCGAACGCGCGCTACCCCACCGAGGCCATCGAGAAGAACAGCCATGCCTACCGCCCGCTCGGGCTCGGCTACGCCAACCTGGGCGCCTTCCTGATGGCGAGCGGCGTGCCTTACGACTCCGACGGCGGGCGCGCGGTGGCGGCGGCCATCACCGCGCTCATGACCGGCGAGGCCTACGCCATGAGCGCCCGCATCGCCGGGCACAGCGGAGCTTTCGAGGGCTTCGAGAAGAACCGCGAGCCGTGCCTCCGCGTCCTGCGCAAGCACGCGGCGGAGGTGGACCGCATCGACAGGACGCTCGCACCGCCCGACCTCGTGGCGGCGGCGCGCTCCTCATGGGCGGACGCGGTGCGTCTGGGGGAACAGTGCGGCGTGCGCAACGCGCAGGTCACCGTCCTGGCGCCGACCGGGACGATCGGCTTCATGATGGACTGCGACACCACCGGCATCGAGCCCGACATCGCGCTCGTGAAGTACAAGAAGCTGGTGGGCGGCGGCGTCCTCAAGATCGTGAACAACACGGTCCCGCTCGCGTTGCAGCGGCTCGGCTACTCGCCGGAGACGATCCACTCGGCGCTGCACTTCGTCGACGAGATGGAGACGATCGAGGGCGCCCCAGGCCTCAAGAGCGAGCACCTGGCGGTGTTCGACTGCGCCTTCAAGCCGGCCAACGGCACCCGGACCATCCACTACATGGGCCACATCCGGATGATGGGCGCGGTGCAGCCGTTCCTCTCGGGTGCCATCTCCAAGACCGTCAACATGCCGACCAGCGCGACGCCGGAGGACATCGAGCACGCCTACCTCGAGGCATGGAAGCTCGGGCTGAAGGCCATCGCGGTGTACCGCGACGGCTGCAAGCGGAGCCAGCCACTCAGCACCGGCAAGGAGAAGAAGGCCGAGGTGGAGGTGGCGGCCGTGCCGGAGCGGCTCGCACGCCGCCGCCTGGCAGACGAGCGCCGCGCCATCACGCACAAGTTCTCGATCGGGGGACACGAAGGCTACATGACGGTCGGCATGTACGAAGAGGGCTCGCCGGGTGAGCTCTTCGTGACCATGGCCAAGGAGGGCTCCGTCGTCTCGGGCCTGATGGACAACTTCGCCACGTCCATCTCGATGGCGCTGCAGTACGGGGTCCCGCTCAGGGTGCTCTGCGACAAGTTCAGCCACACGCGCTTCGAGCCCTCGGGCTTCACCGGCAACCCGGACATCCCCATCGCGAAGTCCATCACTGACTACATCTTCCGCTGGCTGACGCTCAAGTTCCTCCACAGCGAGGACGTGCAGCAGGTGCAGGAGGCGAGGAAGGAGCTCTCACCCGGCGCCGCGCCCCAGGCCCCAAGGCGACCGGCGGCGCAGAGCACGCTCGAGATGGTGTTGCCGCCCGTGGCGCGGCAGCCCGCGCCGGGCGAGGCCGAACCGTGGATGCAACAGGATGCCCCGCCCTGCCCCACCTGCGGCTGCATCACCATCCGCAGCGGCGCTTGCTACAAGTGCAACAACTGCGGGAGCACGACGGGGTGTAGTTAGGGGCTTCGCAGTCTCCGTGATCGATGGACCTCTCGGGTGTCAGACCTGCCCGAGTAGGTCCGCGGCGCTTGCTCGGGCTCAGGGATCATCGCACGTCGATCTTGAACCCGAGGTGGACGTCGCACCCGGCCTGGCCACCGTGGATGCCCCCGTTTGCTGCGGGAACTCCAGGTAGGCCCAGTGACCGGGAAGGGGGCGGGTTCAACCGAGTCGGGCTCGCCGACCCGTAGCGGCGCCAGCGGCGGTCTGGTCCTGTGGATACCAGGGGACACAGAGTTGTAGAGCAGAGCAGCCAGGCCTGGCGGTCGCGGTGTGGCTCCGCCTGCTGGAGCGGGCGACCGATCCCCTAAGCCCCTTTCAGGGCGGCGGCGGTCGCCTCCTGTGACGTTGTCGAGGGGTCCAGCGTGCAGTATAATTACAGTGAAGTTTACGGTACTGCATTTCGCAGGCACTTAGACAGGAGCACAACATGGCGCCTTCCAAGCCCGTCACCAAGGTTCGCCTTACGCTCGACGTGACGGACGAGCTCAACAACCGCCTGGACCAGCTCGCAGCCGAGGCCGGCGGCAGCAAGAGCGAGTTCCTCCGCAAGGCTATCGCGCTCGCGGAGGCTGCCGTTGCCGCTCGCAAGGAGGGAAACGAGGTCGCGATCGTCAACAAGAACAGCAAGAAGCTGGTGAGCACGATTGTCGGCCTCTAGTCCACAGCCGGCAGCACGCCCACCCGAGCCCCAGCTCGACCTCAACGCCGCTGGCGCACAGGGCAACCTCGTGGTCTCCGCAGAGACCCGCGAAGACCCCCTGGATCAACAGCACCGGCACGAGCAAGAGAGCGCAGACGCTGCGCTCCGTCGCTGGAAGGACAAGGCTCGCTTCAGCCTCTGCACGGTCCTGCTCGTGGCGCTCACCGGGTTCGCGCTCTACCTGGCGCTCAACCCGGCTTCCGGCCCGGACGAGAAGACCGCCGGACGCGCTGGGCTCTTGAGCCTCCTCACCGGCGTCGGGGGCTACTTCATCGGCCGAGCAAGCAAGGAGTGACTTCCCGCCCGAGCCTCCGACCCCGAAGGCTCTCCGCGTCCGCTGCCAGGACTGCGGCGCCATCATCCCGCACCGATACCTACTCGACGAGGGCCTCTGGGTGGTTCTTCGCAACCGAGAGAAGCTTCAGGGCGGCATCCGAGGGCTGCCGTGTATTTGCCTCCCACGCCTGCACAGTGCGCGGGGACACGTTCAAGATCCGGGCGAACGCTGCTTGGGATACGCCCATGGAGGTACGCAGGGCGGCTACGTCGCGCGCCACCATGCGGGCGGGCGGCTTCAGACCGGCGACATCGCGAACCGAAAGCACATTGCGTTCGACAACGCCCTTGAGCTCACCACGGTGATAGGCGAGCGCATCGCGCAGCCCGCCCAGGATCCTCTCGTCGGCCTCGGTCATCGCCTTCTTCTTCATGGTTCCTCCTTGATCTGCTTCACCAGCGCGGCCGCCAGCTTGCGGCCAGCGGGCGACAGGTCCGACTGCTCCCGCTTGCCGAAAAGCGCGACGAGGTAGACCTTCCCGCGCTTGGGTAGGTCGAGATAGAGAGCCCGTCCGCTGCACCCGATCGCCGGCTTCGGGGTTTCCCATGATCTCGCTCTCCATCGCCTGAAGATCACCGTCCACCAGTTCCCCGGCATCCTCCAGCCGCCTGCGATGAGCGCTGTACCCTGGCATCTCTACAAAGGTCCGCTTCACAGTGCTATACTACCAGGTGCGTCACGCACTCGGCAGTATAATCAGCTCATCGGTCCCGCGCCACTGTGGCGTCATGCGCTGAACGGGGTCTCGCGGTGTATGCCAGTAACCCTCCGGCCAGCGGATCCGTCGCCCGATCACCGGCCTGGGCACGCGCGATCTCTACCTGCTCCAGCGCACGACCGCGCGCGGCACCTCGCCCGCGGTCGACGCCGTGGTCGACGCGCTGCTCGCGATCCAGGGCCGGCCGGCAAGATCAGCACGAAGTTGACGAGCTTGGGCATCGGCTCGGTCACCGTCACCACGCGCCGGACCTGCTGGCCTTCGAGCAGCGGCGCCACCTTCTCGTGGCCGCGCGCGGCCGCCTCGAGGTCGGCGCCCGAGATGGGGTAGGAGAGCATGAAGAACCGGGGGCAGATGGCCGGGGGACTACGCTGCGGCGGCGCATGGCTCGTTCGCCGCGGCGAAGGTCGGGTACCACTTCCGGAAGGTGCCGGGCAGCTCGCCGTTGATGACCTTCGTGCGGCGTGCGACCCGCAGGGGGCTCTGTTCACCGGTGGACGCAGGCAGAAGGCTGTGGTGGGTGTGCGGAAGTGACATCGGTTGAAAGTGGCGCCCCCAGGGGTGGGCCCCTGATGGCGACACACAGACGGAGCCGAATCACTGACAATGAGTCCTCAGGAGCCCAGGGCAAGGAACTGCTCGAGACCTCCGGGGAGAAGCGGAGTGCCTGGAAGCGCCTGAAGGCTGCAGCCGCGGGCGGAGGAGAGCCACGCGGTCGCCGGCGAGTAGGCCAGGAGTGGGCGGCAGTCGACAAGACGCGGACGGAAGGAGAGAAAAATGACACGCTTTGGATGGGTTGTAGCGATCGCAGCGATCACAGCATGCGCGGCGGGACCCTCGACCTTCGGACTCAGGGGTGGCCCCGAGATCCCGGCTTCGGAGGGCACGGTGACGGCCAGTCCCGGAGACAACAACCAGAACACGAAGATCGTTGTCGTAGTGAAGCATCTCGCGGTTCCGGACAGGGTGGTGCCTGGCGCTACCTCCTACGTCGTATGGGTGCAGCGCAGCGCGGACGAGCGCAATGCGCAGAACGTCGGCGCACTCCAAGTGAACGACAAGCTCGACGGCAGGCTCGAGACGGTCACGTCATTGAAGCAGTTCCTTCTCTTCATCACTGCGGAGCAATCGCCGAGCGCAATGGCGCCGACCGGTAAGACGCTCATGACGACCAACGTTGTGATGAAGTAGTGCGTTTGGGCAATGCCTCCAGCGGCGTGTCATCGCGGTGGACGATGACCGAGAGGCAGTTGGAGTCGCTCGGAACAGCTCTCGGCTCAGGGCTAGAGACGTTGACCGGGATGGTGGATCGTATGCAAGCGAGCCCCGCGCGGCCGAGGGCCGCTCGTGAGGGCTGCCCGCTAATAGACCACGCGGACGCTACCTTCCCAGCGGTCGTCGGACAGGAACAAGTCCTCGGCGCGGTATTGCCCGCCCGCGTCGCCCCAGGCCACGCTGGCTCACCCCGTCAGTGATCGGGTTCGGGGGTCGCAAGCTTCCTCGTCCGACGCCGGACACGAGGCAGCGACGGCGGCGCTGCCAGGACCCTCGCGGTTCTCCGTGCTAGTCAGGGGGTCCTCAATTCGGCGAAGCCCAGATGGGGGTGGTGGGGGAAAGAGGCGGACAGCTTCGGGGTCAATACGCAACCGAATGTCCTCGCCGACAGCTGGCGGCGTCGTGACCTCGCGGTGACCTATGTACATCGGGGTCGGGTAGCAATGGAACAGAAAACCGGGTTATCGCCGCCCCTGACGGGGCCCCGCGTGCGGGGACGGCGAGGAGCGGCGCCGCACTCTCGGATGGCCCCGCCCGTAGAGATCAAGGAAATGCTTGAACGACAGGGGCCTCGGGCGATGGCTTCTGTCCAGAAGGGCCATTCTGAGCAGCCGAACGTGACCGGTCAGAGGGGGTCCTCGCCCTCTTCGTCCTTCGGCGCAACCAGCGCCAGAACGACCTTTTCGATCACCCGGTCGCCACGGCCGAGAGCCTCCGCCCACTGGTAGTCGGCCCGGAGACGTTCGCCCGGCGCGAGGACCAGCGCGCGCAGCCCACCCTGGCGCCGGCCTGCCCCATGGGATCGTGGCCTGCGCCGGGGGGCGACCGGCAGGACCGGCGCTCAAATTGATCGCCAGGCGAGCAGGACTAATCCTCCACCACGAGCTTCCCGTCCCCCATCCCCATCGCCGAGCAGTGGAACTTCTCGACGCCCTTCTTCTTCGGGGTCACCGTGAGGCTCACCGCCTTGTTGAGCGGAAGCTCGAACTCCTTCACCTTCTCGTCGGGAATGTCGATGGCGGTGATGCAGGTGTTATCGGTCACGCGCGTGAACACGAGGGTCGTCGGCTGGCCCTTCTTCAGCTTCACCTGGCTCGGCACGAAGCCGTCGTCGGTCACCTTGATCTCGACCTTCGGTCCGCCCTTGGCGGCCTCCGCGGGTCCGGATTCGGCGGCGAGTACGGGGGTGGCGGCGAGCAGGACCAAGGCGAACAGGCTCTTGCGCATGTAGTTCCTCCGGAAGGTGCGGCGCATGATAGCCGGGGCCCGGCCGCATGACTCGGGAAAACCCAAAGGGACCCGGCTCTTCGTGGACGAAGGAACAGGCCGCGAATTCACGCAAACATCCGGACGGCATGAATCGATCGGGCCGGGCCTGAACGCTGGGCGAAATGGGTTGGCTCGCGGCGAAACCCCCGTCCGGCCTGCCCCGGCCAGGCGGGTCGCCGGGTGCTATCCATTTGTCCAGTAGTCCAGCGTTGACAAGGTTCGGCCATGGTCGCGACAGCACTTGCATCGCCGCTCGGAATGGCACATCAGGATGCGCCCGGCGCTCGCCACGGCGCGTGAAGGGAGCGCGGACCCCTTTTCCGCAGCCCCTCCTCGTTTCGCACGTCCAGCGGCGTTCTCGTGCGCTTCTGGAAGGGTCCAAAGCGCGTGCGACACTCGGCGTATGACGAACGCACGTGAACTCTCGGCCCAGCTCGCCGCGCTCCTCCGCCGCGAGCACGCCACCATGGCCGATTTCCTCGTCGCCCTCGCCGACTTCGATCATGGCAGGCTCTGGGTGGAGCTCGGCCATTCGAGCCTCTTCTATTACCTGCACCGCGAGCTGGGTCTTTCCGCGGGCTCCGCCCAGTACCGCAAGACGGCGGCCGAGCTCCTCCAGCGATACCCGGAGATCGTCGAGCCACTTCGCGATGGGCGGCTTTGCCTGTCGAGCGTGATCGAGCTCGCGAAGGTGATCACGCCCGAGAACCGGGGCCAAGTCCTCCCCCGGTTCTTCCACCTCTCCGCACGTGAGGCCGCCGCCATGGCGGTGTCGATCCGGCCCACGGAAGCAGCTCCTCACCGCGAGATCGTGATTCCCGTACGTACCCCGACCGCAACGCCGGCTGCCCCGTGCAAGGTGGATGCGCGTGCAAGCTCGGGCACGGACCGGCAGGCCGAGGCAGCGGCGCACCTGTTTCAGACGCCCGAAACGAAGCTCGATGCTGCCCCGACCGCCCCGCCACTCCGCACGGTGCCTCCACAGCACGACACGGCCAAGCCTCTCACAGCGGAACTCTCGCGCCTGCACGTGACCTTGAGCCGTCGCGTGCTCGAGAAGCTCCAGGCGGCGAAGGACGCGCTCGCGCACGCGCGCCCTGGCGCGAGCACGGAGGAGGTCCTCGAGACCGGCCTGGATCTCCTCCTTGCTCGTGAGGCCAAGAAGAAGGGAATCGTCGAGAAGCCGCGGGCGGCACGTGCCGCCGCGAACCAGGACCACATCCCCGCGAACGTGAAGCGGGAGGTCTGGCGCCGCGACGGCGCGCGGTGCCAGTGGCCACTCGAGTCGGGCGGCATCTGCGGGCAGCGACGGCACCTCGAGTTCGACCATGTGGTGCCGCGAGCGCGGGGTGGATTATCCACTGTGAGCAACATCAGGATTCTCTGCAAGTTCCACAATGACCTTGCTGCGCGGCGTGTGTTCGGCGACGCCTTGATGGACCGGTACACGGGAACCCGTGTGCAAGCGGAAGCTGGGCCGACCGCCAGCCGACTGCCATTCTGATGGGCCCCCGACAGCTTCTCATCGGAAATCGCGCGCCCGCGGCTGGGCGCCGTGCGCCGTCGGAAGCGGCGCGAGCGAGCGAACGCGCACGTTCACCACCTGGCCCGTCCGCTCCACCCTCCCCTGCGCCACCAGGAAGGAGGCGCCGCGGACGAGCGGCCGGAACTGCTCGTAGACGTCGGGCATGACGACCAGGTTCGAGATCCCCGTCTCGTCCTCGAGGCTCATGAACACGATGCCGGAAGCGGTCTCGGGGCGCTGCCGCACGATGACGAGCCCAGCCACCTCGACGGCGTCGCGGTCGCGCATCCGCAAGAGCTCACGGGCGGTACGGACCTGGCGAGCCGCGAGCGTCGGGCGGATGAGCGCCATGGGATGGGCGCGCTCCGAGAGGCCCGTCGTGGCGTAGTCGGCGGCCACTTCCTCGGCGGCGGTCGCCTCCGGGATCACCGCCGGCGGCTCCTCGGTCGTCACGCCGGCGAAGAGATCGCCCTCTGATGCCGAGGGCCCGGCGGCGAGCGCACCCCACAGGGCACGCCGGCGCCGGACCTCGAGCCCGCGCAGCGCGCCCGCCGTGGCGAGGCGCTCGAGCCACGCTGGCGAAAGCCCGCCACGCCGGGCGAGATCGGCGATCGTCGCGAAGGGCCGCTCGCGTCGCGCCGCCACCACCGCCTCTCCTACTGCCCGGGGCAACCCGCGCACCACACAGAGTCCCACGCGCAACGCGGGGCGCTCCCCTTGGTGTGGCGGACGACCGGGTTCCTCGCCCTCCAGCGTAGACTCCCAGTCCGAACGCGCCACGTCGACTCCCCGCACCTCCACGCCGTTGCGCTTCGCGTCCTCGACGAGCGTGTGCGGCGCGTAGAATCCCATGGGCTGACTGTCGAGCAACGCGCACGTGAAAGCCGCCGGGTGATAGCGCTTCAGCCACGCGGAAGCGTAGACGAGGAGCGCGAAGGAGGCGGCATGGGACTCGGGAAACCCGTAGCCGGCGAAGCCGAGGAGCTGCCGGAAGATCTCCTCCGCGTCGGCGCGCGGGATGTTCCGCTCCGCCATGCCCGTCACCAGCCGCGACTTCATCGTCTCCATCCGCTCGTGCGATCGCTTATGGGTCATGACGCGCCGGAGCTCGTCCGCCTCGCCCGGGCTGAACCCGGCGGCGATCACCGCGAGGCGCATGGCCTGCTCCTGGAAGAGCGGCACCCCGAGCGTCTTCTCCAGTACCGGCGCGAGCGGCGCGTACGGATACCGCACCGGTTCGAGCCCGTCGCGCCTGCGCAGGAACGGGTGGACCATGCCGCCCTGGATCGGCCCGGGCCGGATGATGGCGACGGAGATGACGAGGTCGTAGAAGCGTCGTGGCTTGAGGCGCGGCAGGAGCGACATCTGCGCGCGCGACTCGATCTGGAAGACGCCGATCGTGTCCGCGCGTGACACCATCTCGTAGACGGCTGGATCCTCGGCCGGGATGGCAGCGAGGCTCTCCGGCCACGGGGAGGGCGTGGGCACCGCCGGGGCCGGGCGGTGGGCGGCGAGGAGCTTGAGGCATCGGGAGAGCGCGCTCAGCATGCCCAGGCCGAGCAGATCCACCTTGAGGAGTCCCAGCTCGGCGATGTCGTCCTTGTCCCACTGCACCACCGTGCGGCCTGCCATGGCGGCCGGCTCGATGGGCGCCGTTTCGCAAAGGGGACGGCGCGTGATGACGAAGCCCCCGACGTGGATCGAGAGGTGGCGCGGGAACCCCTGCAGCTCGCGCGCGAGGAGGAGCGTCTGCCGCACCGCGGGCGACCGCGCCCCGTCGAGGCCCGCCTGCGCCAGGATCTCGGGCGTCACCGCGCCCAGGTCCTCGTAGGCCCCCAAGAGCTTCGCGAGGCGATCGACCTGCGCCAGAGAGAGCCCGAGCGCCTTGCCCACGTCGCGCAGGGCCGATTTGCCCCGATAGCTGATGACCTCGCAGACCATGCCAGCGTGGTCGCGCCCGTACTTCGAGTACACGTACTGGATCACCTCCTCGCGTCGCTCGTGCTCGAAATCGACGTCGATGTCGGGCGGCTCGCCGCGTTCCACCGAGATGAAGCGCTCGAAGAGGAGCCCCATCCGCACGGGATCGATGGAGGTGATCCCCAGGCAGTAGCAGAGGACGGAGTTCGCCGCGCTGCCGCGCCCCTGGCACAGGATACCGCGCTCGCGGGCGAAGCGGACGATGTCCCATACGGTGAGGAAATAACTCGCGTACTCGAGCTTTTCGACGAGCTCGAGCTCCTTCGCGATCTGCTGCTGGACCTCCTCGGGAGGTCGTCCATCCCAGCGCCAGAGCGCCCCCTCCGCGACCAGCGCTCGAAGGAGGGGCATGCCGGTCAAGGTG
Organism: Anaeromyxobacteraceae bacterium; assembly: GCA_041500205.1. Lineage (GTDB taxonomy): Bacteria > Myxococcota > Myxococcia > Myxococcales > Anaeromyxobacteraceae > Anaeromyxobacter_A. The sequence continues at coordinate 30,004 of JBGQLS010000003.1, read as the reverse complement.
TTTCGCTCGCCCTCACCCCGACCCTCTCCCGCCCAGCGGGAGAGGGGGCCATCACCTGTCCGCACTTCGCCCGGCGCAAGGCCATGACCTGTCCGCACTTCGCCCGGCGCAACGCCATCACCTGTCCGCACTTCGCCCGGCGCAACGAAGACCGGAGGTAGCAGCGGGTGTTCTCCTTTGATCTCATCCAGCCGGAAGCGGCACGCGTCCGCGATGGCGACCGCGTTCTCGAGCCCCTCCTGGAAATCCGGCCAGAGCTGGGCCATCTCCTCGGCGCCCTTGAGCGTCCGCTCCGCGTTCGGGAAGAGGCGTCGCCCCGCCTTCTCCACGGTGGTGCCGAGGCGGATGCAGGTGAGGACGTCCTGGAGAGGCTGGCGCCGCCGATCATGCATGTACACGTCGTTCGTCACCGCCACCCGGATTCCCAGCCGGCGGCCGATGCTGCGCGCCGCGGCGGTCCGCGCCTCCTCGCCGGCGACGTGGTGACGGGCCACCGCGAGCGCCAGCCGCCGCCCGAACGCATCCCGGAGCCGCGCCGCCGCCTCCCCGTCCGTCCCCGGGAAGAGCGCGAAGAGCCCGCGGGCGCGCTCCGCCACCTTGCGGAACGGGAGGTCCACGGACTCGCGGCGCTCGGGCTTGCCCTCCTTCCCGAGAGGCGCTGCACAATGCGCCTCGCTGAGGATCCTGCACAGGCTTGCGTATCCCTCGCGGTCCATGGCGAGGAGCACGAGCGGCGATGTACGGAACGGACCGGGCGACAGTCCGACGCAGTTGACCTCCGTCCCGACGACGAGCGGCAGCCCCCGCCGCTTCGCCTCGACGTGCGCCCGCACCACCCCGTAGATCCCGTTCACGTCGGTGAGCGCGAGCCCCGCGAGGCCCAGCTCCGCGGCGCAGCCGACGAGCTCCTCCGGATCGCTCGCGCCCCGCAGGAAGGAGAAGGAGGACTTGCAGTGCAACTCGGCGTAGTGGGGCGGGGCCATGCTGAAGCCTCCTCGTGCTGCTCCGCAAATCCTCGGACCCCGGAGCGACCGTCACCTTCAATCGAAGAACCCGTGAAGCCAGAGCCGGCCGTCGCCGGCGTCACGGAAGATCCAGCAATCGCCCAAGCCTTCGATGCGGGCGCGGTGGTAGTCGCGATCGAACGGATCACCCCACCACTCACCGGCGAGCCGTTCCGCGGGTGATAGAGCGACGACCCGCAGCGTCTGGCCACCGACGCGGAGCGCCGTGAGCCGACCGCCTTCGCCCAGCGCGACGAGCGGCTGTGGGCGCGGCAGGAGGCGCGTGGGGCGGACGAGCGTGGACAGGGGGTGGGCGGCTTCTGCAGCCTCGCCCTCGGAATTCCGACCTTTCCCCCGGCCCCGCTTCCGCTGCCCTGCTTTCGCGCGTCGCTTCTTGCCGGCGAATGCGCCAGGCCGGTACGCCGCCTCCGGCCGATGCCGGTCCACCGGCTGCGCGGCGAAGAAGGCCCCATCGCCCAGGCGGGCGGCCAAGCGGGCCAGGACTGCCTCCAGCGCTACGAGTTGCTCCGGGCGATCGCCGATGGCGAGCTGCTCGACGGGCGCGGGCGCCGCCTCCGCCACGCCCAGCACCGCCGCCCCCACCGCCGCGGGGAGCCGCAGCGCGCCGAGTCGTTCGCGCAGCACGAGGAGCCAGCGCGACGCGGCGCTCGACGGCGAAGCCAGCGCGATCTCGAGCCGCTCCTCACCGCTCGGATCGAGCTGGAGCACGAGCGCGAGGCGCGTCGCCCCGAGGCCGCGGCCGGCGAGACGCGCTGCCAGGCGATCGCAGAGACGCTTCAGGCCGAAGAGGAGCGGTTCCGAGCTATCGACGGGCGCCTCCAGCTCGAGACGTTCTTCCGGGAGCCGCTGCGGGACGTGCGGCACGAGCGGCGATGGATCGTCGCCTTGCGCCAGGCGCCAGACTGCGAGCCCCTCGGCGCCGAAGCGGTGCGCCAGCGTCTCCGGAGGCAGCCGCGACAGATCGCGAACCTGCTGCAAACCGAGCGCGGCGAGCTTTTGCCCGAGTGGCAGCGGCAGATCGAGCGCGGAGACGGGCAGGTCCGCCAGCGCTGCGGCCCCTCCGTCCGGCGCCACTGGCATGGGCGGCGGGGCATGCCGGGCGAGCGCGCGCGCTGGCCCACGTCCGCTCGCTACCGCCGCCCGGCAGCGCAGGCCGAGATCCGCCGCGAGCGCGACCGCCCGCCCCACGAGCGCTGCTTCGCCCGCGGCGCCACTCCCCTCCTTCGAGAGGAGGTGCGCCCCGCTCGCATCGAGGAGGAGAGCGTCAGGCCAGGCGATCTCCACCGCGGGCGCAAGGGCGAGGAGCGCTTCCGCGAGGCCTTCCAGCGCAGCGCGATCTTCGGCGTCGTCCACGGGCACCACTTCGAGCTCCGCGCAGGCGGCGCGCGCCTGGACGAGCGCGTCGTCCCGCCGTACGCCTCGGGCGCGCGCCTCGGCGTCGCACGCCACCACGCGCCCGTCGCGCTCCACGGCCAGGGGCACGCGGTGGGGGACACGAGGGGCACGGGCGCCGCGCTCCGACAAGGCCTCGCGCGTCCGCAAGACGCGCTGCAGCGGCAGATCCGGGATGCACAGCGCGAGCACCCGCGGCGCGGCGCAGCCGGCGGCGATGGCGGGCGCTGCGCCGAGCTCAAGCTGCATGGCTCGCGCCGAGCGCGGGGAGATGGCTCGTCCCACGCCATTCGGGCCACGGCGCGTCCTCGGCCCCCCGCGCGAACGCGCGCCGCACCTGCACCCCCGCGACCCCTGCCGAAAGCTCGAGGCGCACCGCCGAAGGCGCGCGTGCGCCCTCCGGCGAACCGAGCCAGAGCGCGACCACCCCTCCCTTCTCCGCCGCTGCGCGCAACCGAAGCAGCATCCCCTCGAGGCTGCCCATGCCCAGGACACGGGCGCGAGCCCGCTCGATCGGCACGTCCACGGCGACCACCTCGAAGGCGCCGCTGGCGAGCAGCGCTTCCGCCGCCCAGAGCGCGCGCCGCACGCTCTCACCCTCTCCTCGCTCGGGCACAACAGGTCGGACGACGAGCAGGCGGGCGAGGTCCACTCCGAAAGCTGTGACTGCGGGTGGATAGAGCTCACCTCGGCCGTCGACGAACGCGGCGAACCCATCCGTCCCCATCGCCGCCGCGAGCGCCGACAGCACGACACCCGTCTTCCCGCTCGCTGGTCCGCCAGCAAGCTCGGTCAACGCTCCGCGCGGAAAGCCGCCGCCTGGGAGGAGCGCATCAATTTCAGGACGGCCGCTCGAGACGAAGCACGCCCGCTGGGGCGGCCTCCGCTCGATGCGACGGATGTCTTCCCGGAGCCCTTCGATGATCTCTCTCGCGTTCCCCTTCATGCAGGCGGCTCCTGTACACAGGATAGCTGATCGTATGTTCAGGTAGCAAGCCTGTCTGACACTCAAGACCTGTCGAAGAATCAGTTGCGGTCGCAGGGGCCGGGGCGGGGGCGGCCTGCGCCCCCGGGTACTCAGTGCCGACAGTGACGCGGCCTGGGCGGCGGGCGGTCGACGCGCCGGCCATCCACCCAACCGCCACTGTCGTCCGTGGATTGCGTCATTACCCTATGGAAGCCAACAGCGAGAGGCGCCGGCATGTGCCGGCCACCAGACGCACCACACCAGACGCACCAACAGATAGGGGGAAGTGATGAAGACGATGGGATGGAGCTTCGGCCTCGCCGCGGCCGGTATGGTCTTCCTGGCCAGCCACGCCTTGGCTCAGACCGGAAGCAGCAGCGGCAGCACCGACACCACTCCGAGTCCAGGGAGCTCCGGCTCCTCGATGGGCACGGGCAGCAGCGGCGCTGGCAGCAGCTACGGCAGCTCTGATTCGAGCACCAGCTCGGCGAGCGACCCGGCCGCAGCAGGCAACTCGCTCCAAGGCAAGGTCGAGAAGTTCGATCGTTCCAAGAAAACGCTGACGCTCTCCGGCGTCGACAAGACCCTCAAGCTCGACTCGAGCACGAAGGTGATGAAGGACGGCTCGAGCGCCACCCTCGATGACATCAAGGAAGGCGATCAGGTCCGGGCAAGCTTCTCCGGCTCGGGCAACACCGTGAAGGCGAAGAGCCTCGACATCATGACTGCCGGGTCGATGGGGAGCACGGGCAGCAGCGGCTCGAGCGGCATGGGTGGCTCGCCCTCGGGCAGCGGGACGGGCGCGAGCGGCGCGGCGGGCGCGGGCAGCGGGACGGGCGCGAGCGGCGCGGCAGGCGCGGGCAGCGGGACGGGCGCGAGTGGCAGCAGCGGGTCCAGCGGCAGCGACACCAGCGGCACGACCAAGTAGTTCGCGCCGAGTACGTGAAGGGCGGCCAGCCGGCTCTTGCCGGCTGCCGCCCTTCCTGTCTCCACGGCCCGGAGCCGCGCGGGAGCGACGGGCTCAAGACCTGTCGAGAAATGCCTTCGGCTTCTAGCCAGGGTGGGGCCCCGACGGCTCTGCCGGCGGGGCGGGGCGGCGCGAGCCCCGGGTACTCAGGTCGCGGTCTTCTTCTTCTCCTCGATCCGGGCGCGCACCTGCTCCATGTCGAGGGTGCGCACCTGCCGGATGAGGTCCTCGAGTGCCGGCTCGGGCATCGCGCCCGCCTGCGAGAAGAGCATCACCTTGTCGCGCAGGATCATGAGGGTGGGAATGGAGCGGATGTCGAACGCCTGCGCGAGCCCTTGCTCGTCCTCGGTGTTTACTTTACCAAAAGTGATATCCGGGTGCTTCGCGGCCACACTCTCGTAGGTCGGGGCGAAGGTCTTGCACGGGCCGCACCACGGCGCCCACCAGTCGATGAGCACGATGCCGTCCTTGTCCACCACCGACTCGAAGTTCTGCTGCGTGATCACGACCGTGTCAGCGCTCATCTGTTCTTGCCCTCCCGCCTGGCTTAGTCCAGGCTCCGGTGTCGCAGGTTGGATGCGCGCGCGCGCGAAAAGGGTTCGGCAGCGGGGAGATCTCCTCGCCGCACGGCCGACTCACCCGACCGCATCGGTGCTCGCCCGTCGGAGCACGTCCTCGAGGCTCGCGGCGAGCTGTCCGCGCGTCAGCACCTCCTCCACTCCAATGGAGCGGGCCTCGTCCATCAGGTCGGTGCGGAGGTGGCCGAGGAACCCGATCACCCGTGTGGCTGGCACCCTGGCGCGGATGGCGCGGAGCTCGCCCATCACACCCGCTTCGCCGAGGTCGGCGATGATGAAGGGCGGCTTCCGCTCGAGCGCCACCATCGAGAGCGGCACGTTCCGTGGCGCCCAGGCGATCTCGATGCCGAGCCGCTTCGCCGCGGCGTCGATCTTGGAGCCAAAGAGCAGGTCGCGAACCGCCACCAGGATCATGGGTCCTCTTTAATGGTCCGCCTGCGGTGGCGCCCGGGGTCCACCCGAGCGCCGCCTCCAGGTCCGGGGCCTGGCCGCCATCCTACCTCGCCGGCGGATACTTCTGCAGCTTGCGTTGCAGCGACCGGCGGTGAATACCCAGCCGCCGCGCCGCCTCGCTGATGTTTCCGCCGCAGTCGACGAGAACACGCTGGATGTGCTCCCACTCGGCGCGCGCCAGCGACGGCGTCACGATGTGATCGGGCGCGGGATGTGCGCCCGAGCGCGCGAAGGCGGCCAGGAGCTCGTCTGCGTCCACCGGCTTGGGCAGGTAACCCTCTGCCCCGAGCTTGGTGGCCTCGACCGCCGTGGCGATGCTGCCGTACCCTGTCAGCACGAGGATCCGGGTGGCTGGGTCGTGCTCCCGCATCTCGCGCAGGAGGTCGAGCCCGCTCCGCCCCGGCATGCGCAGGTCGAGCACGGCCATCTCCGGCGAGTCGGCCCGTACCTGCTCCATCGCCTCGTCGGCACTCCCCGCCGTCCGGACGTCGAAGCCGCGCTCGCGCAGGGCGCGCGCGAGGCGCTCGCGCAGGGTCACGTCGTCGTCCACGAGCAGGATACTGGGCGAGGGGCTCTGGGGTTCTGGGACGGTCGGTGTCGTCATGTAGCTTCACTCCTGTGAGCGGGTGCGAGTGGGAGCTTGAGCGTGGCGATGGTGCCAGTGCCGGGTGTCGATCGGAGCTCTAGCCCACCACCGAGCTGCTCCGCCAGCGTCTGGGTGAGGAAGAGGCCGAGGCCCATGCCTTCGCCCGGAACCTTGGTCGTGAAGAAGGGCTCGCCGGCGCGAGAGAGGATCTCCCCGGGCATGCCGCAGCCACGATCAACCACCTGTGCCGTCACGAGGTCGCCCTCGAGCGCGATCTGCAGGAGCACCCGCGAACTCTCCGGCGAGGCCTGCAGCGCGTTCTTGAGCAGGCTTCGAAGCGCGCGCGTGATGCTCTTCGGCGGGCCCGACACGGCGTAGGCCTCGAGATCGACCTTGGCCTGCACGTCCACGCGCCCGCGCCCGGGCAGGAACTCCAGCGTGTCGACGACCCAGCGGACGAGGGGCACGGCCACGAAGGGCTCGCCGGCATTCTCGCCGGCTTGAGCGGACATGTGGTGCAGGATGTCGCGGCAGCGCTCCACCTGCTCTCGGATGAGAGCGAAATCCTGGACTGTGCTCTCCGGAGCGCCGCTCTTTTCGGCCGAACGCTGCAGTTCCTTCACCACCACCGCGATGGTGGAGAGGGGGGTGGAGAGCTCGTGGGCGGCGCCGGCGGCCAGCGTGGCGAGCGACGCCACCTTGTCCTTGCGGGCGGAGAGGCTGCGTTCCTCGGCCAGCGCTTGCTGCGCAAGCGTCAGCGACAGCTGTACGCGCTGCATGATGTAGACGATGAAGGCGGCCGCCACGACGAACGCCACCCACATGCCTTGCATGTGAAGCGCCATGATGTCCTGGTGGTCCAGGGTCGAGAACAGTCCCAGACCCCCGATGTGGGCCACGGCGAAGAGCGACCCAAACAGCACCAGGCTGGCACCGAGCATGGCCCAGGCCCAGGGGGCATCGAGGAGCACCACCGCCAGCGCCACGTTCACGAGGTAGATCGTCGAGAACGGGTTCGAATAGCCACCCGACAGCGCGAGGAGCGCCGTGAGGAGCACGGCATCGAGGAACATCGTACCGGCGATGACACCGTGCGGGACTGTCCTTGCTCGCTGCAACCACAGCTCGAGGAGGACGTTCTCCACGACCTCGAAGGACACGAGCGAGAGCAGGATCGCGACCGGGAGGTCGATGCGGATGATCCACCGCGCCGCCAGGATGGCGAGGGTTTGCCCGACGGCCCCGCCCCACCGTAGCTTCAGGAGCCACGACAGCCGGATCCGGTTTGCGTCGGCGCGCGTGTCCGGCCATTCCTTCGCGCGCGCTGGAATCGGGGCAGCCTCATCCAGGCGGGCGGCGGACGACAGGGTCACGTTCGCGAATCTACCAAGGAACGCCCCCGCGCGGGTATGCCGCGGGGTCGCAGCACTTCCAGAACGGGCGAAGCGATCACCCGCGAGGCCGCGCCGGCCACCTGTCCGCGCCGGCCACCTTGACGGCGCCCCAGGCTCACCCTAGCCTCCCGATCTTCGATGCGCGGCAGGGGCCGACCTATTGCTACCGTCCTCCTGGACGCTCTCGCCGGCAAGCCCAACGCCCGCCGCGCCCGGATCGCGGCCGCCTTCGCGGAGGCGTGCGGCTGGCCGCTCGCCCGGGAAGTAGCCTTGCGAGCGATCACGCGGGACGGCTGCCTCATAGCAGTGGCGAGCTCCCAGGGCTGGGCCGAACAGGTCTCCGCCCTCGGGCCCAAGATCCGCGCCAAGATGAACGCAAGGCTCGGCCAGGATATCGCGACCGCCCTCGACGTCCGGGTAGGACCGCTCGACAGGTGATAGCGACCTCGTTCCGCCGGGCGGTGGCCATCCTGGGCGTGCTCGCCGCGGGGTGCGCCGGGCGAGCGAGAGTGCCTCCCGCCACCGCCACGCAGACACCTCCCGCCGTTGCCGTCGTGCCATCCGCGCTTCTCGCCCGCGGCAGCTACGGACCCGAGCCGGACGCCACCCCGAGCCCGCTCGAACAATCCGCCCTGGACGCCGTTCGAGCCCGCCTCGCGGAGGCTGGACCGGCGCCTCGCGTCTCCCCCTCGCTGGTGCTCGCGGCGAGACAACTCGCCCGCCTGGCCGCCGCCGGAGACCCCGATCCTCTGGCGCGATCCCATCTGCGGGCAGCCCTCGCCAGCGCGCTCGCCTTCGATCCGGCTCCCACGGCGCACCTCGCGGTGGCGAACCCGTCGACCGCCCCTCGCGCGCTCCTGGGAACGCTCACCGTGGCTGGTGCCGCCACGCACTTGGGCGTCGGGAGCGCCATGCGCAACGGCCAGGCTTACCTGGTCATGTTGCTCTCGCGCCGCACCGTCGCGCTGCAGCCCTTTGCGCGCGAGGTCGCGGCCGGCGCCAGCGCGACGCTGCGAGGCGAGCTTCTCGGCATGGACCGCCCCAGCGTCCACGTCACCTCGCCTGCCGGACAGAGCTGGGGGATCGCCCTCGTGAATGCGCCTGCGACGCGGGCTTTCGGCGCCCCCATCCGCTTCGAGACTCCGGGCCGGTGGGTGGTGGAGGTGCTCGGAAGGGGGCAGCGCGGCCCCGAGGTGGCAGCGCTTCTCGTGGTCTCCTGCGGTGGCGCGCCGCTCGTGGACGCGGTGGCGACCGCTGACGAGTCCGACCCCGCGGATCTGCGCCAGGCCGAGGAGCGCGTGGTGAATGCGCTCAACGCCACCCGCCGCGCCCACGGACTGTCTCCGCTCGAGCCTGCACCGGCGCTGGCCGTGGTGGCGCGCCGCCACAGCGAGGCAATGCTGGCCCGCGGCATCCTGGCGCACGTCCTCCCGGAGGGCGGCACCGTGGCAGACAGACTCCACCGCGCGCACATCTCGTACGCGAGGGTGGCCGAAAACGTCGCGAAGGGTGGCAGCGCGCTCGCCGCGCACCGGGGTGCCGAGGAGAGTCCGGCGCACCGTGAGAGCATCCTGTCGCCCGCGGCGACGCAGGTAGGGTGCGGGATCGCGCGCGGGCGGCTGCCCACGGGCGATCCCATCGTGTACCTCACCGAGGTCTTCCTGGAACCGGTGGAAGACGGCTCGGATGATCGCATGACTCCGGATGCGCGAGTCCGCGAGGCGATCTGGCGCGAGCGCGCCCGCTTGCAGGCACCGTCCGTGATCGCCGATCCGGCTCTCGACGAGATCGCACGCGAGGGAGCGCGAGAGATGCTGGGCCGGGGCGATCCTCGCGCTGATCGCCTGAGCGAACGCGCGCTGCTCCTCGGACGCAAGGTCGCGGCCGTGGATGCCTTCGTCGCCACCAAGCCGTCGGATGCAACGCGCTCGAAGAACCTGCAAGATCGGCGGTTCCACCGTGTAGGTGTGGGCGTCGCGATCGGCGACAGTGCGCGCTACGGGACGGGGCTGCTCTGGATAGCCGTCGTCTACACGGACTGAGTAGCCGGGGGCGAAGGCCGCCCCCGCCCCGCCGGCAGAGCCGTCGGGGCCCCACCCGGGCCCCTGCGACCGCGGCTGAATTTTCGACAGGTCTTGAGTAGCCGGGGGCGCAGGCCGCCCCCGCCCCGCCGGGCAAAGCCCATCGGGGCCCCACCCCGGCCACGCCGCAGAGCGGTCACATTTTTCGACAGGTCTTGAGTACCCGGGGCTCGCGCCGCCCCGCCCCGCCTAACGTAACGCTAGGCGAGCCGGCGCTGCGTGGCGTATTTCTCGAGTCCCTGCGCCACATCGGGCTGGATGGCGAAGAGCTCGCAACGCGTGCAAGACCAGCTGTTCCAGCCCTTCTTCACGGCCTCGTCGAGACAACCGTCATAGTAGGAGCAGAACAGGTTGCGGTGGCCTTCGACGCCGCGATCTGGATTGATGGGCGCCGTGAGCTCGCTTGGGCAGGGTTTGGCCAGCACCGCGGTCTCCTCGGAAAATGTTTTCGGCGACGCGCCGATCTCGTCCCGCGCAGTCCCCGTGCGGCGGCCCCCCCTCGCGAAGGCACACCACGAACTGGCTCTAGCAAGCGTACTATCAAGAGCCTGGCCGGTACCCCGGCACTCGAGTTCGTTGGCTATATGCCGCTTCGCGTTACGAGGTGTCAACCCCCCGGGAACTGACGCGGTGCGCCCATCGCAGCGTCGTTCCCGCCACCCTGGACAAGCGCTCGCTTCACGGACGCTTACAGCATGTATGAGACTTCTTGTCGCATTGGTGGGCTCGCTCTTGCTTGTCGGAGCCGCGCGCGCGGAGGACGGGCGCGCGCCGCTCACGAGCTGGTTGGAGGGCGTGGCCGAGAGCGCGCAGGCGCTCTCGGTGGGGGACGACGCGCGGGCCGAGATCGCTGCGCGCAATGCCCTGGCTAGCCGGCCTGGTGAGGCCCGCGCCGAGCTGGCGCTCGGCCTTTCACTTGGCGATGGAGGACGCTTCGCCGAGGCGGCCGCCGTGCTCGGCCGCGTGCTCCCGCGGCTCGAAGATCCCGAGCTCACGGAGGTCGCGCGCTTCGAGCATGCGCAGGCACTCTTCTACTTGGGTCACCCGGGCGCCGCGGCCGTGCTGTTCGCGCAGGTCGGCTCCCGGCAAGAGGGATCGATCGCGCGGCGCGCCCGCTGGCGCGAGGCGGACGCCCTCCTCGAATCCGGAGCGCCGCGGCTCGCGGCGCGGGCCTACCAGGCCCTTCTCCTCGACGAACCCGCGTCAGGCGCCGCGCCGGGGGCAAGACTGGCGCTGGCGGCCGCCTTGCGCGCGAGCGGCGACGACGCAGGGGCGATTTCGACCTACCGGGTGCTCTGGATCGATCGCCCGGCCGATCCCGCGGGTCGCGCCGCCGGCCGCGCGCTGCGCGCCTGGCGGCAGTCAGGAGGCGCCGTTCCACTCCCTAGCGCAGACGAACGGCTCGCGCGCGCGTCGCGGCTCCTCGAGCTGGCGCTTCCGCGGCGCGCGCTCAAGGCCCTCGATCGCCTCGAGACGACGAAGCCGCCGTCGGAGACGGCCGCGCGCTCCAGCCTGCTCAGGGCGCTCGCGCTCCTGCAGCTAGGTCGCCACACCGAGGCGGCGTCGCTCGCGCAGGCTCTCCGGTCGAGTCCCGCCGCGACCACCAGCGTCCTCGCCGGGGCAGAGCTCGTGCTGGCCAGGGCCGCAGCGCGAGCGGGGCAGCTCGAAGAGGCGGCACGGCGCTATCGCAATCTTTCGGTGTCGAAGGCCGAGATCGCGGGCCTCTCCCCTGCTCAGTCGCGCGCGCTGGCGGAGGATGCCGCCTTCCTCGCCGCCTGGCTCTACTACGACGCGGGTGCTTACGCGAGAGCAGCACAGCTCCTCCGCGCGTATGCGCGCGCCCATCCGCGTGCCCACCGTGCCGAGGATGCGCGCTGGTTCGAGGCGTGGTCGCTCTATCGCCTCGGCAAGAGGGAAGAGGCACGGCGCGCGCTGTCACGTCTCGCGCACGGCGCCCTCGAGCCGGCGGCGCTCTACTGGCAAGCGCGCCTCGCCGGCGGGCGCGAGGCACAGCGCACGCTCTACCGGCGCGTCCTGCGCCAGGCTCCTCCCGGGAGCTGGTATGCGCTCCTCGCCGCGGGGCGGCTCGGGGCCATGGGAGAGCATGCCCCGACTCTGGGGGCCGCGCCCTCGGTCGTCCTGCCCGACGACAGCGCGGCCCACGGGGCGGACGCGCTCGCGCGCGCGGCGCGGCTCCTGGGCACCGGCCTCACGGCGGAGGCGCTGGCCGAGCTGCGCGTGGCGGCGGCGAGCCGAGAAGCACACTCCGCTGCGGCGTTGCTCGCTCAGCTAGCCGAAATCGCCGGCGATGCCGAGCTTCCCTTCCGCATGGCCCGCGACCACCTCGCTCCGACCCGACGCGCTCAGCATTGGCTCTACCCACGTCCTTTTCGCGAGCTGATGGCGGGCGGGGTCGAGGCGACCGTCGATCCGTACCTCTACCTGGCGGTGATGCGGCGCGAGTCCGCCTTCCGGCCCGACGCGCGCAGCGGTGCGGGTGCAGTGGGCCTGGTACAGCTCATTCCGCCCACGGCGGAGCGTGTGGCGGTCGTGCACGGGGTGGCGCCCGGAAGCGTCCGGGAGCTGGAGCTACCGGAGGTGAGCCTGCCGCTCGGCGCGGCCTATCTCGGGCTCCTCACCGAGCGCTTCGCCGTTCCGGCGGTCGTGCTGGCGGCGTACAACGCGGGGCCGCCGTCCGCGGCGAAGTGGGCACGCGACCGGGCGGGCATGCCGCTCGACGAGTGGGCGGAGGACATCCCTTTCCGCGAGACCCGACGATACGTGAAGAACGTGAACGCTGACTACGTGCTGTACCGGGCGCTCTGGGAGGGGGGCCCGCTCATGCTCGACGGCTCGCTGCCCGTGCCTGCGCCGCGAGAGGGCGTCGGCTTCTGACCCTCGCACCGCCTTCGGGGTTGTGGAGCTCGCCTCCGGCGCGATCGGCGAACACGAGAGGGGCCGGAAAGCCGAGCCCGAGTGTTCTCAGCCAGCGTTGAGGGCGATCGCCGACAGCGCTGCTTCCCCCATGCGGCGAAGCACGACCGGAGTGACGCCGGAGATGCGGAGCAGCTCCTCTTCGCTGTGCGGCCTGCGACGCGCGACCTCGAGCATCGTCTGCTCGGGCATCACCTTGAATGGGGGCCGATCGAGCTCGCTCGCCCGCCCCTCGCGTGCGATCCAGAGTGCTCGCAAGACCGCGCGGCCCGGCGCGTCGAGCTCATGGGCCCCCTTCATGCGCCGCCAGCCCTCGGGGTCGAAGACCTTCGGCCGCGGCTCGACCGCGGCGACGCGCTCGAAGTCCTTCCGCGCGTCGTCCGCCAGGTTTCGCTCGCGGAGCTCACGCGTAAGCAGGTCGAACAGGGGCAGCAGGAAATGCGTGTCGAGCGCGGCATAGCTCATCTGTTCGGCGCTGAGCGGCCTGCGCCCCCAGTCCGATCGCTGGTTCCCCTTGGCGAGCCGCACGCCGAAGTGGTGCTCCACCAGCGCCGAGAGCCCCAGCCCGGTGCGACCGAGCCGCCGGGCGGCCACCATCGTGTCGAAGAGCCCTGGGAGAGCGAATCCGTACTCGCGCTTCAGGCACCGGACGTCGTAGTCGGCGCCGTGGAGGACCAGCGCCGGAGCAGCAGCCAGGACCGGCCCGAGCAGGCGCGGATCCACGGCGAAGGGGTCGACCACCCAGTCACCGCAGCGCGTCGAGATCTGGATGAGGCAGACGTGCTCCCGGTAGACGTGGAAGCTGTTCGACTCGGTGTCGAGCGCGACGGCTGGCTCGCCCGCGAGCTTCGCGGCGAGGGCCTCGAGCCCCGCTGCGTCGTTGACGAGCACGGGCGCGAGATCGGGCAGGGCAGTGGACATCGCGCGAACATCGGCCATCTTCAAGCGCCCGCCAACGCCACGGCCACCTGCCCGGCCACGCGCGCGTTCTGCTCGAGCAGCGCCACGTTGGCCTGGCGGCTGCTCCCCTCGGTCGCGCGATCGAGCGCCTGGAGGAGGAAGGGAGTGACGAGCTTGCCGCCCAACCTCCGGGAGCGCGCTTCCGCCAGCGCCGTCACGACCAGGGCCTCGACCCGATCGGCGGCCAGGGGCGCTGGTGGTGGTACGCAAAGGAGAATGCCTTGCGGACGCTCGAGCACGTCCCATTGCAGCCGGAGCAACGCGGCGGCGCTGACGGCGTCGTCCACGCGGTGCTCCAACCTCACGCCGCTCTGCGCCACGTAGAAGGCGGGCATCTCGCTCGTGCCGAACCCCACGACCGGGACGCCCAGCGCTTCGAGCTCCTCCGCCGTGGCTGCGACGTCCAGGACGACCTTCGGTCCGGCGGCCACGACGCAGACTCGCTGGCGAGAGATCTCCACGAGGTCGGACGAAACGTCCCGCAGGGCGCCGTCCTCGGCGGGCACCGACCGGTGCACGCCGCCGATCCCGCCCGTGGCGAAGACGCGGATTCCCACGCGCGCCGCGATGGCGATGCTGGCGGATGCGGTCGTTCCCGCGTCGCGGCGCTCGTGAAGCAACGGAGCGAGATCGCGCACGCCCGCCTTGGCGGCGCGGGCGCCTGGATCGGCAAGGCGCTCCAGGTCCCGCTCGCTGGCGCCGACGGCGACCCGCCCACCCAGCAAAGCCACGAAGGCCGGCACGGCGCCGGAGGCACGCACGGCAGCCGCACAGCGCCATGCCGCGTCGAGGTTGGCGGGCGGCGGCAGGCCTTGCGCCACCACGCTGGTCTCCAGTGCGACCACGGCTCGCCCAATGGCGAGCGCGTCACGCACCTCGGGAGCGATGTGAAGGATGCCGTCCACCCGCGGAGTCTACCCCGGCCGGCAGTCCCGAGCACGCGTCGTGGGGGGCGCGTCGCCCGTGAAGGTGCACACTCGCGCCAGCCTGCCGGACGTCCAGCCATCTGCGCCAGGGGAGTGAGCAGCTTGTCGGCCCACTGCTCTGGGGCTAGGCTCTCGCGAGATGGGCTTACCACTGGACAAGGGGCAGACGCCCCAACCCGCGGGCACCGCCAGCCGCCTCCTGGCAGCGGCAGCGCTAGCCGAGCGAGCGCGCGAACACATTCGCGACTTCGCAGGCGATTTCCGGCGCTCCGACCGCTTCTTCAAGATGCGGGTCGCGATCGTCGGCGCCTGGGCCGTGGTCTCGATCGCTACGCTCTGGGGTGCCTGCTCCTCCTTCGGTCCGACCAACGCCCTCGGCGCCGACGTTCAGGTGAACCGGAACTCGATCATGGGGGTACAGCTCCTGGTCCGAAACGAGTCCACGCGGATCTGGGAGGACGTGATCCTGACGCTGGACGACGGCTGGAAGTACACCCACAAGACGATGCGGCCCCACGACCTCGTGGTCCTCTCGATGAGCTCCTTCAAGAAGGGAGAAGACGCACCGCCGCGCGACTACAAGCCTCGTGCGCTCTTCATCGCGTGCGGTCAGGGCTCGGAGCGTTTCGACTTGCGCTAGGCTGTCGAAGTGACTTCCTGCCAGCGGAGCGCTGTCGTCCGCAGGCATCGGCGATCGGGCGCGGCGGGCTAGTGGCAGGTGGCTGCAGACAACGCGGTGCGTCCAGGCAGACGACCATGACAGTCCCCCAGGTGCTCCTCGTCGACGACGACCCCGAGATTTGCCAGTTCTTGGCCATGCTCCTCGAACTGGAGGGCTTCGATCCCATTTCAGCGACGCGCGCGGAGGAGGCCCTGATGCTCGCCGCGCGTGAACCGCCAGCGGCGGTGTTGCTGGATGTCGCCATGCCCGACGTGGACGGGCTCGAGCTGTGTCGCCGGCTGAGGGCCGGCGGGCTCACTGCGCCCATCCTCCTGGTGTCCGCCCGCCCTGGCCAGGAGCTCTTGCGCCGGGCAGCCCAGGCAGGAGCGGACGAGTTCATCCGCAAGCCGTTCGACAATGCAGAGCTGGTGGAGCGGCTGCGCCACTGGATGGCCGTCCGCGGAACCGGCGCCGCCAAGATCACGTGAACCGGGCGCCGCTGTGAGAGGGTCATCCACGCACGCCCCGCCCGCGCGCGCCAAGGTCGTCGAGCTCGTACTCGATCCGGGCCTCGCGAGCCCTGTGGCGGGCTTCGACCCAGCACACCCGTTGACGTTCGAGCCGCGCTCGCTCATCGCGGGCCCGCACATGGCGACGACGCGCATCGGCGACTGCGGCATCCGCAGTCCTCAATCGTTCGATCGCCCACGCAAGCTCCCGGCGGAGCCTTGCGAGGAAGCGCTCCGCCGCGATGAGGTCCGCACCGAGGAGGCCTCGCGAAGGCGCGACGCCCCCGTGCACTTCCAGCGTTGCCCGGCGAGACGCGACCTCCCCTTCGGCGCAACGCGCCGCGGCGAGCGCCCGTGCGAACTCGCCGCGCTCCCGTTCCTCGGCCTGGAAGCAAAGAGCGAGGAGTGGCTCGAGTCGCCACCAGGTCGCTGGGCCTGGACCGCCCGGCGCGTCCCACGGAGACGAGCATCGATGCGTCATGCCAGGACCGACTCGAGGCCAGCCACGGCCTCGGCAAGGGTGCTCTGCTCGGCGGCGCCCTGTCCGAGGAGCGCCTCGATGGCGCCGATGCGCGCGATGGCCTCGTCCGTCGCCGCGTCGCTACCGCGAGCGTAGGCTCCGAGCGCGATCAGGTCGCGCTGCCGCTCCCAGACCGCCAGGAGTCCACGCACGCGCGATGCGAGGGCGAGGTGTCGCGGCGCGGCGACTGCCGGCATCACGCGCGAGACACTCTGCAAGACGTCGACGGCCGGGAAACGTCCGCGCACCGCGATCTGCCGCTCGAGCACCACGTGGCCGTCGAGGATGCCGCGCACCTCGTCGGCGATCGGCTCGTCCATGTCGCCTCCCGCCACGAGCACGGTGTACACGGCGGTGATGCCCCCATGCGCGCGGTTGCCTGCGCGTTCCAGCAGGCGCGGCAGCTCCGCGAAGACCGAGGGTGGATACCCCTGCCGAGCCGGCAATTCGCCCGCCGCGAGCCCGACCTCGCGCCGTGCTCGCGCGAAACGGGTGAGGCTGTCGATGAGCAGGAGCACCCTGCGCCCCTCCACCTCCGCGAACCACTCCGCCACGGCGGTCGCCGTGTGGGCAGCCTTGATGCGTACCAGCGCCGGAGCGTCGCTCGTCGCGACGACAACGACGGTCCGCGCAAGCCCATCTTGTCCCAGCGACTCGTCCAGGAACTCGCGCACCTCACGTCCCCGCTCACCGACGAGGCCCACCACCACCACGTCGGCGGCGGTGCCGCGCGCGATCTGCCCGAGCAGCGTCGACTTGCCGACGCCGGAGCCGGCGAACAGGCCGATCCGCTGTCCTTCTCCCGCGGTGAGGAGAGCATCGAGAGCCCGCACGCCGAGCTGGAGCGGCCGGCGGACGCGCTGTCGCTCGAGTGGGTTGGGCGCCGCGCGCTCCAGGTCCCAGGGCACGAGTCCTTCGGGCAACGCCCGCCCATCGATCGGCCGACCCAGGCCGTCGAGGACGCGCCCGAGCAGAGCGCGCCCGGCGCGGATGGCGAACGGACGCCCGGAGGGCACGACCTCCGCGCCCGGCGCGAGCCCGCGCGTGTCGCCGAGCGGGAGCAGCACGGCCTCGTCTCCACGGAAGCCGACCACTTCCGCCACCAGTGGTTTCGCCCCGGCGCTCCGGATGCGCACGAGCTCGCCCTGTCGCAATCCTTCCGCCAGGGCGCGCACCACGAGCCCGGTGAGCTCGACCACCCTGCCCCGGCACACACGTGGTGGCCTCGGCGGAAGCCGCGCCAGATGCCGCGCCAGATCGACCCCCCTCATGGGGCGCCCGCCGGAGCCGAGCCTGCCGCCTCGGCGGCGTGGACCGCGGACGGTTCGCCCACTCCCCGCGCCTCGGCATCCGATGCTTCTTCGAGCGCCTGGCGCAGGGCCTCGAGCTGCGTGGCGAGCCTCGCGTCGACGGAGCCGGCCTCCGTCTCGACGATGACGCCGCCCCGGCTGACCGACGGGTCGACCACGATGGCGATGCAGCGCGCGCGCGTCAGCTGGTCGCTCAGGCGTGGCTCCGCTTCCCGCAGCGTCGCGGCGTCCTCGGGATGCACTCGCAGCCTGATGTCCTCGCGCTGTCGGACACCCTCGAGCGCCCGCGCGGCCACGTCCGCGACAGCGTCCCGATCACGCTCCACGATTCGCTCCAGCACGCGCCGCGCCACCGCGAAGGCGAGTTCGATGAGCTGTGGCTCGGATTCGGCAAGGATCCTGTTCCGCACCACCGCGGCGTACGCGACGAGCTTGGTCGCGCCAGCGAGCCCCTCCTCGCGGCCCTCCGCAGCCGCTCGCGCTCGGATGGCTTCTGCCTCACCG
This sequence comes from Anaeromyxobacteraceae bacterium, assembly GCA_041500205.1. Classification (GTDB taxonomy): domain Bacteria; phylum Myxococcota; class Myxococcia; order Myxococcales; family Anaeromyxobacteraceae; genus Anaeromyxobacter_A. Next base: position 12,237 of record JBGQLS010000003.1, on the reverse strand, counting down.
CGCGCGCGCTCGACCACGGCTCGCGCCTCGAGAGCGGCTTCGTCCAGCCGGCGACGCGCTTCGAGGCTGGCGTCCCACAGCTGCGCCGGGATACGGCGCGTTCCCGGCGCTCGCAGGTCGCAGCAGGTCCCACGTCCAGGCATCTGGCCACCTCCGTGGAAGCCAGGTGCACGCCTGATGCCTCGCTCTCGCTCGCCGAAGCGTGCTCGGGCACAAGGGGCTCAGGGCGCTCTACTTACCCGACTGCCTCCGCCCGGAGGACGCTACGTCCGCGCCCTGGACGGCCCTGAGTCGCCGGGGGCGCAGGCGGCCCCCGCCCCGCCGGGCAAGCCCGTCGGGGCCCCACCCTCGCCTAGCGGCCCGCCGCCCACTCCAAGGAAAAGGGCTCGTCGTTGCCGCGACGAGCCCTCCCAGCTACGCAGAAACCCCAAGTGTCGCCACGCTAGGCGGCTTCGGCCTCTCTGCCGACGGGCTCGAGGTAGCGGTTCAGGAACTGCTTGGTCTTGAGCTCGACCTGGCGAACGCGCTCGCGCGACACGCCCCACCTCTTGCCGATCTCCTCGAGCGTCTTCGGCGAATCCTGTTGCAGGCGGTTGTGTACGATATCCCAGCCTAGCTCGCCGATGCGCTTGCGCACCTTCCCTAGGGCGTCGCGAACCTCGCGATCGCCTTCCGCCGAGAGATAGCTGTCCTCGGGACCAGGACCGTCGTCCTCGATGCGCTCGAGGTGGGTCACGTCGCCATCTTCGTCGATGGCGCTGTCGAGTGACAGATCGGGCTGCGCGACCGTTCCACTCTGAGGCCGGACGGTCGAACGCGCCTCCTTGAGGTACTTCCCGATGTAGGCGCGAATCCACCATACGGCGTAGGTGGAGAAGCGCGTCCCTGCGTGCGGGTCGAACTTCTCGACCGCTCGCATGAGACCCACGTTACCTTCCTGGATGAGATCGTCGAGGCGTACCGTGCCGCGGCGCTGCTTGCGCGCGATCGCCACGACGAATGCCAAGTTGTGGCGTACCAGCTTCTGCTTGGCCGTGTTCTCGCCTTTGCGGGCGCGCACGGCGAGAGCGTGCTCATCTTCACGCGTCAGGGGCGGAAAGTCGCGCACCGCCTTGAGGTAGGGCGCCAGTTCTTCGAACTCTCTGCTGCTGCGCTGGGTGGTGGCGGTCCTCATCTCCTCACCTTTTCCTACTCCTGGCATGCCCTTCAGAGGTCGCCGGGTAGGTTACGTAACGTGAGTTTATAAACATGGACTGGATAAGTCAATGATCACCCAGTACCGCGCGAGACCTAGCTCTATTTCGGCACAGCATCTGAGCGCACACCATGCCGAACTTTACGAAGCGTCTGCCGAATATGCGGCAGGGGCTCTAACCGGCTAGCCCCCCCGCCTGGGTCTTCCGGTTTCGCCACGTGTAAACATCAGTTTTTGCTCAGAATCAAGGACGCGGCCCGAATGGGGCCAGCTCGGTTGAGTTCTATCCTGCCTGGCGAGCAGGCGCTTAGCAGGAGTGAACGTCTCCCTCTCCTCGACGCCGCCGGATCACCGTCGAGTGCTGTGCACGGGAACCCGCAACGCTTCGCGCGGCGGCTGCGCCTTCGGCGCCTACCGCTCGCTCTCGCGAGCGGGCCCCGGCTGCGCGTCCGACGTCGGGGGCTATCCACCCCCGACACCGCGCTCCCGCGCGTGCACAGCCCCCAGGATCGGCTGCGAATGGCCTGCGGGCGTCTACTCCTCGCCAGCGACCGCCAGAGCCTCCTCGGCTTGTTCGACGGCGTCGACGGGCGTCTCCACCTCGATGTCGAGGTGCTTGTACGCCCCCAGACCAGTGCCCGCCGGGATGAGACGGCCCATGATGACGTTCTCCTTCAGGCCGCGCAGCTGGTCCACCTTGCCGCTGATCGCGGCCTCGGTGAGCACCTTCGTCGTCTCCTGGAAGGACGAAGCGGAGATGAACGACTCGGTCGAGAGCGACGCCTTGGTGATGCCCAGGAGGAGCGGTTCGCCCTGCGCCGGCTTGCCGCCAGCGGACATCACCTTTTCGTTCTCCTCCTCGAACACGAACTTCTCCACCTGCTCGTCGGCAAGGAAGGTCGTGTCCCCCACGTCGACGATCCGGACGCGGCGGAGCATCTGCCGCACGATCGTCTCGATGTGCTTGTCGTTGATCTTGACGCCCTGCAGCCGGTAGACCTCTTGCACCTCGTCCACCAGGTAGCGGGCCAGCTCCTTCTCTCCCAGCACCTTCAGGATGTCGTGCGGGTTGGCGGCACCGTCCATGAGCGCCTCGCCGGCGCGAACGCGATCGCCCTGGTGCACGCTGATGTGCTTCCCCTTGCCGATGAGATACTCCTTCGACAGGTCGGGTCGGAGCTTACCGTCGACCTCGGGCGTGATGACGACCTTGCGCTTACCCTTCGTGTCCTTGCCGAAGGAGACGACGCCGTCGATCTCGGAGATGACCGCGTGCTCCTTGGGCTTGCGGGCCTCGAAGAGCTCGGCCACACGGGGCAGACCACCCGTGATGTCCTTCGTCTTCGTGGTCTCGCGCGGCATCTTGGCGAGGATGTCGCCGGCGTCGATCTCGTCGCCATCGCTCACGACGATGTTGGCGCCCTCCGGCAGCATGTAGCGCGCGTGGGCCTCGGAATTGGGCAGGTTCTTCGTCTGCCCCTTCTCGTCCTTGATCGAGACGCGCGGCCGTGCGTCCGGATCCTTCGACGAGACGATGACCTTGCGGGCGAGGCCGGTGACCTCGTCGAGCTGCTCGGTCATCGTGACGCCGTCGACGATGTCCCCGTACTTCACGCGGCCTGCCACCTCGGTGATGATCGGCATCGAGTAGGGATCCCACTCGGCGAGGAGCGTGTTCCCCTCGATCTTCTGTCCGTTCTTCACCAGCATCTTGGCGCCGTACACCACGCCGTAGCGCTCGCGCTCGCGGCCCTGGTCGTCCGTCAAGACGACCTCGCCGTTGCGGTTCATCACGATGAGCGTGCCCTCCTTCTTCTTGGCCGTGTTCACGTTGACGAACTTCACGATGCCCGGGTTGCGGTTCTCGACGGTGGACTGCTCGGCCCGCCGCGACGCCGTGCCGCCGATGTGGAAGGTACGCATCGTGAGCTGGGTACCGGGCTCGCCGATGGACTGGGCGGCGATGACGCCGACCGCTTCGCCGATGTTCACCTTGCGGCCGCGAGCCAGATCGCGCCCGTAGCACTCGACGCAGATGCCGCGCCGCGCCTGGCAGGTGAGCACGGAGCGGATCCGGACCCGGTCGATACCCGAGTTCTCGATGGCCTTGACCTTGGCCTCGTCGATCTCTTCGTTCGCCTGCACGAGGGCGTTGCTGGTGAACGGGTCGACGATGTCCTCGAGAGCGACGCGCCCGAAGATGCGCTCACCCATCGGCTCGATGATCTCGCCGCCCTCGACGAGCGAACCGAGGGTGATGCCGTCCATGGCGCCGCAGTCGTACTCGGTGATGATCGCGTCCTGCGCGACGTCGACGAGCCGGCGCGTGAGGTAGCCGGAGTTGGCGGTCTTGAGCGCCGTGTCCGCCAGACCCTTCCGGGCTCCGTGCGTGGAGATGAAGTACTGGAGGACGTTCAGGCCCTCGCGGAAGTTGGCGGTGATGGGCGTCTCGATGATCTCGCCCGAAGGCTTGGCCATCAGGCCGCGCATGCCGGCCAGCTGCCGGATCTGCTGCGCGGAGCCGCGGGCGCCCGAATCGGCCATGATGTAGATCGGGTTGAAGGAGGGCTGCCTGCGCTCCTCGCGCTTGCCGTCCTTGCCGATCCCGATGGCGGTCTCGGTGCCGATCTCGATCATCATTTCCTGGGCCACTTCCTCGGTGACCTGGGCCCAGATGTCGATGACCTTGTTGTACCGCTCGCCCTTGGTGATGAGTCCCTCGGTGTACTGGTTCTCGATGTCGGCCACCTCCGCGGTGGCCCGGTCGAGGAGCACCTGCTTCTTCTTCGGGATCTGCATGTTCGACAGCGCGATCGAGATGCCGGCCTTGGTCGCGTTGCCGTAGCCCATCGACCGCACGCGGTCGGCGAGGAGGACCGTCTCCTTCTCGCCGCAGAGGCGGTAGGTGAGGTCGATGAGGTTCTGCAGCTGCTTCTTGTCCATCACCTTGTTGATGGACTCGAAGGGCAGCCGCTTCGGGACGATGTCGAAGAGCAGCACGCGGCCCGTCGTCGTCTCGATCCGCTTTCCGTCCATGCGGACGGTGATCTTCGCCTGCAGCTCGATCTCACCCTGGTCGTACGCCGCGCGGACCTCCTGCGGGGATGCGAAGATCTTGCCCTCGCCCCTCGCGAAGGCGCGCTCGCGCGTCATGTAGTAGATGCCGAGCACGATGTCCTGGCTCGGCACGATGATGGGCTTGCCATGCGCGGGCGACAGGATGTTGTTCGTGCTCATCATGAGCACGCGGGCCTCCATCTGGGCCTCGATGGAGAGCGGTATGTGCACGGCCATCTGGTCGCCGTCGAAGTCAGCGTTGAAGGCGGTGCAGACGAGCGGGTGGAGCTGGATGGCCTTGCCCTCGATCAGGATGGGCTCGAAGGCCTGGATTCCGAGGCGGTGCAGCGTGGGGGCGCGGTTGAGCAGCACCGGGTGCTCGCGGATCACCTCGTCGAGGATGTCCCAGACCTCGGGGCGCTCCTTCTCCACCATCTTCTTCGCGCTCTTGATGGTGGTGACGTAACCCTTTTCCTCGAGCTTGTTGTAGATGAACGGCTTGAAGAGCTCGAGCGCCATGATCTTGGGCAGGCCGCACTGGTGTAGCCTGAGCTCCGGCCCCACCACGATGACCGAGCGGCCGGAGTAGTCCACGCGCTTGCCGAGCAGGTTCTGCCGGAAGCGGCCCTGCTTGCCCTTCAGCATGTCCGAGAGCGACTTCAGCGGCCTCTTGTTGGGGCCGGTGATGGTCTTGCCGCGCCGTCCGTTGTCGAAGAGCGCGTCCACCGCCTCCTGGAGCATCCGCTTCTCGTTGCGGATGATGATGTCCGGGGCGTTGAGCTCCTGGAGCCGCTTCAGGCGGTTGTTGCGGTTGATGACGCGGCGGTAGAGATCGTTCAGGTCGGAGGTGGCGAACCTGCCGCCGTCGAGGGGAACGAGCGGGCGAAGGTCTGGCGGGATGACCGGAATGACCTCGAGCATCATCCAGTCGGGCTTGTTGCCCGACTCGCGAAACGCGTCGACGACCTTGAGCCGCTTCGCGATCTTCTTTCGCTTCGCGTCGCTGGTCGCCTCGCGCATGTCCTTGCGGAGCTGGTCGGAGAGCGTCGGGATCTCGATGCAGCGGAGGAGCTGCAGCACAGCCTCGCCACCCATTCCGGCGGCGAAGGCCTCGTCCCCGAGCTCGTCGAGGAGCTTGCCGTAGCGCTCCTCCGAGAGGAGCTCACCCCGCAGGAGCGTCGTCTCCTTGGGATCGATGACGATGTATGACTCGCAGTACAGGACCTTCTCCAGATCCTTGAGCGTGATGTCGAGCAGGTTCCCGATGCGGGAGGGGAGCGACTTCAGGAACCAGATGTGCGCGACCGGCGTGGCGAGCGTGATGTGCCCGAGCCGCTCGCGGCGCACCTTGGACTGGATGACCTCGACGCCGCACTTCTCGCAGACCACGCCCCGGTGCTTCATGCGCTTGTACTTGCCGCAGTTGCACTCGTAGTCCTTTACTGGGCCGAAGATCTTCGCGCAGAAGAGGCCGTCGCGCTCCGGCTTGAAGGTCCGGTAGTTGATGGTCTCCGGCTTCTTCACCTCGCCGTGCGACCACTGCCGGATCTTCTCCGGACTCGCCAGCGAGATCCGCATGGCGGAGAACGAGAGCGGATCCTTCGGCTTCTCGAAGAAATTGAAGATGTCCTTCACGGCAGCTCCCTAGCGAAAACCAGATAACGCTTCGTCACCGCATTCCTACGCCCATCGCCCCCTCACGCCACCCGCGGGCCCCTCACCCTACCCCTCCCCTCGAGGCGGAGAGGCTGAGGTTGCGCCGCCTTCGGCGCGCCGTCCGATCACGTCGCGCGCTCGGTCATGCGCTCTTCTTCTCCGGCCGTGGAGCCAGCGGATCGCCCGCCGCGGAGGCGGCCTCCTGCAGCTCGCGCTCGCGCTGCGCCTCCGGAGACTCGAGCAGCTCCACGTCGAGCGCCAGGCTCTGCATCTCCTTGATGAGCACGTTGAACGACTCGGGCAGACCCGACTCGAGCGTGTTCTCGCCCTTGACGATCGCCTCGTACATGCGCGTGCGGCCGACCACGTCGTCCGACTTCACGGTCAGGAACTCCTGGAGCGAATAGGCCGCGCCGTACGCCTCCATGGCCCAGACCTCCATCTCGCCCAGGCGCTGGCCGCCGAACTGGGCCTTGCCGCCCAGCGGTTGCTGGGTGACGAGGGAGTACGGGCCGATGCTGCGGGCGTGGATCTTCTCGTCCACGAGGTGGTGCAGCTTCAGGAAGTACATGACGCCGACCGTGACATCTTGGTCGTAGGGCTCGCCAGTCCGGCCGTCGAAGAGCACCGACTGCATGGTGCACTCGCCGGCCTGGAGCAGGCCGTTCATCTCGTCCTCGTGCGCGCCGTCGAACACCGGCGTCGCCACGTGCAGGCCGCGGATGAACTTCTCGGCGAGCTTGTTCAGCTCCTTGTCCGGCAGGTCGTCGATGAACTGGGCCATCTTCTCGGTCCGCCCATCCTCCGCCGAGAAAACCTTCTTGAGACCCTTGCGGATCTGATCGGGCCCGAACTTCTTCTCCAGCATCTCCTCGATTCGCTTGCCGACGTTGAGCGCGGCCCAGCCGAGGTGGGTCTCCAGGATCTGGCCCACGTTCATGCGGGAGGGGACGCCCAGCGGGTTCAGGACGATGTCGACCGGCGTGCCGTCCTCGAGGTAGGGCAGGTCCTCCTCGGGCAGCACGCGGGAGACGACGCCCTTGTTGCCGTGCCGTCCGGCCATCTTGTCGCCGACGGCCAGCTTCCGCTTGATGGCGACGTACACCTTCACCATCTTGATGACGCCCGGCGGCAGCTCGTCCCCCTTCTTCAGGCGGCCGATCTTCTCACCGAAGAGCAGCTTGATGAGCTCCCGCTGCTCCTCGAAGTTCTGGACGACCTTGCGAGCCTTGTCCTGAACGTCCGACGGTGCGGCGATCTCGCCCCAGTAGCGCTGCGGGACCGCATCGAGGAGCTCGTCCGTGAGGACATCGCCCTTCTTCAGGAGTTGGGTGCCCTGATCGTCGACGAGGCGGCCCGACACCTCCTTGCCGACGAGGAGCTTGCGGATCTTGCCGTACGCCGAGTCCTGGATGATCCGGATCTCGTCGTTCTGGTCCTTGAGGAGCTTTGCCTCTTCCATCTCCTCGATGGCCTTGGCGCGCTCGTCCTTGTCGACGCCCTTGCGACTGAAGACCTTGGCGTTGATGACGGTGCCCGAGACGCCTGGCGGCACGCGCAGCGAGCTGTCGCGAACGTCTCCCGCCTTCTCACCGAAGATGGCGCGGAGGAGCTTCTCCTCCGGCGAGAGCTGGGTCTCGCCCTTGGGCGTGATCTTGCCGACCAGGATGTCGCCCGGCTTCACCTCGGCGCCGATGCGGATGATGCCCGACTCGTCGAGGTCCTTCAGGGCTTCCTCGCCGACGTTCGGAATGTCGCGCGTGATCTCCTCTTTGCCGAGCTTGGTGTCACGCGCGATGCACTCGAACTCCTCGATGTGGATCGAGGTGTAGATGTCCTCCTTCACCAGCCGTTCGGAGAGGAGGATCGAGTCCTCGAAGTTGTACCCCTGCCACGGCATGAACGCGACCACGACGTTCTGCCCGAGCGCGAGCTCGCCCATCTCGGTGGCGGGACCGTCTCCGATGACATCGCCCTTCTTCACCCGCTCGCCGGGCTTCACGATGGGCTTCTGGTTGATGCACGTGTTCTGGTTCGACCGCTGGTACTTGATGAGGTTGTAGATGTCGACCTCGTTGGCCACGTCAGTGGTCGAGGTCGCCACGTCCGCCTTCACCACGATGCGCGATGCGTCGACGGACTGGACCACGCCGTCGCGCTTCGCCACCACCGTCACGCCGGAGTCGCGAGCCACGATGGGCTCGATGCCTGTGCCGACGAGCGGCGCGTCCGTGCGCAGCAGCGGCACCGCCTGCCGTTGCATGTTCGAGCCCATGAGGGCTCGGTTCGCGTCGTCGTTCTCGAGGAACGGAACGAGCGAGGCCGCCACCGAGACGAGCTGGTTCGGCGAGACGTCCATGAGGTCGACGTCCTCGGGCTTCGCCTGCACGAACTCTCCGTGCATGCGGCAGGAGACGACGTGGCCCTGGAAGATGCCCTTCTTGTCCACCGGGGCGTTTGCCTGCGCGATGGTGTGCTTCTCCTCTTCGAGCGCCGAGTAGAATGACACCTCGTCCGTCACCCTGCCCTTCTCCACCTTGCGGTAGGGCGTCTCGACGAAGCCGTACTCGTTGACGCGCGCGTAGGTGGAGAGCGAGGCGATGAGGCCGATGTTCGGGCCTTCCGGCGTCTCGATGGGGCAGATGCGGCCGTAGTGCGTCGGGTGAACGTCACGCACCTCGAAGCCGGCCCGCTCGCGGGTGAGGCCGCCCGGCCCGAGAGCCGAGAGGCGCCGCTTGTGGGTGACCTCGGAGAGCGGGTTCGTCTGGTCCATGAACTGCGACAGCTGCGAGGACCCGAAGAACTCCTTGATGACTGCAGTCACCGGCTTCGCGTTGATGAGATCGTGCGGCATGAGCGTCTCGATCTCCTGGAGGCTCATGCGCTCCTTGATCGCGCGCTCCATCCGCACCAGGCCGATGCGGTACTGGTTCTCGAGGAGCTCGCCCACCGCCCGGACGCGCCGGTTGCCGAGGTGGTCGATGTCGTCGATGTCCCGGTTGGGCCTGCCGTTCTTGAGGTCGATGAGGAAGCGCACCACCTCCAGGATGTCACGCTTGGTGAGTACCTGGTTGTCGAGCGGCTCGTCGATCGCGAACTTGTAGTTGAGCTTGAGGCGCCCGACCTTCGACAGGTCGTAGCGCTCGGCGTTGAAGAAGAGGTTGACGAAGAGATTGGTCGCCGTCTCGGGCGTCGGCGGATCGCCGGGGCGCAGCCGCTTGTAGATCTCCATGATCGCCTCTTCGGGCGTGGAGATCTTGTCGCTCATGAGCGTGTCGCGCAGCGACGGCAGCACGTTGAGGTTGTCGATGAAGAGGACGCGGATCTCGTTGATGTTGCGCTTGCGGAGCTCCTCGACCTTGGTCTCGTTGACCTCCTCGTTCACCTCGAGGAGGACCTCGCCGGTCGCCTCGTCCACCACGTCCTCGGCCGAGATCTTGGTGTAGACCTCCTCGGCCTCGATGGGGAGCGACTTGAGCTTGGCGGCGACCAGCTTCTTGATCGCGCCTTCCGTGTACTTGCGGTTCTTCTTGACGATGACGTCGTTCGACTTCGGGTCCCTGATGTCCCTCGTCGCGCGCTGGCCCTTGAGCAGCTCGGGGTTGAGGTCCTTCTCGAACTTGCCTTTCCCTTCGATCCGGATCACCTCGGTGTCGTAGTAGTACTTGAGGATCTCCTCGGAGGAGCCGCGGAAGTCGACCGGGTCCTTCTTGGCGGTATCAGGCACCGCTCCCAGCGCGCGCAGCAGCACCGTCGCGGGCAGCTTGCGGCGCCGGTCGATGCGCACGTAGAGCAGGTCCTTGTGATCGAACTCGAAGTCGATCCAGGACCCGCGGTACGGGATGATGCGCGCGTTGAAGAGGATCTTCCCCGAGCTGTGGCTCTTGCCCTTGTCGTGATCGAAGAAGGCGCCCGGCGAGCGGTGGAGCTGCGAGACGACCACGCGCTCGGTCCCGTTGATGATGAAGGTCCCGTTCTCCGTCATGAGCGGGATCTCGCCGAAGTAGACCTCCTGCTCCTTGACGTCGCGGATCGACTGAGCGCCCGTCTCTTCGTCCTTGTCCCAGACCACGAGACGGACGACCACCTTGATGGGCGCCGAGAACGTCATGCCGCGCTGATGGCACTCGTCCACGTCGTACTTGGGCTTCTCGAGGTGGTAGCTCACGAACTCGAGCGAGCTCGTCTCGTTGAAGTCCTTGATGGGGAAGACCGACTTGAAGACGCCCTGCAGGCCGGTGTCGTCGCGCTTCTCTGGAGGGACGTCCGCCTGGAGGAACTTGTCGTAGCTCGATTTCTGGATGGCGATGAGATTGGGAATTTCGGTGATCTTGTTGATCTTTCCGAAGGTACGCCGAACCCGGAAATTGTTTTGAACGGTCAGCGCCATACGTGGTCGGTCCTCTCGGCCTCTGCTGCTCGGCCCCCAGAAATAGCTCGAGCCGGCTCTCTGGCCGGCGAGCCGCCTCGACTCCGGCCGCGACGGCCGGGTTCTCTGCGTCTCATGATTGGAAGGGGTTCTCGCTAATAACGAGAACCTTCCGTTCTGTCAAAGATTCCGACACCACTGGTCAGGCGCGGCGGGGCGAGATGAACCCGCCCCGCCGGTACCTCCCCCATGCAGGGCCCACAAGCGAAGGGGTGGGCCCTCATGGGGACGAGGCGTGGGACGAGCCCCGCCCCTAGGTGCTCATGAGGCGGGGGACAAGCCCCCGCGCTACTCACTTGATCTCTACCTTTGCGCCAGCAGCCTCGAGCTTCTTCTTGAGCTCGTCGGCCTCCGCCTTAGGAATGCCCGCCTTGACCTCCTTGGGGGCGGCCTCGACCAAGTCCTTCGCCTCTTTGAGACCGAGGCCCGTGATCGCGCGGACCTCCTTGATCACGTTGATCTTGTTCGCGCCCACCTCTGCGAGCACGACGGAGAACTCGGTCTTCTCCTCGACTGGCGCGGCCGCAGCGGCAGCGCCGCCGCCAGCCATCATCACCGGCGCAGCCGCCGAGACACCCCACTTCTCCTCGAGCTTCTTCACCAGATCCGCCGCCTCCATCACGGTGAGCGTGCTGAGCTGGTCCACAATCGTGTTCAGGTCTGCCATGTCTTTTTCCGTTTCCCGGGTCGGCGGAGACGAGCCCCGCCTCACGTTCGTGCCGGCGCTTCCGAAGCGCCGATCTTGTGACGTACCATCAGCCTGGGGGACCACCCCCCGCCCCTACTGCTTCTCCAGCTGGTCCTTGCGGGCTTTCACGACTTGGGCGAGTTTCTGGCCCGGGGTCGCGATCATCCGCGCCAGCCTTGCGGCGGGCTGGGCGATCATGCCGGCAATGGTGCCGCGCAGCTCCTTGATGCCCGGCATCTTGGCCAGCGCCTTCACCCCGTTCACATCGACGACCTTGCCTTCGATCACCGCGGTGCGGATCGCGAGGGTGTCGCGGTCCTTCGCGAAGTCCACCAGGATCTTCGCGGGGGCCACGACGTCGCCGTACGACATGATGAGCGCGGTGGGGCCGACGAACTGCTCGACGAGCAGTTCCAGCGGCGTGCCCTTGGCGGCACGCTGGGCGAGCGTGTTCTTCACGACCTTGTAATCGACCTGGGCGTCGCGGAACTTCTTGCGCAGCTCAGTCACGGTCGCGACGTTCAGCCGCTTAGGCTCGGCCAGGATGGCAGCTTTCGCCTTCGCCATCTTGGCGTGGAGCTGGCTGATGATCTCTTCCTTCTCCGTCCGGTTCAAATGTCCTCACCACCTTTCCGACCGCCCCGGCCTCTCCGGCTGGCAGCGGTTCATTGGGCCTTCGGACAGGCCGGACGGCCGGTACGCTGACCCCCTGGACCAAGCAGGGGACGTCACAAACGTTCCCGTCTCGGCGGGCTGGGCTCTCACCCGATTAACCACGCTCCCCTTCCGTCTCGCACTCGGGGAAAACGCGGACCCGCTGTCTTGAACCAGGAAACCCGGCGGCACCATGCCGCCGAAAATGTAAATTCTCCTCGACCTGGGCTTCAGGCGTCAGGCCTCAGGCTTCAGGCAAGCAAAGTCGCCGCTTCATCGCGAGCTTCATTCCCGAGGAATGAAGTCCGAGGCCTGCTTCTAGGTGTGCTCAGCCGCGAGCTCCGCAGGGTCGAGCTTGATGCCCGGGCCCATTGTCGTACTCACCGTCACATTCTTGACGTAAACGCCCTTCGCGGTCTGGGGCTTAGCCTTGTAGATGACCTCCATGATCGCGTTGAAATTCGCCTTGAGCCGCTCCGGCTCGAACGAGGCCTTGCCGAACGGGACGTGGACGATCCCCGCCTTTTCCACCCGGAACTCGACCTTGCCGGCCTTCTG
>JBGQLS010000002.1:0-53237 GCA_041500205.1 Anaeromyxobacteraceae bacterium | reverse complement strand
CGGATGAGATCGGGCTTCGCGAGCGGGACGCCGGGGACATAGTAGTGGATGGATGGGTCCTCGGCGGTGCCGCCCTGTCCCAGCGTCCCCTCGAGCAGCGTCTGGACGTCGCGCCTGCAGGTGCCGCAGCCCGTCCCGGCACGCGTCGCGTCGCACACGGCCTTGAGTGAGCGGCAACCCCGGCGCGCGGCCTGGATGATGGCGCTCTTGGAGACGCCGTTGCAGTTGCAGATCTGCAGGGAGTCCGGCGCATCCAGGACGGAGCGCGGCTTCACCTCGGCCGCCGCCGGGAAGAGGAGCGCTGCCGGATCGCCCGCGATCTCGGCTTCGCGATCGAAGGCCTGGAAGAGGTTGGGCGCCGCGGAGGCGTCGCCGAGCAGGATGGATCCCACCAGACGCCGCTCGCGGAGGATGAGCTTCTTGTAGATCCCGCGCGACGCGTCCTCGTACGCGATCTCCTCGTCGGCGCCCGAGCGCTCCCGCGTCCCCATCACGGCGAGCTCGACGCCCATCACCTTGAGCTTGGTGGAGACCTTGGACCCGGCGTAGTGCGCATGAGGATCGCGGCCGGACAGGCGGTCCGCCAGTACCTGTGCCTGCTCCCAGAGCGGGGCCACGAGGCCGTAGGTGCGGCCTCGATGTTGCGCGCACTCTCCGAGGGAGTAGATGTCGGGATCCCCCGGGGTGGCAAGGTCGTCGCCGATCACGATGCCGCGTTCCACGAGCAGTCCGGCCTCCCGCGCCAGCGCGACGTTGGGCCGGATCCCGGCGGCGATGACGAGGAGATCGCAGTCGAGCGCGCTCCCGTCCTCGAAGCGCAGGCCGGTGACGCGGGGGGAGCCGAGGACCTCCCTGGTGCTCTTGTTGAGGTGAATGTGGAGGCCCATGCCCTCGAGCGTGCGCTGCAGGATCGCGCCGCCCTTCGCGTCGAGCTGCAGCTCCATGAGGTGGTCCATGAGGTGGACGACGTGGACCTCGAGCCCTCTCTCGAGCAGGCCGCGCGCCGCCTCCAGGCCGAGGAGTCCACCGCCGATCACCACGGCCTTGCGCGACCGCTCCGAGGCCTGGCCGATGGCATTGCAGTCCTCGAGTGTCCGGAAGACGAAGGCGCCCTCCTTGAAGGCGCCGGCCTCGTTCCTGAGGCCAGAGATGGGAGGCACGAAGGGGCCGCTCCCGGTGGCGAGGACGAGCTTCTCGTAGCGCTCGTCGATGCCATTGGCCCCGCGCACCACCTTGCGCTCGGTGTCGATGGCGGCGACGCGCACGCCGGCGTGGAGCTTCACGCCGTTCGCGTCGTACCACGCGAGCGGATTGATGAAGATGTCCTCCGCGTCGTGGCTCCCCGCCAGCACGCTCGAGAGCAGGATCCGGTTGTAGTTACCGTAGGGCTCGTCCCCGAAGATGGTGATCCGATAGCGCTTCCCACCGCCTCGCGCCAGGAGGTCCTCGACGAACCGCGCGCCGGCCATGCCGTTGCCCACGACGACCAATCTCTGTGTCAATTCCCCGCTCCTTTCGCCTCGCCAGCGACCTTGACCGCGCACACCTTGAACTCGGGCATCCCGCTCACCGGGTCGAGGGCTGGATTGGTGAGCCGGTTCACCGAGCGCTCCCCACCCCAGTGGAACGGGACGAAGACGGTGTCCTCGCGAATGCCCGGCTCGACGCGCAACGTGAAGCTCGCGGTCCCGCGCCGCGTGGTGAGCGACACTGGCTTTCCGTCCGAGAGGCCGTATCGGCGGGCGGTCGCCGGGTGCATCTGAGCGGCCGCGTCCTCGGCCATTCGCAAGAGCTCCGGCACCCGCCGCGTCTGCGTGCCGGACTGATAGTGGGCGAGCAGGCGCCCGGTGGTGAGGTACAGGGGGTACTCGTGGTCAGGCGCCTCGGCCGGCGGGCCATGGCGCACGGCGTGGAAGCGCGCCTTGCCACTGGGAGTGAAGAATCGTTCCGTGAAGAGGCGGGGGGTGCCGGGGTGATCCTCGCTCGGGCACGGCCAGAAGACCCCCCGGGCAGCGTCGATCTTCTGGTAGGTGATGCCCGCGTAGTCGGCGGGCCCGCCGGCGCTGGCGCGCCGCAGCTCATCGAACACCTGGCGCGGGCCGCTGAAGCCGAAGTGGCGCCCGTGCCCGAGGAGCCCGGCCAGCGCGCACAGCATCTCGAGATCGGTCCGGACGCCCACCGGCGGCTCCACGGCCCGCCGGCGCCGGATGACCCGGCCCTCGAGGTTCGTCATGGTCCCATCCTCCTCGGCCCACTGCGCCGAGGGCAGGACCACATCCGCGAGGGCTGCCGTCTCGGAGAGGAAGAAGTCGGAGACGACGAGGAAGTGAAGCCGGCGCAGGCGCTCCTCGATCTCGAGGGCGGCAGGGGCCGAGACCACCACGTTGGAACCCACCACCAGGAGCGCCTTCACCGCTCCCGGATCGCCCAGGGACGAGAGCATCTCGTAGGCCGACTTCCCCGGGCCGGGAAGATCCTCCTCGCGAACCCCCCACACCGAGGCGACGTGCCGGCGCGCGGCCGGGTCGTCGATCTTGCGGTACCCCGGGAGCTGGTCGGACTTCTGCCCGTGCTCGCGCCCGCCCTGCCCGTTTCCCTGACCGGTGAGGCAGCCGAAGCCGCCGGACGGCTTGCCCACCATGCCGAGGGCCAGGGCCAGGTTGATGTAGGAGAGGACGTTGTTCACGCCCTGCGCTTGCTGCTCCGGTCCTCGGCCGGTGAGGATGATGGCCTTGCCGGCCCGGCCCAGCGCATGCGCGGCGCGGATGAGCAGCGCTTCCGGCACCCCCGTGATCCGCTCGACGCGCTCGGGCCAGTAGCTCGCGACGAGATCCCGCACCTGCTCGAAGCCCTCGGTGCGCGAGCCGACGTAGCCCCTGTCCACGAACCGGTCGCGGACGAGGATGTGCAGGAGGCCGTTCGCCAGAGCAGCATCGGAGCCGGGCGCGAGGCGCAGGTGAACTGCCGCCGCGTCCGCCGTGACGGACCGGCGGGGATCGGCGACGATCAGCTTCCCGCCGCGGGCCCGCTGCGCATCGAAGTAGCGCATGATGGGCGGCAGCGTCTCCGCGGGGTTGGCGCCGGCGAGGAACACCACCTCCGCCTGCGCGATGTCCTCGAGCGGGAAAGGGAGGCCCCGATCGATCCCGAAGGCCCGGATCGAGGCGGCCGCCGCCGAGGACATGCAGAAGCGGCCGTTGTAGTCGATGTTCGGGGTCCCGAGCGCCACCCGGGCGAACTTGCCGAGCAGGTAGGCCTTCTCGTTCGTGAGAGCGCCGCTGCCGAAGACGCCGACAGAGCTCTTGCCGTGCTGAGCCTGCGTCTCCAGCAACCGGGCCGCCACGAGCGCGAGGGCCTCGTCCCAGGAGCTCGGCTCGAGCACGCCCCGCGCATTGCGAACGAGCGGCGCCCGCAGACGATCGCGATGATCCAGGGTTGTGGCGGCGGTGAAGCCTTTCACGCAGAGAAGGCCCTGGTTCACCGGGAAGGACTCGTCCCCTCGGACGACCAGACGGTCCTTGCTGCCCGACAGGACCATCCCGCACTGGAACGCGCAGTAAGGGCAGTGCGTGGCCGTGCCGCCGGCGGGGAGTGTTCCTCCCTCCGGTGCGAGTCCGCCCTGGGTGACATGCTGGTCGGTCATCGAGCCCGATCTTGGTTTGATCGACGTCAAGCAAGAGCGGGGCCACGCCGCCCGCTTCAAGAAGAACCGAGGCTTGCCGGGGCCGCCCTCTGTCCGCCGCTCGCCCTCGCGGCAGCCGATGCCCGCGTTTTACGCAACGTCCCAACGGCCCCCCTCGCGACCCTCAGCCGGCGAGCGCGCGCAGCACGCGCCACATCGTCGGCAGCTCGCGCAGCGCGCCGCCGAGCCTCGGCTTCGCCGCCCCGGCGTGGCCGTACAAGCCGGTGACGTGGACGCGGACGTCGGCGTTGATCAGGCGGGCGGCGAGCGCACCAGCTTGCTCGTAGGGGATGACGTCGTCCTCGGCGCCGTGAACGAGATCGACGCGGCCACTGATCCGCGGCAGGTAGGGCGACGGATCGAGCGCGCAGGCGTCGTAGCGGTCGAGCGCGGGCAGCGCGAGTTCGAGCGCGCCGGGGCGGGCGCCGACCCCGAGCAGGAACAGCGAGCGCACGCTGGCGGGGACGCCGGGCGCGAGCTCCTCCGCGACCGCGAGGAACCGGCGGTCGACCTTCATCTCGTCGCGCCCCCAGACGCGCTCGACGTAGCGGCGCCAGCCGGCGATCACCGCGGCGCGATCGGCGGGCGGTGGATCGAGGTGATCGATCAGGTTCATCAGCACCACGGCCTGGTTCAACGGATCGTGGGCCGCGTGGCGGCCGCCGGGGAACTTGCCGGTGAGCGCGAACCGCAGCGTCTCGCGGAGGTCGGCGTAGCCGCCGAAGACGACGAGGCGCTCGATGGCGTCGCCGTGGGTCGCGGCGAGCGCGAAGGCGAGCAGCGAGCCGAACGAGATGGAGAACACCACCGGGCGCTGCGCCGACCACCGCGGCAGCGCGGCGAACGCGCGCTCGAAGTCGAGCACGGCGCGCGCGGTCGGGGTGAGCGCCAGGAAGTCGGGGATGTAGGGCGCGACGACGAGGTGGCCGGCGTGCGCGAGGATCCGGCAGAACCGATCCATGCGCGGGTCGTCCGCCGCAGCGTAGTGGAGGCCTGGCGCGATCAGGTAGGTCGCCCGCGGCGCGCGCCGCGGCCGGAACAGCCGGACCCGCATGCCATCGAGGTCGTCGTCGGCGATGGCGACCTCGGGCCGGCGCGTTTCGTCGGCCCACGGTCCGAGCCAGCGTCCCAGCTTCAGCGTCGCGAGCATGGTCAACGCGCACCATGCCACGAGCTGGCCGCCGAGGGCATGTCCGCGGGCACGCAAGAGCTGCGCCACCGCTCGTAGACGGGAATCTGAAGAAGCCCTTCGAATTCGGCGACCTCGAGCCCGCCATCGTCCACCCTCACGGCGAATTAGCACGCCGCGGCTCGCCATTTCTCGAAGGCGGCGGCGATGTCCTCGCCGCGATCCGCTCGCACTTCGTTCCGCTCCGTCGGGCGAACGATCAGGTTGGCGTGAACGCCCCTCTGTGGGCGGAGTCCGTTCAGGTGCGATCCCACGCATGGGTGTCCACGTTGACCGCGTGCCGTGCAAGGGCTGCATCCTCGTCGTCGAAGATGATCCCAGCATCCGGGAGGCGCTGACGAGCTGCTTCGAGGACCTGGGCTGCACTGCAATCGGCGCTGCGGACGGCATCGAAGCGCTCGATTGCCTGAAACGGTGCCCGCACCCGTGCTTCATCCTCCTCGACCTGAACATGCCTCGTCTCGATGGTCATGGCTTCGCGCGCGCTCTCTGCCAGGACGAGCACCATTGCCCGATCATCTCGATGACGGCAGGCAGGGATCGTCTCATGCCTTCGATGGCCCATTCGCACGTGGAGAAACCCTTCGCGTTCGACGCCCTGGCTCCCAGCATCGAGCGCCTCTGCCAGGATCCCGACTGGCTGCACGGGGCCCACTGACGACCGGCCCAGGGTTCGCTCGCCGTCGATGTAGGCGATTTGAAGTTCAGCGCACGGGTGCAGGCGCACCGCCTCGCGGCGGTCGCCCGCCCTGCTTCATGCGCACTCCCTCATCTTGACCGCCGCCGGCTCGGTGGGCAGCCGGACGAGGAACGTCGTGCCCTGGCCGACCTGCGTCGTGAACGTCAGCTGGCCCTTGTGCTTCGCGATGATCCTCTGCGCGATGGCAAGCCCCTGGCCCGTGCCCTTTCCGACCTCCTTCGTCGTGAAGAACGGGTCGAAGACCTTGTGCCGGATCGCTTCCGGTATTCCGCAACCCGTGTCCGCGAAGGTCACAACGACGTCCCTGCCGTCCTGGCGCGTCGCGATCTGGATCCTCCCTCGCCGTGAAGAGCCCTGGTTCGCCTGTTCGATGGCGTGAGCCGCGTTGACGATGAGATTCAGGAAGACCTGGTTGAGGTCACCAGCGTAGCAGGTGACGGCGGGGAGCTCGGCCAGGTCGGTGTGCACGTCCGCCACGTACTTGTACTCGTTCCGTGCCACCTCGAGCGTGGCCAGGATCGCGCGGTTGAGATCCGTCGCGACCATCTCCGTACGGTCGGGATGCGCGAATTCCTTCATGGCGCGCACGATCGTGCTGACTCGGCGCACTCCCTCGGCCGTGCTCTTGAGCGTCTTCGGCACCTGCTCCAGGAGGTATTCGATGTCCAGCTCCTCCGTCGCCTGGTCCAGGCCACCGCGGGCACCTTCGAGATCTCCCGCCGCGAGCGCCGCCCGGCACCGCTGTGTCAGCGTGCACATCGCGACGAACGCTTCGTCGAGGAAGCGCGTGTTGTCGCCGATGAACTGGATGGGCGTGTTGAGCTCGTGGGCGATGCCGGCCGCGAGCTGCCCGACCGCCTCGAGCTTGCGCGCCTGCTCCAGCTCCTGCTGGGCTCGCCGCTGCGGCGTGACGTCGGTGAAGACGCTCACCGAGCCGGAGACGAGTCCACCGGGGCCGCGCAAGCTGTCTCTCGAGAAGAGCAGCCACATCTCCGAACCGTCGGGACGGGGCATCTTCAGCTCGCGCTGCACCTTCTCACCACGTGCGATGGAGTCCAGGTCCCCCCTGGCCATGGCTCGGAGGCTCTCCGGGACGACCTCGCCGACGGGATGGCCCATGGCCTCTTCCCGGGTCCGTCCGAAGATCCGCTCGGCCGCATGGTTCCAGGCGTTCACGCAGAAGCCAGAGTCGATCCCGATGACGGCGTCGTTCAGGTTCTCGAGGAGCATCGCCTGGTATTCGACGGCGGCGCGGGCGGCCCGCTCTTCCCCGAGGTCGCGAATGACGCTCTGGACGAGGCGCCTCCCGCCGATCTCCATCCAGCGCGTGCTCACCTCGACCGGGAACGTCGAGCCGTCGCGTCGGAGGTGCCGTGTCTCGAACCGAAGGCCGTCCTCGGTCAGCGCGCGATTCAGGAGTCCGTCGACGGTGGCATGAGTCTCAGGGGCCCGAAGGTCGCGGATGTTGAGACGCGCCATCTCGTCCTGCGCGTACCCGTACGCCTGCAGGGCGCGATCGTTCGCTTGCACGATGGAACCGTCCGGCGCAACCAGGAGGAGGATGTCGTTCCCCATGCGGCGAAGCAGCTCGAGTCGCTGCGAGACCTCCTCGGTCTGGCGCTTGCGGTCGGTGATGTCGAGGAACACCGTGGCGAAGCATCCCGGCTCCGGTCTGTACGCGGAGACCGAGTACCAGCGATCGAGGCCAGCGTCGAAGTGGTCGAACTGCTCCGCCTTCCCGGTGCGAGCGACCTCGGCGCACCTCGCGATGAGATCCCTGCCGCTCTCCGCGAAGCCCAGGACGACCTCGCTCGCCCTTCGGCCGACGATGGCGTGGCGCGGGAGGCCCGTCTGCCGCTCGAAGGCCGAGTTGACCGCCAGGAACTCGTAGTCAACAGCCGTCTCGCCCTCGAAGATCATCCGATGATATGAGCAACCACTCGTCATGTTCTCGAAGAGCGAGCGAAAATGCGCCTCGCTGACACGGAGCGCCCCGGAGATGCGGCGACGCTCTTCGTCGGCAGATTCCAGCCGGCCGGCGACCAGGATGACCAAACCTGCCAGGACGCAGCTGAGCGCGACTCCGTGGACAGCGTCATCGTACGAGGCATCAAGAACTCCTAGCCGCACGGCGACCTGGACGACGAAGTCGAGGGCAAGGGGCAAGGCGACGGCGAAGGGGAGCAGGCGCCTCGCGAGGACGCCGCCCGCTCCGCGGCTCGCCAACACCACGGCAAACCCCGAGTCGGTACGAGCGAGGAGCACGCTCGTGGAGGCAAGCAGGAACGCCACCGCGCTGTTCAGCGCGAGCGGCGTGCGGTAGGCCAGGTCATACAGCGTCGAGATGCCGTAGCCGTAGCCCGCGATCGCGAGGAGCGCGAGACCGAAGGAGATCGCGCCGAGCCATGCAGCGAGGCGGGCGGCGCGAGACCCCAGCGCCAGCAGCAGCGCAGTCCCGAGCAACACGAAGCTCAGGCAAGCGATGAGCGACATGCGGCCGGGGTGCGTGGTGAGGACCGAGCCCGCGGGCTCGCTGAAGAGCACCTCGTCGATGTGCAGGTCCACCTCGAAGACGTTCTCGGCCAGGTTGGCGGCGCCGAGGAGCGCGACCAGCGCGCCGAGCGTTCTGGCCAGCACCCGGCGACGAGCTGTCGAGAAGCCACCGGTTGCAAGCCCGATCCCGAGCAGGACGAATGCGAGCGCCGTGTTGGGCTTCATCGAGATGAGCCGAGGGTGAAGGCTCTTCAGCACGGGTACGTCGAGCGCCCACCCGACCAGCACGGAAGCCCCGATCAGTGCGACGAGGCCGCCCATCAGTCGAGAGGCAGCGTCGAAGCGCGCACCGAGCGGCGATGGCTCGGCGCGCGAGCCGATCTCATCCACCCCGGATGGACGGAACGCAGTCCATGCGGCCGGGTCGCAGTTCCGCGCACCCGCATGCCGGCTCACGCAGCCCTCCCGCTTCGAATCTTCCATGCCTCGCCCTCGGCCACCCTCCCTCACGATCTGTGCAAGCTCCTCACCATCCGCGGCCTGAGCAGGGCAGATGCACGGGGCCCTGGGACTCAGCGTCTCGATGGCGTGGGTGACACACACCTCGACGAGGTGCGGGCAGACCAGGGTGGCGCGCGACCCAGCGTTGAACGCTTGTCCCACCTTCGGGAGCGGGCCCGCCGCGGGTCTACTCGACCACCTCGAACCTCACACGCGCCGCACCCCACGCGAGCCTGCCGTCGCGCGCAGCCCGTCGAAGATCTGGAGCAGGAGCGGCGCTGCGACCACCGCGCCGATGAGGGCAGGGGTTGCTTTGCCCGCCGAACCGCCCGATCCAGACGGCCGCGCACCGTCACCGGTCAGGAGAGGGGCACCGGTGCCTTCGGCGCAGGCGCCAGGCGCAGATCTCCGTCTTCCCTTGCCGCCTCGCCTCCGGCTCTGGCAACATCCCTGTCTGGAAAGGAACTCGTCGCGTCGCGTCGATCCCCGTGAGAACCGCGTGCGCTCGACTCGGTGAAGACGCGCGGCCCTGGGCCGCCGGGCGCGCTCGAGCCTTCCCGGACAGGACCGGCTCTCCGTGGCGGGAGTCGTGCGCGGCTCGATCATCGGCACCGCCACGGGCGACGCGGAAAGTGATGTGCCGCATCACGCGGCTGGCGGCGCTCGCGGCCATCGTCGCCTCCCTCCCGGGCGGGTGCGCACTCGCGTCCCCCAGGCCGACGCTCGTGGTCGGTGGAGACCACGAGAACCCTCCGTACGAGTTCATCGCGGACGGCCAGCCGACCGGCTTCAACGTCGAGTTGATGCGGGCGGCAGGAGAGGTCGCCGGCTTCGACGTGGAGATCCGGCTCGGCCCGTGGCGCAAGGCCAGGCGCGACCTGGAACTCGGGAACGTCGACGCACTCTCGGGGATGTACTTCTCCGAGGAGCGAAGCCATCGCGTCGACTTCTCGGTGCCGCACACCATGGTGCGCTCGGCGCTCTTCGTGCGGGCCGACTCACCCATCCGCTCCTTCGCCGACCTGCGCGGCAAGGAGGTCATCCTGCAGGAAGGAGACGTCCTGCACGACCTCGTCAAGCGGATGGGCCTCGCCTCGCGGATCATCGCGGTGACGGACCCCGACGAGCAGCTCAAGCTCCTCGCTTCCGGACGAGGTGACTGTGCCCTCATGACCTCCCGGCTCCAGGGCGAGTACTACATGAAGGGTCTGAAGCTGACCGGCCTGAGGGTCATCGACGCCGACCTCCCCCAGCTCCAGTACTGCTTCGCGGTCCGCAAGGGGAACCGCGAGCTCCTGTACCGGCTCGACGAGGGGCTGAACATCCTCAAGGTCTCCGGGAAGTACCAGGAGATCTACGGGAGATGGTTCGGCGTCTACGATCGAAGTGACCGGTGGAGGTACGGCAGGTACTTCGCGCTCGCCCTCGCCATCGTCACGTTGCTCTTCACGGTGAGCGTCCTGTGGTCCCGGTCTCTGCAGAGGCTGGTGCTCCTGCGGACCGCCGCCCTGCGGGCGCGCGAGGAGGAGCTGCGCCGGGCGCATGCGGGGCTGGAGCAGCGAGTCGAGGAGCGGACCGGCGAGCTCAAGCGCGCCAACGAGCAGATCAGCGTCTCCGAGGCGGAGAAGGCGATCATCCTCAACAGCACGGCGGACATCATCACCTTCCTCGACCCGGAGATGAGGATCCAGTGGGGAAATCACAAGGCCGCCGCCTTGGCGGGGACGAGCCCGGAGGGGCTCCGGGGCCAGTGCTGCTTCGAGGCGTTCCACGGGCGCAAGGAAGTGTGTCCGGGCTGCCCGGTGCTCCTCACCAGGACGACGGGTGAGCCGCAGAGCGCCGAGCTGCCCAGACCCGGAGGCAGGACGGTCTTCCATCGCGCGTACCCCGTCAAGGACGGCGACGGGCACACCATCGGCACGGCGGAGTTCGTGACCGACATCACGGATCGCAAGCACATGGAGGAGGCGCTGCGCGACAGCGAGGAGCGCTTCCACACGCTCGCCGACAACATCGCGCAGCTCGCCTGGATGGCCGACGCCGGCGGCGAGATCTTCTGGTTCAACCGGCGCTGCCTCGAGTACACGGGGGCGACGGCCGACGCGCTGCAGCTCGGTCGGTTCCTCCACCCGGAGCACGTCGGTCACGTGGCCGAGACGATGAGCCGCTGCCTCTCGACCGGCGAGGTCTTCGAGGCCAGCTTCCCGCTTCGCGGGAGGGATGGCCGCTACCGCTGGTTCCTGTCCCGCGCCGTGCCCGTCCGCGACCCGGCCGGGCAGGTCGAGCGCTGGCTGGGGACGGCCACCGACGTGACCGAGCTGCGAGAGGTCGAGGAGGCGCTTCGCGAGAGCGAGGCGCGGGGCCGCGCCATCCTGGCTTCCCTCTCGGAGGGCGTCGTCTTCCACGACCCCCATGGCGCGGCGTCGAGCGCGAACGAGGCTGCGCTGGCGCTCCTGGGACTCTCGCTGGACGAGCTGACCGGCCGCTCACCGCTCCCTCCGGGCTGGGGGACGATCCGGTCGGACTGCAGCCCGTTCGCCGCCGAAGATCTCCCCATCAACCTGACGCTGCGCACGGGCCTCCCACAGCGCGACCTCGAGATGGGCATCAGGAGAAAGGACGGCACGGTCGTCTGGCTCTCCGTCAATGCGGAGCCCGTGTGGCTGTCCGAGGCGACCATGGCCGGCGTCGTCGTCTCGCTCTTCGACATCACCCAGCGCAGGCAGGCGCTCTTGAGGAGCGAGGAGCACCTGCGGGTCCTGGCCGACAACGTGCCCGATGCCATCGTCCGCTTCGACCGGGACCTCCGGCACGTCTTCGCCAACGCGGCGGCCGCCGCCGCGATCGGCGCCCCGCTCGACCGCGTCGTCGGGAAGACCAAGGCGGAGCTGGGCACGCCCCCGGAGCACGCCGCGTTCTGGGATCAGTATCTTCGGAAAGTGTTCCGGACCGGCGCGCCCGATCGTCTCGAGTTCAGCCACGGCGGGCGCGATGGCCGCCACTACGAGCTGCGCATCGTCCCCGAGCGCGACCGCGACGGAGCGGTCGAGACCGTCCTCTCCATCACGCGCGACATCACCGAGCAACAGCGGGCGGAGGACCAGCTCCGCGCCTCCCGCGAGCAGCTCCGGGAGCTGGTGGCGCGCCTGAACTCGGTGCGCGAGGAGGAAAAGGCGCTCCTCTCGCGCGAGCTGCACGACGAGATGGGCCAGCTCCTCACCGCGCTGAGGCTGGAGCTCGAGGCGCTGGAGGACGGGCTCGGCGACGGGGTGGATGGCACCTCACGGGAGCTCCTGGAACGCGCCGTCGCCGCCTCGGAGCTGGTCGCCAAGGCCATCGATTCGATGCGCAACCTCCTGGCTTCGCTGCGCCCGGTCGCGCTCGATCGCCTCGGGCTGGACGCGGCGCTGCGCCAGGAGTGCCGCCGCTTCAAGGAATGGGCCGGTGTGGTGTGCGAGTTCGCGGCCGCGGAGGGGCTCTCGACCTTCGGCCGCGAGGTCGACACGGCGCTCTTCCGCATCGCGCAGGAGGCGCTCACGAATGTCGCGCGTCACGCCCGCGCCTCCCGCGCCTCGGTGACCCTGGAGAGGATGGCGGGAACCGTCGTGCTCCGGGTGGCGGACGACGGATGCGGCATCCCGCCCGGGCGTGACTCCGCCGATCTTGGGATACTGGGGATGCGGGAGCGCGCAGCGTGCCTGGGTGGCGTGATCGCGCTGAAGCCGGTTTCGCCCAGCGGTACGGTCGTCGAAGCGCGCATCCCCCTCGGCGGCCCGCCGCCGGAAAGGACGGTCCGTGGCGCGCATCCTCCTGGTTGACGATCACGAGATCGCGAGGCGGGGCATCGAGAACGTCCTGGCATCCGCGATGCCGGACGCGACCTTCGGAGAGGCCGCGGTCTATGCGGAGGCGCTATCGCGGCTCCAGGAGGAACGCTGGGATCTCGTGCTCCTCGACCTCAACCTCCCGGGGCGGGACGGGCTCGAGCTCCTCGCGGAGGTGAGGCGGCTATGGCCGCGGCAGCTCGTGATCGTCGTGAGCGCGTACTCGGAGGAGGAGTTCGCGCTGCGCTGCCTCCGGCTCGGCGCCCAGGGTTACGTGACGAAGACGGCTGGCTCGAAGGAGCTCGTGGCCGCCGTACGCAAGGTGCTCGGTGGCGGGAAGTACGTGACGCCCCTCCTGGCCGAGCGCCTGGCCGCCGCCGCGGGCGGCGACCTCAGCCAACCGCCGCACGAGCTGCTCTCGAGCCGCGAGCTCCAGGTGCTGCGCCTCGTCGCGCTGGGGCGCAGCCTCAAGGAGATCGCTGACGAGCTCAGCTTGAGCGAACGGACCATCGCCACCTATCGCGCTCGGCTCGCCAAGAAGCTCGGGCTCTCCTCCAACGTCGAGATCGCCCGGTACGCCATGCAGCACAAGCTCGTCGATTGACGGACGCCCCCGCCGAGCGGGCGAGCGCCCTCCCCGATCCGCGTGTAGAGCGATCTCCCTACAGCTCTTCTTCGCAAACCGGATCGGGATCTCTTCGCCCCGACCCTACTTCTCTTTCGGTGATCCACCGGATTGTCGGCGCCGGCCCACCTCGGTAGCCTGATGACGTTCCTCCCGATGGTTTCGACTCAAGACCTGTCGAAGAATGCCTTCGGCTTCTTAGCCAGGGTGGGGCCCCGACGGCTGTGCCGGCGGGGCGGGGCGGCGCGAGCCCCGGGTACTCGGTGCTCTCGCCCGGGCGCGAGGCCGTGCCTCGCTCCATCCGCGGCGAGGACCTTGGCGAAAGGCGGTCATCGATGGGTCATCAGGTCATCTCGATCGAGGACATCTTCGACACCCCCGCGGCGACAGCTCTCCTCAAGAGGCTCAAGGAGATGGGGCCCGCCGAGACCATCGTGCTGGACTTCAGCCGCGCGCGCGACGTCTACGACTTCGCGGTGGCGATCATCGCCCACGGCCTTGCCTCCGAGGGCATCAGCGCTCATTACCGGGGACTCATGCACCACCAGGAGCGTATGCTGCACTACCTCGGGTTCGAGATCGGCACATGACGCCCCCCATCCACCTGACGTGGGACCAGGCCGAGCGAACGGGTCTGCTGGCGCGCCCGAGAGGACGCGTCTCGCACCAGCCCGCCTCGCGGGCGACTCCGAGGGGCCGAGCCAGGCGAAGGAGGTGACGGGCGTGCCGTACGTCGATGACGGCAAGGATCGGTTCCTCGCCACGCTCTTTCACGAGCTGCGCGGCCCCGTCGCCACCGCGCGGAGCTGGGTCTCCATCCTGAAGCGGGCAGCACCGGGTGGAGAGGAGGCGCGGCACGGCCTCGAGGTGATCGATCACCAGCTCGCCTTCCTGGCCCGGCTCATGGAGGATCTGCTCGACGTGAGCCTCATCGGCGAGGGCAAGATCCGCCTGGAGATGACCGTGCTCGACCTCGCCGAGCTGGCGCGGGGGGCGGTCGAGGACCATGGGACTCGATTCGCCGACAGCGGCATCGAGCTCCGGGCCGAGATCCCGCGCGAGCCGATCTGGGTACACGGGGACGGCGCGCGCCTGACGCAGGTGATGGGAACCCTGCTCCAGAACGCGGTCAAGTTCACGCCGCGAGGCGGGTACGCGGTCCTCGTGCTCGAGGCGGAAACGGCTACCGGCGTCGCTTGCCTGCGCTTGCGAGACACCGGGTCGGGCTTCGATCCATTGCTGGGAGAGACGCTCTTCCGGCCTTTCGAGCAGGCGGAGACGAACTTCGCGAGGAGCGAGCGCGGGCTCGGTCTCGGGCTTGCGCTCGTGAGGGGGTTCGTCGAGCTGCACGGTGGCACGGTCGAGGCGCGGAGCGAGGGGCCAGGGAGAGGAGCCGAGTTCGAGGTCCGCCTTCCGCTCTCGTCGATCAGGCCGAAGGAGGCGGCGCGGCCTCTGCCCGGCAGGCGGGCGCGGCGTGGGCGCAGGAAGAGCAACGGCGAGGATCTGGCGCCCGCCCGCGAATGACCTGTAGCTATCCCCGCTCCCCCACCGGGGAGAGGGTTAGGGTGAGGGGGCGCGGCTGCGGCAACACTGCACGTTCGTGACTCCGACCGTGTACCCGATCCATCTCCGGTGTCCGTCCGCCGTGCTACCCTGCCCTCAGGGTGAAGTTCCACACACGGGCAGCGACGGAGGGCCGATGCTGAACAAGTTCGCGCGCTTTCTCCTCGTGGCGACTGCTCTCGCCCCGGTCGCTTTGGTTCACGGTGTGGCACTGCTGCCTGCGAGCCGGTGGAGCGCCATCAGCTTCATCGTGGTTGCTCTGCTGCTGGCCTTCCTGTGCGCGCTCGTCGTGAGCGCCGCGAAGAAGTACGGGGAGCGCAGCGAAGTCACCTTGGTTCGCGCCAAGAACGTGGACCGGGAAGTGCTCGCCTTTCTGGTGTCGTACGCTCTTCCCCTGATAACGCCGCCAGACAAGCCGAGCAGTGCTCTTGCGCTCTGGACGATCATCGCGCTCATCGCCATCGTGCTGTACCAGACGGAACTCGTCCATGTGAACCCGCTGCTCGGGATGCTTGGCTACAAGTTCCTCGAGGTGAGCCCTCCAACAGGCGAGACGGTGCTCCTCCTCACGAGCGGAAGAGGCGGAGCCACAGGGACCAAGAGTGTAGTAAGGATCTCCAGTGGTCTCTGGCTGGAGGTCACGGGATGAGCAAGGTTCGGCCGCTCTTCAATTTCTTCGCTCTCATCGGCGAGATCGGCACACCAGCACTGCTTGGCGTCCACGTCACTGCTGAGTTGCAGCAGCAGCTCTCCCAGGAATTTTCCCGACAGCTCCAGGCCTTCGGGCTGGGTGATGCGGACCTCGTTCCTTACACGCCACAGTACCGTCCCGAAGAGGGCGAACTGTTCCAGTTGAAGGAGTTCAGACTTCCCGCAAGCGTGCCGCAGCCCGCGCAGTGGCCAAGCCAGCCCGGATTGGGCGAGGAAGACATCGAGAAGGGAGCAGTGCGCGCGCTGCTGGGAGCACCTCAGGGCATGGCAGGCGCCGTGATCTGCTTTCAGGCTGTCGACGCCCGGCAGATGCTGAAGAGGAGCCGACTCAGCATCATCCTGACCAACGACACATTCTCGCGTAGTAAAGCAAGTGGATTGGTGGTGCGGGAGCACTTGAGCGCCGTTCTCCGCGATGGCTCCCTCTATTTTCCGTCCGAGGCGGAGGTGAAGCGCTTCCTGGATCTGACGCCGTTCTCCGTCGCCGCGACAGCGGAGCAGGTTGACTCGTTCTTCAGGCACGCCACCTTCGTGTCTGACGATCATGCGCACCTCGTCGGGCTGGCCGACACATGGATCCGGCGGAAGGTGACGTCGATTGAAGCACAGGGGATCCTCGACAAGGTCAGCCCGCAAGACGCTTCCAGGATCGCCAGGGGTTATGGCGTCGCCATTGAAACGAGAAGATCGGCGGGGCGACTGAGGATTGTGCTTCCGTCAGTCAAGAAGGAGCTGAAGAGTCTCCTCCGTTTCCTGGACCAGGACTTCCTGGATTCCCAGCTCACGTCAGATCACTTCCAGGTCAACTCCAAGAGAAAGGTATAGGGCGCACCACTCCGCGACGGAGCGCTCGCTCCAGCGCCGTGCGGAGCAGCACTAGTCGTTCGGGCCGTACCGCTGCTGCCCGAAGCTGCGCTCGAACAGCGCGTGGATGGCCGCCCTGCCGCCCTCCGACAGGGATCGCGTGCCCGCGCCGGCGAACCGCTCGCGCGTGATGCAGGGCGGCGGCTCCTCGATCCACTCGCGGCCGTCCCAGGTGAGCCAACGGTCCCTCTCCTGGTCGAAGACGTGAACCGGCTTTCCCCAGGTGCGCGCCAGCTCCACGGCCCAGCCCGTGCCGCCGTGCGCGGTGTTGTCGGGCAAGATCGTGCCGACCGAGAACACCTCGCCCGCGGTGTTCACCTGGTGCCAGATGGCCTGGAGCACGCGCCTGACGGCCGTCGTGTCCGGGTAGGACCGGTGCATGTGAGCCCTCAGATACGCCGCGCTCACGTCGCCCATCCTGAGCTCGTCCTCGGAGAGCTGCACCAGGCCGCGGCTGCGCGCGATCGGGCCACGCCCCTCGAAGGTGAAGTTCACCTCGAGCAGCCCCCAGCGCTCGGCGCAGGCCCCGAACTCCGCCTCGGCGCCGGCGGAGCCGCTCGCCAGGAGCGTGAAGGATCCGGCCGGGAGCGGCACGTACGCCGCCGGCTCGAATTCCTTCACCAGCCGCAGCGTTTCGCTGTGCAGGGAGAGGTGGACGTCCACCGAGGAGGCGCCGTCGAAGTCCTTCACCAGCCGCAGCTTGACGTGGCTGCCGTGCGGCTCGAGGAAGAGCCCCACGTCGACCAGCGCGGCGCAGCGCTCGCACGGCGGCGTGGTGACGCAGCCCGGCGTCTGCGCGGTCATCCAGAGCTCGGCCCCGGCGCGGCGCGCGCTCGCCTTGATCGCCACCAGCGCCGCGGTGCAGCCAGGCCCGCTCCAGTCGAAGCCGTCCACGAGGATGGCCGACGGGGTGCGCCCGAGGTGCGCCTGGAAGGACGCCAGCGCGTCCTCGAGCCCCTCCGGGCCGAAGGCGCCCTCCGCGAAGGCCTGGATGAAGCGGCGGCGCCCGATGCTCTCGCGCACGCCCGCGCGATCCGCGAGGTCAGTGAGCTCGGCCAGGTCGTCGAAGAGCGCGTTGTACCAGGCCGAGACGTGCTCCACCGTCTGGCCCACCGCGACGTGCAGGACGGCCCGCTCGCGCAGCAGGTCGTCGAGACCGATCTGCACCAGGCAGGCGCTCTTGCCCACGCCCGCCGGCGCCATCACCGCGCCCAGGTTCCCCTTGCCCAGCCCGCCCCGCATCGAGCGATCGAGGATCCGGAGCGGGCTCTGAAGGTTCACTTCCTTCCGAACCATGCGCCTCCGTGCGCCGCCGCGCTTGGACTCCGCGCCTCTCCGCCAGGCGCCACGGTAACCACGGGCGGCTACTTCTTGCCGGCCTGGGCGGTCTTGACCTTGTCCTTGCCCAGCGCCTTCGCGATCAGCTCCTCGGAGAGGGCCGCCGGGACCGGCAGGTAGCGGGAGAACTCCATGCTGAACTCCGCCTTGCCCTGCGTCGACGAGCGGAGCGTGGTGGAGTAGCCGAACATCTCGGCCAGCGGCACCTCGGCCTCGATCCGGGCCAGTCCGCCGTCCTCCTGCGAGCCGATGATCATCGCGCGCCGCTGCATGAGCGTGCCCAGGATGGCGCCCGAGAACTCCGCCGGGCCCTCCACCACCACCTTCATGATGGGCTCGAGCAGCCTCGGCTTGGCGCGGTCGAACGCCTCGCGCCAGGCGCCGCGCGCGGCCTCCTGGAAGGCGATGTCCGAGGAGTCCACCGCGTGGCTCGCGCCGTCGTCGATCACCACCCGGACGTTCACCACCGGGTAGCCGAGCAGCCTGCCCTTGCCCAGACAGGAGCGGAAGCCCTTCTGCACCGCGCCGATGAACTCGCGCGGGATGGCGCCGCCCACCACGTCGTCCACGAACTCGAAGTCCTGCTCGCACGGCTCGAGGTGGCCGCACACCCGGCCGAACTGGCCCGAGCCGCCGGTCTGCTTCTTGTGCGTGTAGGCGAACTCGGCGCGCTGGCTCACCGTCTCGCGGTAGGCGACCTGCGGCTGCGAGACCTCGACCACCGCGTTGTACTCCCGCTTCATCCGCTCGATGTAGACCTCGAGGTGCAGCTCGCCCATCCCGCGGATGATGGTCTGGTTGCTGTCCTCGTCGATGCCGGCGCGGAAGGTCGGGTCCTCGCGGGTGAAGCGCCGGAGGGCCTTCGACATGTTGTTCTCGCTCTTGTTGTCGACCGGCTTGATCGACAGCGAGATGACCGGCTCGGGGACGTGCATGGAGGTCATGTTCAGCCTGACCGTGCCGTCGGTGAAGGTGTCGCCCGAGTTGCACTCGACGCCGAACATCGCGACGATGTCGCCCGCGCCCGCGGCGCTGATGTCCTCCATCTCGTCGGCGTGCATGCGCACCAGCCGGCCGATCCGGTGGTCCTTGCCCGTCCGCATGTTGGTGATGAACATGTCGCGGGACAGCTTGCCCTGGTAGACGCGGAGGTAGGTGAGCTGGCCGTACCGGCCGTCCTCGAGCTTGAACGCGAGCGCCACGGTGGGCTTGCCGTTGTCGATCGAGAGCACGACCTTCTTCTCGTCGGCGGCGAGGTCGTGGGCCTCGTTGACCACCTCGGTCGGGTCGGGGAGGAAGTCGACCACGCCGTCGAGCAGCTTCTGGACCGCCTTGTTCTTGTAGGCCGAGCCCATGAAGACCGGGGTCAGCTTGAGGTCGATGGTCCCCTTGCGGATGGCGGCCTTGACGAGCTCCTCGGTCACGCGCTCCTCGAGGATGGCCTCGGTCAGCTCGTCGGAGAACATCGACGCGGCGTCGAGCAGCGCCTCGCGCGCCTTCTGCGCGTCGGCCACCATCTCGGCCGGGATCTCCGACTCGAGGATCTCCTCGCCGTCGTTGCCGCTGAAGCGGAAGGCCTTCATCGTCACGAGGTCGACGACGCCCTCGAACTTCTCCTCGATGCCGATGGGGAGCTGCATCAGTACCGGGTTGTGCAGGAGCTTCTCGCGGAGCTGATCCCGCACGCGCAGGGGGTTCGCGCCGGTCCGGTCGCACTTGTTGACGAAGGCGAGGCGCGGGACCTTGTAGCGGCGCATCTGGCGATCGACGGTGAGCGACTGGCTCTGCACGCCGGCCACCGCGCACAGGACCAGGATGGCGCCGTCGAGCACCCGCAGCGAGCGCTCGACCTCGATGGTGAAGTCGACGTGCCCGGGAGTGTCGATGATGTTGAAGTGGAGTCCCTTCCACTCACAGTGCGTTGCGGCCGAGGCGATGGTGATGCCGCGCTCGCGCTCGAGCTCCATCGAGTCCATCTTGGCGCCGACGCCGTCCTTGCCCTTGACCTCGTGGATGGCGTGGATCCGGTTCGTGTAGAAGAGGATCCGTTCGGTCAGCGTGGTCTTGCCGCTGTCGATGTGGGCCGAGATGCCGATGTTCCTGAGCTTCGAGAAGTCTGTGTCCACTGAGTCCTCCGCCTGCCGGGGGCGCATTCATAGACGAAACCGACGCATCAGAGAAGGGGGGGCCGCCGGGTCAGGCTGGACTCCGCCCGTGGCGACCAGGTGACCTCTGCGCAAACCTCACGCCACGAGAGCGCGGAGGGCGCGGCCAGGAGGGCGGACGGCTTCGTGGCGGAGTACGCCCACGTGATCCACTGTCGGTCCCGCTCCCGCCTGCGCGTGCGTTAATGTGGGCCTCGACATGAGAACGCGGATGAACGAGTTAGCTGGCACGGCGATCAGCTCACCGTCTCCGCGCTGTAGCGCGCGATGAGCCCGGTGCGGACCGCGTGTCGATAGACGCGCCCGAACACCCAACCCGCGAGGGCGATCGCCGAGACCGCGAGGAGCGCCCCCCATCCGAGCGCCGGCCACGACACCGTCCTGCCGGAGGCGAGCGCGCGCATCGCCTCGAACACGTACGACGGCGCAAGCAGCCACGAGACCGCCTGCATCCAGTGGGGCAGCGTGGAGATCGGGTAGAAGACGCCCACGAACGGCGAGAGCATCGCGGGGATGGGCCAGATGAGCCACTCCGCCGCCGGCCCTAGGCGAAGCACGATGGCGCACCCGAGGATCCCGAGCGCGATCCCGAACAGGAACAGGATGAGCAACGCCGGCACGATGGCGACGCCGTAGCCGACGAACGACAGCCCGAATGCCACGGTCGCGAGGACGATCATCACGGCGAGGCCGATGGTGCTCGTCAGCACGCTCGAGAGGACGAGCCCGGACACGTACTCGCCGGTCGTGATGGGCGTCGCGAACACGTTCAGGAAGTTCCGCGCCCAGACGTCCTCGAAGAACGCCATCGTCACGCCGTGCATCACCCGCGAGAAGAAGTCCCACAGCAGGACCGCGCCGAGGAGCACCGGCACGAAGTCGAACCCTGCCGGCGCCACCGCGTTCAGGTACTTCGTGATGAACCCCCAGAGCACGATGTCGATCGCGACCCATGCGAAGAGCGGCAGCACGCGCGCCGGGCTGCCGCGCAGGAGGAGGACCTGCCGCAGCACGATTCCCGCGATGCGCCGGGGCCGGAGCGCGATCACGCGTGCTCCAGCGCGAGCGGCTCGCGCGCGACGGTGATGAAGAGGTCCTCGAGCGTCGCCCGCCCGTGTTGGCCCGGCAGCTTCCGCGGGTCACCCTCGAGCAGGATCCGGCCGTGGGAGAGGAACGCTAGCGTCCCTCGGTAATGCGCGGCTCGGATGGAATGTAGCGAAGGACGCGCCTCTTCACCGAAAGCTCGCCTGGCCTCTGGAGGATGCCCTGCAGCGCCTGGACAGCCTCTGGTGAGCGTTCCCGGGAGGCGCCGAGCAGATCGACCAGGGCCAAGAGAACGCGCGGATCTCGCTCGCGGCCGACTTCCGCCGAGGCCCAGGCGATCGCCTCCCCACCTGTTTCCAGCCGCTGAAGGGTCTGGACGACCCTGGCTCGAACCGTGGCGTCGGTCTCGACGGCAGCGTGCGCCATGAGCGCCTGTCGCGCCGCTGCCCCCTCCATGCGCCGGAAACCTCCGATGGCCTCAGCCCGCAGGCCGGGGTCGGTGCCGGAGAGCTCCGCGCTCAGGACG
This sequence comes from Anaeromyxobacteraceae bacterium, assembly GCA_041500205.1. Taxonomy (GTDB): domain Bacteria; phylum Myxococcota; class Myxococcia; order Myxococcales; family Anaeromyxobacteraceae; genus Anaeromyxobacter_A. The sequence continues at coordinate 32,012 of JBGQLS010000002.1, read as the reverse complement.
GGGAGCAGTGACGGATCGCCTACATTGCCGATCGCCGCCAGCACGTCCAGCCGCTCGGGGTTCCCGGCGGCGCGAGCGAGTCGATCCCGGAGGGCTTCGGAAACGGACCGCGTGAGCTCCGGAGAGGCAAGGCTCCGGTGGCCGAGCGCCCCGGCTGCCAGAAGCGCGAGCGAACCAAGGCCGGAGCCTTCGGGGCCGGCCTGGTCGCGGCCGTCGTAGATTCCGAGCAACCCGTCGACCGCCGAAGATCGGGCGACTGCCACCTGGTTGAAATGCATGATGGCCTGGCGCCGGGTGAGGACCGGATGGGCTGGGCTCACGGCCGCGTCCAGGAGCGCCCCCTCCGCCTCGGGCGTTCCTGCCTGGGCCAGGAGTCGCCACAGGACGCTCCGCTCGGCATCACCCAGCGATGACCGGGTGGGCTCACGGTTCATGCCGTCGAGCAGGCCGACTAGCTCGCCGGGAGCGCCGGAATGGCGCCGTAGCCAGACCAGGGCCAAGGCCTCGGCGGCGCTCCGGTCCTTCGCGAACAGGGAGTGGAAGCGTTTCAGGGTGTCGCCAAGCGATCGCAGCCCGGAGAGCAGGCCCTCCGGCAGCCGTGGATCGGCACTGCCGGTGGCCAACGCTACCCGCGCGCCATCCCGCAGCCGCGCCAGCTCGCCGAACGAGCTGGGGAGTGCCACCGGCGACTCGGTGAGCTGGAAGCGGAACCGTACCGACTCCGCTCCCCTGGCATAACTCGCCGCCTGTCCGCGGAGGATCTCGGTGCCGGAGACCTGCCTGACCCCGCGCAGCCCAGGCTCGAGCTCGAACGTGGCATGGCTCTCCACGACCGTAGCCTGAAGGGTCTCTTCCTCCAGGGGAAGGTACTCGAGCTTCGTCTTTCCGATCGTGAGAGGGTGCCCGGGCGAGACCGAGTATGCGGCCCGGAAGATCCCCGCCGCGTCGCGCTCGCGGGTTCGCCAGGTCGTCTGGCGTTGATGCGGGAGCACCACCTGCAACCGGATCAGGACCTGCTCCAGTACGGCACTGGCCTCGCGGGGCAGGCCGGGTGGGAAGGTGAGGCCCGTGAAGCGCCCCCGGCGATCCAGGCGGAACGAGAAGGGGACGTCCATCACTCCGGCGTAGGACGGAACCTCTCCGTTGATGGTGACCCGTGGCTGCACCAGGCGCGCCCCGACGTCGACGGCCTCCGCACCGCCGGCGTACGGCCTCAGCACCAGGACGCCACTCGCCTCCAGGGAGAAGGTTCCGCGGGCGGGCTCCCGTCCGTCCGCGGTTACCTGGAGCGAGCCTTCCGACCGGATCTCGATCGTGTAGGCTCTTTCGACCCCCACCTCGAGCTCAAACACCGGGTGCTCCGGCCAGGGCAGCTCACCCTGGTTCCCGGCTCGCCCGGTCGCGCGGGCACGACCCAGCCAGATCACGGCCAAGACCAAGCCGGCCAGGAGCACGGCCCCGAGCCCCACCCGCCGTCTCGACCAGGAGCGGCTCATTCCGGGATCGTGAACGTCGCGATGGGGACGGTGAACGTCTTATGGTATCCGTTCCACTGCAGCAGGTACTTGGTGAAGTGGCAGGAGTGCAGCGCGAACTGGCCACACCCGGCCGCGGTCTTTCCGTGGAGATAGACGTCGCCGTCGAGGGTGCGCAGGTCGAACGTCTCTCCGAACTGGTACTGCTTGGTGAGGTCGTCGTTCAGCACCACGGCGTTGTCGTACAGCTCGTCGAAGTAGACGAACCGCAGATCGCCGGTCACTCCCCCGGAGGCGACGGCGAGGTGGACGGTGGCGTCGGTCTTCCCGGTGAGGTCGATGTACGGGCCCAGGCTGAAGGTCATGCGCCGATCGGCTCCGGCGGTGACCCTTCCGCGCAGGCCCAGCTCCACCCGGGCGGTGCCGGTCACGGTCATGGGGATGACGCCGCCGAGCAGGAACTCCTTCTCCTTCTTCTTGGACGCGGAGTAGAGCTCGTGCAGGTGGTCGTAGAGCACCACCGTGCCCCCGTCCATCGGGAACAGCTTGCGCTCGCTCAACAAGCTGGCGCCGAAGGCCTCCACCGTTGCGGCGAAGACGTTGGCGTTGGCGTCGTCGAGGTCGAGGTTACCTACCGACCGGGCGTCGAGGACCGTGAAGTCCTTGCCGAGCATCTTCATGAACACTGTGCTGCCGCTGGTGAAGCGGATGTTGCGGGCACCGCCGGCGTCGCCGGCGTCGGCGCCCGCCCGTTTGATCGTCAGCCGGGCGAGCCCGGTCCCCGTCGGTGACCCCGGCAGGATGCCAAGGTCGCCCGCGTCGTGGACGTAGGTGCCGCTGGCGGTCATCAGGGAGACCGCGTCGCCATTCTCGAGGGCGCCGCCGTTTTCGTCGACGATCTGGTAGGAGGAGCATGACGGCTCCAGATCGCCAAAGGGACCGTCATGGCTTGTGTGGAGCTGGGATCCGACGGTGTCGGCATTCAGCTGTTCCGAGGGATCACTGCAGTACGAGAGGAAGGTGGTCGAGCTGGTGTAGAGCCGGTACCGGCCGTCGCCCACCGCGGTCAGACGCAGCCGGGAAGCCTTCGGGCCGAACAGGGCGATCCCCAGCTCGACGCCGAGCGGCTTGCCCTCGTAGGACGTCAGGTAGACGTTATCGCCGTCGGCGAGCGAGCCGTGGCCAGTGCTCGCCCAGCTGAAGGCAGCGTCGATGGAGTAAGAGGCGTCGAAGTCGTCGTTGCCGAAGTGGCTGGCCCGCTCCTTCGAGGCGATCAGGTTCTCGGCCCGCACTCCCGGCTGGATGGTGCTCGGCCGGCTGGCCGTGAGGGCCGACGACTGGGTCAGAGTCTGGGCTTCCTGGCGAAGCTGGCGCAGGCGAAGGTCGGTCCCCTCGGTGTCGCTGACCCCGTCCGGGAAGAAGAGAATGGGCACCTGCGACCCGTTGTTCTCCTCGTTCACCTCCGCTATGGCGTTGTCCGGATCGATGCGGAGCCGCAGCATGCACGCGGTCTGGGCCGACAGGGCCGTCAGCGCGTCGCGGGCGGCCGCGGGAGCGTGCAGCCCGAGGTGGAAGCCGCGCGCGCGGTTTGCCAGAAGCGCCATCGTCCGGACCACGCCGTCGTCGTCCACCTGGTCCTGGGGGGCGAGCGTGTATTCGGTGAGAGGGCCGGAGTACTGGCCGTCAGCACCGGCTGCTCCGATCTCGAGCGGGTACCAGGTGAGGTCACCGGAGGTGGCCGGGATCCCGAGCTCGAAACGGACCGTGACCGCGCTCGCCACGTCGTGCGTGCGTGCGACGACCGAAGCGCTGGCCTCGAAGAGCTCGTCGTCCGCGCCGAAGGTCGCTACCGACGGGCTCGGACGGTCGAAGCCATAGTGGTCGAGCTTCAGCTGGGTGATCGCCAGGTCCGGCTGCTCCGGACGGCTCACCACCAACACCTCCGGGCCGACCACGGTGTTGTTGGCCTTCTGGGCCTCCTCCTCGCCCTGCAGGGCGTCGTCCTCGGCCGTGAAGTCGACGCCGTTCAACTCCAGGACAGTAGCGTAGTTGCCGGCCTCGATCTCCGGTGGCAGGTCGAAGCTCTCTCGCACGGTCAGGCGCTGCCCGGCGTTCACCTTCTCGATGACGGTGCCCCACACCCAGGCATCCGGTTCGAAGCCGGGTGCCGAAGGATCGACGGTCGACGGGTCCGCCGACGCCAGCCGCGTGATCGAGAGCCGCAAGGTCACGTGGTGCTTTTCGCTCTCGGAGTAGATCTCGGCGACCACCTCGGCGGGATGTCCGGACTGGGCCTGGGTCGGCAGGACCACCGCGTCGAACCGGATGTCTCCCAAGGGCGGGGTAGGTCCGGAGTCGCCGCAGGCGGCCACCACGAGCAGGACTGCGATGAGCCAACTCGACCAATGACTGTACTTGAATAGACGTGTGGTCATCGCGGCCTCCCGGAAGCGGAGGCCACGTTAGCAGGCGGCGGCGCCTTATCTCAGCGATCGTGGCGGCCTTTCCGTCCCGTGAAAGCGGGGGATCGCCGAGCAATCCGCCAAACCGACCGTGTGGACAATGTATGCCGCGGTCCTGTGGACAATGTATACCGCGGTGGGCCCGGGTGCGTGGCCGAGGATTCACTTCGGCCTCGATCACGAGCTTGTGGGCTCGTGCGTCGAGCCGCTCGCACCATGGACTTCTTCGAGCGGAACCTGCGCGGATGAGTTCAGCAGCGACTTCGGGCTGACCGCGCCCGGTCGCTAGCGAGACCGCCGCGAAGCCGAAGCGCGCGCGGATGCTGTCGACGGCCGCGCCGACCCGCTCGTTGCGCTGGAAGAGCGCGAGCTGCTCGAACATGCCGAGGTTCGAGAGCTGCATGCCGAGCAGGCGGATCGGCAGCGACCGCGTCCGCGCCGCCGCGAACATCTCCTTGACGATGGGATAGAGCTCGAGCTCCGAGCTGGTTGCCATCGTGGTGTGCGAACGCGTGAGCGTGTGGAAGTCGGCGTAGCGCAGCTTGAGAGTCACCGTGCGCGCCTTGACGTGGTCGAGTAACGACATGCCTGACTTCACGCCCAGGCGGCGCACCTCGTAGCTGGCGGCGGTGACCACGCCCCGGCTTCCCGGCTTTCCCCCGACGACCACCGGTTTGCCTTCCAGCGTCGGATCGAGCAGTCGCTCGACCGACACGAAGAACGTATCGAGATCCAGGCAGCAGGTGCGCGGCGCCGACAGCGGCTGCGCGCGCGCGAGCTCCGACGCCACACCCATGAGCCGAACGTTAACTGATCATCCGTTCAGGCGCAAGTCAGGGCTTGGTCTTCAGTGTAACCTTCCTCATCCCCTCCCGGGTCTGCTTGCGGGGTGCCTTGCGATCCGCGTTCCGGCCTCGGGCCCGCCACCTCGTGACTCAAATGAGGCGCGCCGGGCGAGAGGCTCCCCGTTACGCCGCCTCACGGAGGTTTAGCGATGCTCAGGGCCGGCGACGCGGCACCCGCATTCAGCGCGAAAGACCACCTTGGCAACGAGGTGTCCCTGGCGGCGCTGCGAGGCAAGACGGTGGTGCTCTGGTTCTTCCCCAAGGCCGACACACCCGGCTGAACCCTCGAGGGTTGCGGGTTCCGCGACCTCAAGGCCGAGCTCGATCGGAAGAACGCGGTGGTGCTCGGTGTGAGCTTCGACACTCCGGCAGAGAACCGGGCCTTCGCCGAGAAGTTCTCCTTCAACTTCCCCCTCCTCTGCGATACGGACCGGAAGCTGGGCGTTGCCTACGGCGCGGCCGACACGCCCGCCTCCACCAACGCCCAGCGCGTCGGCGTGGTGATCGGACCGGACGGCAAGGTGATGGAGTGGCTTCCCAAGGTGGACGCGCGGAGCTACCCGCAGGAAGTGGTGAAGCGCCTCTGACCCACGTACACTACGGGTGCTACTCCCGCTTCCATGGAGCCCAATCATCGTGGTACACAAGGCGTATCTATGGCCCTTGCCGACATCGTCTCCCAGAACATCCTCGCGACCCGCGAGGTGAAGAAGCTCACCCAGGCCGCGCTCGCCAAGAAGGCCAAGGTCTCGGTGAGTTACGTGTCCATGCTGGAGCGGGGCATGCGGGTGCCCCCGCTCGACACGGTGGAGATCATCGCGAAGGCGCTCGGGGTGCCTCCACTCGATCTGCTCCAGAAGCCAGCGGGCAAGGCTGCTCGCCGCGGCAAGCGGCAGCTCTGATCGACTCATGGGGCTCCAGCCGCGCGCACCGAGGCATGTCACAGCGCGCGTCAGCCCTGCGTCGGGCTCGCGTCGGCCGGTGACCCGGTCGCGGTCGACAGCACGCTCCAGTCCTGCTCCGCTGCCCACTCCCGCAGCGTGCGCCAGCTCACCTCCGGGTATTTGCCCCGCAGCCCGGACGCATGGAACCTGTACCCCTCGCCACTGAACCACTCGAACATCCGTGCCCAGTCGTCGTTCGACGCGCGCAGCACATCGAGTGGGATGTCCTCGTAGGTGATGCGCCTACCGCTCGCCTCCCCGAGGATCGCGGCCGCCTCGGCGCCGGACACCTCGTCGGCGCCGATGTCGATACGCTTGCCCTCGAACTCGCTGCGCCGCTCGATGGCGAGCGTCGTGAACATGGCGACGTCTTCGACCGCGATCATCCCGAGCGGCCAGTGGCGCGCGAGAGCCATGGCGAGCTTCCCGACCCGCAGCGCCGGCAGGAACGCGGGGGACCTGAAGTTCTCCATGAAGAAGACGGGCGCGACGATGGAGCAGGGTACGCCGAGAGAGATGAGGTGCTGTTCCACCTCCGCCTTGCTCTCGAAGTGCGGGATGCCAGTCTTGAGATCGGCATTCGCGACGGACGAATAGACTATATATGGGACGCCGGCCGCACGTAGAGCGTTGAGAAGCTCCTTCCCCTGCTGCACCTCGGCGTCAGGCCCCGCCTCGTAGGGCGTACCCATAGCGAACGCTGCGTCGACCCGGTGCGCGGCCCGGACCACCGACGCCGGGTACTCGAAGTCGCCGCGCTCCACTTCGATCCGCAGCTCCCTGAGCGCTTGGGCGGCGGAAGAGTTCGGATCGCGGGTGAGTGCGCGGACGCGGTGGCCGCGCTCGCAGAGAATGCGAGCGAGCGCTCCGCCCTGCTGGCCGGTCGCACCGGACACGAACACCGTCATTGGCTTCATGGCTTCACCCCTGCCATGACCTTGTGGAGTCGATTGTCGAACACCGCCCCCGCAAAAGGGTCGCGCCCTATCTTGGGGCCCAGGGCCAGTGCACCGGAGCGGGACGCGCCGCATCGTGCTTCGATGGATCGCGCCCTTGGCCGACAACGACGCGCTCGTGGTGATCGCGACGCACCTCCGCCCGGAGGAGGCCGGCATGCTCCGTGGGCTCCTAGAGTCGGCAGGCATCGTCGCCGTGTTGCGCGACGACATGCTCTCGTCGCTGAACCCCTTCCTGCAGCCGGCGGGTGAAGCTGGTGGTCCGCAAGACCGCGCCGGTCAACTATCCTTGAGGCGCGCGATCCTCGCGACGCGGGACGCACGCTCGCTCGGATCGCCGGGGCCGGCGGACCGGCTCGCCCTGCCACCAGCGGTGAGCTCGCCCTGCCAGGTGCGCAGCGCCATCTCCACGACCTGCTCCATCTCCTCCCGGCTCGCCCCGTCGGCGGCCTGAACGGCCATCCCGTAGTTCACCGCAGCCACGTAGCGGGCGAGCGCGGCGGGCTCCGCGCGCGCCGGCAGGTCGCCCTCCGCGACGGCGCGCGCGAAGCGCTCGCGCAGAGCAACCACGACCGCTGCGCGCCGCGCGGCGACCTCCCGCCGCACCGGCTCGGCCTCGTCCCCGCAGGCGAGCGCGCTCTGCACCATGAGGCAGCCGCGTGGTGACCGCGGGTCCGGTGGGCGCTGCTCGTCCGGAGATGCCTCCTCACGCGCGCGCCGGGCCGGAGTGTGGTTCGGATCATGTGGACGATCCAGGCGCAAGGATCTCGTGACGGCGCTTCGCGTCGAGTAGACCCACGCCAAGCATTATCGTATACTAACGATATGGCGACTCCCTCCAAGGCTGTCTGCCCGCCACCCTCGCATCCGCAGGAGAAGCCCGACCTCCGTCCGATCGAGGGCGCCGCGGCCGACGAAGAGCTGGCGCTCCTCTGCAAGGCCGTCGGTCACCCTGCGCGGGTCCAGATCCTCCGCCTCCTCGTCCGTCGCGACGCGTGCATCTGCGGCGACATCGTGGACGAGCTTCCGCTCGCGCAGTCGACCGTGTCGCAGCACCTGAAGGTCCTAAAGGACGCAGGACTCATCCGGGGCGACATCGACGGGCCGCGCGTCTGCTACTGCATCGAGCCCCACGTCCTCCGGCGGTTGAAGGCTCTCGTCGGAAGCATCTGAGGGAGAACGCCCGTGACCGAAGCCATCTCTGCCGTCCCGATGCCGCACGCCGGCGTGGCTCGCAATCTCTCTTTTCTCGATCGCTATCTGACGCTCTGGATCTTCCTCGCCATGGGCGCCGGCGTCGCGCTCGGCTGGCTCGTGCCCGGCGTCGTCCCGGCGCTGAACCGCCTCAACGTCGGCACGACCTCGCTCCCCATCGCGATCGGGCTCATCCTCATGATGTACCCGCCGCTCGCGAAGGTCCGGTACGAGGAGCTGCCGCGCGTCTTCAAGAACGGCAAGGTGCTGGGGCTCTCGCTCGTCCAGAACTGGGTGGTGGGGCCGATCCTGATGTTCGCGCTCGCGGTGATCTTCCTGCGCGACAAGCCCGAGTACATGGTCGGGCTCATCCTCATCGGCCTCGCCCGCTGCATCGCCATGGTCATCGTCTGGAACGACCTCGCCCAGGGCGACACCGAGTACTGCGCCGGCCTCGTCGCGTTCAACTCGATCTTTCAGGTGCTCTTCTTCTCCGTCTACGCCTGGATCTTCATCACGGTGCTGCCAGGCTGGCTCGGCCTCCAGGGGGCCGAGGTCCACATCACCATCGGCGAGATCGCACAGAGCGTCTTCATCTACCTCGGGATCCCCTTCATCGCGGGCATCGCCAGCCGCTTCGGGCTGAGGGCCCTGAAAGGCGAGGACTGGTACCGAAAGGTCTTCATCCCCCGCATCTCCCCCATCACCCTCGTCGCGTTGCTCTTCACCATCGTCGTGATGTTCTCCATCAAGGGCGAGGCCATCGTTCAGGTCCCCCTCGACGTGGTCCGGATCGCGATCCCGCTCCTCATCTACTTCGCCGTGATGTTCTTCGTGTCGTTCTTCATGAGCCGCAGGGTGGGCGCCTCCTACGGGCAGACGGCGACGCTCTCCTTCACGGCCGCCTCGAACAACTTCGAGCTCGCCATCGCGGTCGCGGTCGCCACCTTCGGGATGGGCCACGGCGCCGCCTTCGCCGCGGTCATCGGGCCGCTCGTCGAGGTGCCGGTGCTCATCGGTCTCGTGAACGTCGCCCTGCGGATGCGCGACCGCTGGTTCCCCGGCGAGACGGCCCGGCTCGAGGCGCTCCGGAACTGCGCCGGGAGCTTCCCCGCCAACGCGCGGGGGGCGAAGCCGTGAGTGACGCCGGCTGGAAGGCCGAAGCGGAAGAGCTCCGGAGACTCGCTCCGGGCCACGTCCTCTTTCTCTGCGTCGCGAACTCGGCCCGGAGCCAGATGGCCGAGGGCATCGCGCGGTCTCTCGCTCCCGCGAGCGTGACCATCTCCTCTGCCGGCTCGAAGCCGGCGAAGGTGAACCCACTCGCGATCCGGGCCCTCGACGAGATCGGCATCGACATCCGCGGTCACCGCTCGAAGAGCGTGGACACCCTCTCGCCGGAAAGCGTCGATGCGGTCATCACCCTTTGCGCCGAGGAGGTCTGCCCGGTCTTCCTCGGCAAGGCCCGGCGCATTCACTGGGGCTTGCCGGATCCGGCCGGCGCGGGTGCCACCGACGAGGAGCAGCTCCAGGCCTTTCGGAAGGTCCGCGACGAGCTTCGCCGCCGTCTTGCCGTCCTCTTTGCCTCCTGAAGGGGCCGGACGCCTGCCGTCCTGCGGCCGCTGCCGAGGCGAATTCGTCGACCGGGGCGGCGCCTGCTCCGAAGAAGTGCTGCTGAGGTGGACCTCGCGGCGTGCAGGGCCTGGACACGGTACTCTTAGGGGGCGCGGCGTGGGCCTCGGCGAGGGCCGGGACGGCGCCGCCGTAGGGAACCTGGTGGCCACCTACTTGCACCTGCATGCGCTCGGGACGCCGGAGTGGGCTCCGGCTCTGGTTCGAGCGGCGGCCTAGAGCGCCGACCTCTCCGCCCACCGCAGCGCGGCCGCCTCTGGGGGTACGTGGTGTTCAGCCGGAGGATGTCTGCGATGATCAGTCAGAGGATCGCGGAGCTGCGTCGGGCGCTGGTGGAGTCGCCGCCCACGCCGGAGGCGCACCTCCGGCTAGGCACGGTGCTGCTCAAGTGCAGCGCGACGCACGAGGCCGAGCGGGAGCTGCGGGCGGCGATCGCCCTCGATTCGAAGTGCGCCGGGGCCTGGCTCAACCTGGGCGGGATCCTGCTCAGCCGCTGGGATTTCGGCGCCAGCGTCGAGGCCAATCGGAAGGCGGCCGACGCCGATCCGAACCTGGCGCTCGCCCATTTCAACCAGGCGATCGGTCACCTCCACCTCGGCGAGGCCGAGGAGGCGGTCCGATGCCTGAACAGGGTCGTCGAGCTCGAGCCGCAGAACGCTGCTGCCCACTACCACCTGGGCTTCGGCTTGTATTCGCTCGGGCGGGCTTCGGAGGCGCAGCTCTCCGTCGCCTGCGCCAGCGAGCTCGGGTATCGACCGAGCAGTGTGTCAGCAGAAGCGCTCGAGCGCGCGGCCGCGGCGGCGGCGGCGGACGGCGCGTCCACGAGTTCGCAGTCCGAAGACGCACCATCAACGTGCAAGGAGGAGGGCAACGACACAGCTGCCTCCAGCACGAGGCCGCGCTCTTGAAGGCGGAGGATGCGGTGATGAAGATCGAGCTCGCCAAGCAGGTGCGCTGGCCAGCACCGCCTTCGAGCGCGGCGTGGGTCGGGAGACCCTTCCACCTTCAGGCCGCTGCGAGCACCAAGCGGAGCGCGCGTTACCTACCTCGGCCCGCAGGGCTTCGGGGAGAAGGTGCACAGCTCGTCCAGGACGGTGAGCAGCTCCCTCACGTCGAAGAACTCGCGCAGTTCCTTGTCCGCCGTCGGCCCGATCCTGCATTGGATGGCTCCGGGCGAGATCGCGATCACCGGGACCGCATACGTGGCCTTCACGCGCCGAAGGAATTCAGCGGCGCTGCTGTCTTTCACCGCGAGGTCGATCAGGATGGCGTCGGGTATGAACCCGCCCTCCATCGCCTGAAAGGCTGCGTCGGAGCCGCTCACCAACATCAGGCCTATCCCCTCACGGCGCAGGGCATCCGAAAAACTGAATTGGGAGGCCGCGCTGCGATTCACGACGAGTATCCGCTGACAGCGGTGAGTCATGCGGCGTCGGCCTCCTGCATCGAGCCTATCCCCTTCGGCGGCTCACACATCGCCCGCTGGGGTCATGGCCGAAGATCCAGCTGGCAAGCGGAGGATTCTCCCTGCATCAGCGACTTTTCCCTCGGCTCTTGTCGCCTGTCAGCGGTGACCTTGATCTAACGCAATACCCGGTAGGGCTGCTCGATCAGGAAGTGCTTTCCTGGCGACCAGCCAGGCCCGATCCTCTACGCCATGAGCGAACAAGCGAGAGCGGCGACAATCATGGTGGAGCCTACCCCTATCGTCCCGGATGTGCCCACGAAGGCGGCGCAGGGCTGGCTCGGCTACGTGCAGCCGATGGTCCAGCGCTTCGCGGGGGCCATGGCCGGTACGAGATCGGCGGTCGAGAAGCGTCTCGGGTTCTGCCCGGGCGTGGAGTTGATCAAGGCTGCCAGCAACGGACTCGACGTCCTTGCGGACGGGCTGCACGGCGTCGCCAGCCGATTGAGGGTGGCAGTCGGAGCCACGCCTCCGAAAGCAGACGAGTGCACCGTCCCCTCAGCGAGCACTCCGGAGTCGCCGCGCGCACAAGCCTGAGCGGGCTGCCGGTTATCGACGGATGAAGGTCTTGACCGAAGCGCTCGCGGCAGGGGGTGAGGAAGCGAGGCGCGCCTTCCAAGCGATGATGCCCATGAAGAAGATCGATGTCGCCACGATCGAGGCCGCGAGGCGTGGCTGACGCGCGCTCCCGGCAGCTCAGTACGGGGAGCGAGGGGAACTCCGAGCGACCTTCGACGGCCCAGCCCACGGCCACTCGACCGGCCGGACGGCCTCTGTCCGCGACTTCGCCGCCGCCGTCGCCGCCCTTGCGGAACGGGTGGGCGCCAGGGGCGCCATCGCGCACTCGATGGGGGCGCCGGCGGTGGCGCTCGCGCTGGCCGGCGGACTCTCCCTGGACGCGGCCATAGGACCGTGTCCCCGTACAGTCCATCTCTCTGGAACTTACCACCGGGCCGCTGTCGGATCGCGGCGACGGTGGTGCGAGGCGGACAGCGCCGATTAAAGCAGCAGCCTGTCCCGCAGCGCGACCCAGAGCGCAGTCGATGGAGCCCTCGCCCTGGCCGCGGCCATGGGGATCGGCCGCTTCGCTTACACGGCGCTCCTCCCGCCGACCCAGCACGCGCTCGGGATGGGCGACGGCGTGGCCGGCGCGCTCGCTTCGGCCAACCTGGCTGGTTACCTGGCCGGGGTGCTCGTCGCCCGCCAGCTCGCGTCGCGTCCCGCGCGGTCCGGGGCGCTGCGGCTGGGCCTCGCTGCGACCGCCCTCGCCACCCTGCTCGGCGCGCTCACCACCGCACTGCCCGTCTGGGCCGTCTTGCGCGCGGCGGCCGGCGTCGCCAGCGGCCTCGTCTTCGTCCTCGCCTCTGCTGCGGCGCTCGAGATCTCGGCGCCGGCCGGCAAGCTGTACGGCGGGGTCGGGTTCGGCATCGCGCTCTCGGGAGCAGTGGCGGCCCTGACGCCCGCGTCCACGGCCTGGAGCACTCCATGGCTCGTGCTCGGCGTCGCTGCGGCGATGCTGGCGGGCCCGGCATGGCGCCACCTGGCCGCGGTGCCGCCGTCGCCGCCGCGCTCGCCCCGATCGCTCGGCGATCCGGCATCGCTCGACTTCGGCGTCGGCCGGCTCGCGACCGCCTACTTCCTGGAGGGGCTCGGCTACATCGTGAGCGGCACCTTCGCGGTCACGGCGGTGCGGCGCACGCCCGGACTGGAGTGGCTGGCGCCCTGGACATGGGTCCTGACCGGGCTGGCGGCGGCGCCGTCGGCGCTCTTCTGGTCGGCGATGGGGCGACGGCTGGGGCTGCGCGGCGCGCTGGTCGCGGCGCACCTCACGCAGGCGGTGGGCATGGCCCTGCCTTCGCTCTCGCCCTCGGCGGCCGCGGCGCTCTCGGGCGCGGCGCTATTCGGCGGCACCTTCATCGGAATCACGGCGCTCTCGATGTCCGCCACCCTCTATCTCGCGCCCGCCTCGCCGGGCCGGATGGTCGGCACGCTCACCGCCATCTACGGGGTGGGGCAAATTCTCGGTCCGATCGCAGCAGGGGCGCTCTCGCAGCGCCTCGGCGACGCGCGCCCGGGGGTGCTCGCCGCCGCCGGCGCGGTGGCCCTGGGCGGCCTGCTCCTGGCCCCGGGCGCCCGTCGACACCGGCGCGTCGGCGTGGCCGCGGGGACGCTCTAGTGAACCGAAACGCTGCCGCCGTGGGTGGAAGGGCTGCCGGACTTCGCTACCTTTCGCTACCATCTCTCCGCGGGCGTCGAGGAGCGTAAGGACGTCTCGCGTCACGCTGGCGAGGGCTGCATCGAGGCGGGCGACGTCCTGCCGGCACACAGCGTAGGCGTCCGGTCCGGCTGGGCAGTCGCCCGGCTTCATCGCCACCGCCCGGCCGCAGAACACGCAGGGAAGGCAGCGGAGCCTCTTCAAGAACGCCCAATGGCGTCGTTTGTCCAAGGCTGGCCGGAGTGCGATGGCGGGGGTGCTCATTGTGGCGCGGGGCGGAGCGTCAGGTGGTCAGGCGTCGTTGTAGTGCAGGACACCGCGCCGGCAACCTTCGTCCCCTTCTTCCTAGCCAACGACCCCTTTGGTCGCCCAAGCCCGCAGGTCGTGGGAGCGCGTCCGGCTCGGTGCGCCGAACCCCGCGGGAAACCGACCCTCGAATCCAGTCTCCTCGCGCAGCTCGCGAATGGCTGCTTCGAGAGGGGTTTCGTCACCTTCGATCTCCCCACCCACAGGAAGCCAGGTGCTCAGCCGACGATGGTGGACGAGAAGCACGGCGCCATTGTGGCGACAGAACACACTTACAGAGAACGCTCGGCGGGTGCTCACGGCCGCGATCGTAACGTCGTGGCCTTCGTCATGCCTGTTTCGCCGGGGGGGGGAATGGGGGAAACGATCGCCGACCTTCCTGTCCCTCTGAAAGGGCAGGCAGCCCGGTCTACCGCTCGGCGGCACCCACGGCGCACCGAAGAAGCGCCAGGGCCAACACGAGTACGAAGGGCGCTGCGATGGCTGCGCGCCGAGGCCAGGGTCGCAGCGAGCGGACCGGAGCACCAGGCTCCTGCGGCTCGGGCCTGCGCGACCACTCCTCCTCGGGGATGTCGACCGGCTCATCCGAAGGGTTCCCGGGGAGGACTCCCGCTGAGTGGATGATCTCCCGCGCGCGCTCGACGTCCGACGCGCGGACAGCCAGCTTGACCCCGCCGATGATGGGCTGGAGGAAGGGGTTGATCGCTGAGAGGACGTCGTCGCGGACCACTGCCGCTATCCCCGCCGACTCCAAGAGGCCGCGAAGCATCCCGGCCTCTTCTGGTCGGAGGTACGAGGCGATTACCACCAGCGAGTCCTCATCGGGCATCACCGGCAGCATGGGAGGCGAAGCGTAGAACGGTCAAGGATGACGGCAGCCGGGATGAAGGCCAATGATGCAAACGCCCGCGCTGGCTGCGAAAAACATTGGCCGCCGGGTCACGTCACTTCCTTGGCGATGCTCGCGATGGGCGCCGTCCCAAAAAACTCCCGCCCGCTCGGTCTCGGAACCCGATGTCTGCGAGCGGCAAGCCGGTGTATCGGCACCTCGCTGGGGTACATGACGCACGTGGAGACTTGTTCGCGACCACCCCCGACCACACCGTCTCTAGCGGCCTGACATCCCCTGCTGCCATGATTGCGGGACACGGAGGAGCGCGCCGATGCGGTCGACATTCCATTCGGCGGACCCCGACGTTCCTCGCGCCTGATGCGATCGATCGCCACGTCGCGCTCGGGTCGGATGACTCGCCTCGCCAGCGTCGCGATGCTCGTCGCCCTCGCGGGCTGTGCGGGTGCACGGAAGGCGGCGCTCCGCGCGGACGCACCTGACGCTTCGGACCGCGCAGACGGCCCGTCCGCACCCGCCGGGGTGAGCCCGTCGCCGGAAGCCGACAGTTCGTCCGCCGCGTCCGCACCGCTGGCGACCGATCCCGCGGTCGCGCGCAAGCAGGAGCGGCAGCTCAAGGAGCACGTCCACGCCCACATCGCGCAGCGGATGACCCGCGCCGCGCCGGCGACCCACGACAAAGTCGCGAAGACGGTCCTGAAAGAGTCCAGCGCCGCCGGCGTCGATCCCCTCCTCGTCCTGGCGTTGATCCACGTCGAGTCGTCGTTCAATCCGGGTGCCCGGTCGCGCGCGGGTGCGCTCGGGCTCATGCAGGTACGCGTCCCGACGCTGCGCGAGGAGCTGAAGCGGCCCCGCGCGAGGCGCCGCGACGCGCTGAATCCACAGACGAACGTACAGGCTGGAGTCCGCTACTTCCGGCGGCTGCTCGATACGTTCGACGGCGCGACGGACCTCGCGCTCATGGCCTACAACGCCGGACCGGGACGCATCCAGCGGCTCCTCGCGCGCGGGAGCATCCCAGCGCGGTTTCAGGAGTACTCGCGCAAGGTGGAAGAGGAGCTCGATCGCCTCCGGAGCGCGCTCCACCTGCGGTTCCAGACGGCATCGCCGCCGGACGGCATGATCGCGGATCGACGAGCTGACGGGGCGACTGCCCGTCCGCGATGACGATCGCCGCGCGCGTGCGACGGCGCAGAGCTATTCCCGCGCCGTCCCTCCGTGGGAGCAGCCATGACGATGCGGAGAGCTGCCCTCTCCGCTTGACTGAAGGCCCGAGCCTCCCGAGACCCGCCAGGGCGCGTCTGCTTGGGGAGGGCTTCCTCGCAGGCGGCGGACGCAGGGATGTGCCCCCGGCGCACGGGATAGGGCATGCGACGAATGACGGACGAGAAAATCTTGTTTGAGAGCGGGGCTACGGCTCTTGTGTGTAGTGCTGATGCGGACCGCCTCCGAGGCGCCTCGGTGCGTGGCAAATTGCGGTCGCCAGAGCTGTGGGCTTCGGCAACACGCCTCGGAGGGCAGGGATGGTCTCGGGGCCCCGGCTCTCCCGCGCTGAGCCGGGGCCTGTTCTGTGCAATCGCCTCACGCGGTTCGCGCGACATCCTGAAGTGCTAGGGCAGCCGTCGGCCGCCATCCTGCGTCCGACGAGCATTGGCAAGGCACAGGCGGGCGCATCGCGTGTGGGGTGGTTGCGAATCGAGGCTGCTGTTAAGCGCTCGGCCCCACGCTCGGGAAGTCGGACATACCGCAGCTCGCGCGCCACGCGATGGAGGACCCTTGCCTCGTCACTAACCCGCGCCCCGCCACCCTCCGCGACCTCGAGGTCATCCTTGAAGATGCGCTCTGACGATAGGAGCGGGCAGTCGCTAAGGGATCGGCTCATCGGGCTAGGGGAGCGCTCCCATCGAAAGAGCTACTACCCGGCGCTGCGAGAGCGCCTCGTCGACCTGGAGCGCTTCAGGGCGCTGCTCGACGAGTCGCAGGATGGCATCTTGCTCCTGGAGCTTCCGGAAGGGATCATCACCGATATCAACGAGGCGGGCCGGCGCTTCCTCAGTACCGGCGACTCGGCCCGCCCCGGAATGCCATTGCGAGAGCTCTTGCCGCCTGCGGCATGGCCTCAGGTGGTAGAGACGCTCCGCGCCATGGAGCGGGGCGCGTCGTCGCCGTTCACCCTGCAGGTTTCGTCTCAAGAGAGGGAGCGCCTTCTCGAGCTGTCGATCCGCTCCAAGGGATCGTTCGAAGGCCGCGCCTTCGCCGTGCTGGTGATCCGCGACGAAACGGAGCGCACGCGTGCGGTGGCGGCGCTCGAGGAGAGCGAGGAGCGATACCGCAACCTCTTCCAGTCGAGCCGGGACGCCATCGTCGCGATCGACCTCCAAGGAAGTTTCACCGACGCGAACCCCGCTGCCCTGAGGCTGCTGGGATACACGCGCGAGGAGCTGATGGGGCTCACCTACCAGCAAATCACCCCGGCGCGATGGCACGTCGTGAGCGATGCCATGCTGAACGAACAGGTCCCCGCGCACGGTTACTCGGACGAGTACGAGAAGGAGTACGTGCGCAAGGACGGTAGTACGATCCCGATCAGCGTCCGGGCGTTCATCAGGATGGACCTCGCAGGCAATCGGACGGGTGTCTGGGCCATCGTCCGCGACATGACCGAGCGAAAGCGCGCAGACGAGGCTCTCCGCGAAAGCGAGGAACGGTTCCGGGTCGCCTTCCAGACCAGCCTCGACGCCATCACCATCAGCCGGGTCGACGACGGCATCTTCATCGCCGTGAACGAGGGATTTACAGAGATGACGGGCTGGAACGAGGCCGAGGTCCTTGGGCGCTCGTCACTCGAGATCCACTTCTGGGAAGACCCTAGCGACCGCGCCCGATTGGTGGACGGCCTGAAGAAGGATGGGTATGTCCAAAACCTTGAGGCAACGTTTCGAAGGAGGAACGGGCAGGTCCTGCCCGGGCTGATGTCCGCGCAGCTCATCAAGCTGCGCGGACATCAGTACCTCCTCTCGATCACGCGCGACATGAGCGAATGGAAGCGGGCTGCGGAAGAGCGCGAACGATTGAAATCGGGGCTTCACCAGGCAGCCAAGATGGAGGCCATTGGCCAGCTCGCGGGCGGAATCGCGCACGACTTCAACAACCTGCTTACGGTCATCCTGTCCGGTGCCGAGGCGCTGAAGCATGACCTGGCGATGGGATCGCCGCCCGATCCGGAAGTCATCGAGGAGATCGGTGCCGCGGGCGGTCGCGCACGGGATTTGACCCGGCAGTTGCTCGCGTTTGCGCGCCGGCAGGTCATCGCCCCCGTGCCCCTCGACCTGAACGCCTTGATGCGTGGCAGCGAGAAGCTCCTGCGCCGCGTACTGGGGGAAGACGTAGAGCTCGTCGTGGCGTTGCACCCGGCCCTCTGGGCTGTGCGCTGCGATCCCGGCCAGATCGAGCAGGTGGTCCTGAACCTAGCAGTGAACGCGCGCGACGCGATGCCGAGCGGCGGCAAGCTCACCATCGAGACCGGGAACGCAGAGGTCGACGAGCGCTTCACTGCTTCGCGCCCTTGGATGTCCCCCGGGTCCTACGTCAAGCTCACAATCCGGGACTCAGGGCAAGGGATGTCCTCGGAAGTGAAGACTCGCTTGTTCGAGCCGTTCTTCACGACCAAGCCCGTCGGGAAAGGGACCGGGCTTGGCCTGGCGACCGTCTACGGCATCGTGAAGCAAAACGATGGCTACATCCTCGTGGACAGCGAGCCAGGCCGTGGTACGACCTTCGAGCTCTTCTTCCCACGCATAGCCGGCCCGGCGATCGAGGAATCGCCCCTCGCCCCATCCACCGCGCAGCGCGGCACGGAGACGGTCCTCGTCGTGGAGGACGATCCCCAGGTGCGCGAGGTCACGGTTCGCTCCCTTCGCTATGGTGGTTACCGGGTGCTCGTGGCTCGCGCTGCGGAGGAGGCCATCGACATCGCCGCACGCGAACAAGGTCGCCTGCACCTTCTCGTCACCGACGTCGTCATGCCGGGACTTGACGGACGCGCGGTGGCGAACGAACTGCGCCGCAACCACCCTGCCTTGCGCGTGCTCTACGTCTCGGGCCACGCAGAGGAGGTCATCCTGAAGCGCGGAGTGCTCGAGCCGGGCATCGAATTCCTGCCGAAGCCTTTCACCGCGTCGTCACTCCTGGCACGAGTGCGGGCAGTTCTTGACGCACACAACCCTTGAGAGGGTGAGCAGGCTGGCACTGGTAGCCAGCCTGCACAGGCGTTGCATGTGGGGTGAGGGGCCATAGCATTACTCCCTCTTTGGCCTCCCCTCTCGTGGAGGCGTGCATGGCCGGCTACCCGCGCTCTTGAAGCCTCGAACCCGCTTGTGACCAGTACTGATGCCGAGCCCAGCACGGCCGGGGTTCGGCGTGCATTTTTGCCAGCGGTGGAGGCGTGCTAAACACGAGGTGTGCTGGCCTGGCTGCGTAGGCTCCTGGGAGGGCTAGCCGGTCCCCCGCCGGCCCGGTCTTCGCCGGCCCGGTCTTCGCCGCCGCAGCCTCCAGCCGCTGCCGAGCCCGCACCCTCCGGCGAGACGCCCTTCGCGCCCTTTGGCCTCGCGCTGGGGGTCGACCTCTTGCCCGAGGCGCCCCTCGACCCGGAGCAGGAGGTGAGCGACCGCGACCTCGCCGGCCGGATCCTGACGCACTTTCGCGCGAACAAGCCGCCGCCGGCTTCCTTCCCGGCGCTCTCGCTGCAGATCCTGAACCTGGTGGCGCGGGCCGACGTCGAGGTGGCGGAGCTGGCGCGCCTCGTCGCGCGCGATCCAGCGCTCTCGGCCGGCATCCTCTCGGCGGCGAACTCCGCTTACTACCGCGGCGCCATGGAGATCGAGACCGTGCGCGACGCCATCACGCGGCTCGGCATGAACGAGGTTGGCCGCGTGGCCGGCGCAGTCTCCGCCCGAACGCTGTTCAATCCGCGCATGCGCGCTGAGCAGACGGTGTTCGGACCGCGCTGGAACGGGCTCTTTCACCACGCGGTCACGGTGGCCTCGGGGGCGGCCTGGCTCGCTCTGCGCAACCGTAGCGTCCGGTCCGACCGGGCCTACCTGGGCGGACTGCTCCACGACGTCGGCATGTCCATCGCGCTGCGCTCGCTGGCCGCGCTGGTGCTCGACGGCAAGCTCGACCCGAGACCCGACGACGCGCGCATCGACCGCGTGCTGGACCTGGTCCACGCCGAGGTGGGCGGCGAGGCGCACCAGCAGTGGGGCCTGCCGCAGTACCTCACGGTGCTGGCGATCCGCCACCACGACCCCGAGATCCCGGCCAGCGAGGAGTTCATCGATCTCCACGCCGTGCGCCTGGCCTCGGCCATCGAAGACCTGCACGGCCCGTTCTCCGCCCGTGGCGCACGGGAGCTGGTGCAGAGCGCTGCCTCGCTCAAGCTCGACCCCTTCGCGGTCCGCGCGCTCGCCTCCGAGCTGCGCGCGGCGGAGGCGCGGACGGCGGCACTGTTCGGGATCTCAACCTGAAGGCGGTGCGAAGAAGCATCGGATCGAGCGCCTGTCGAGGCCCATGTCGCGGCAGTCGGGACTGTCGAGTAGCGGGGCGGTATCGCTGCGGATCCAGGAATCTCGCTCGAGTTCGAGCACACGCGTGGCGGCGAACGGCAGCCACCTCGGGGAGGGTCTCGTCGCTGCCATGGGTCGCGCAACCCACCGACGCAGACTCGGACCAGAATCAGCTCGTGCACCGGCTGGGGGACCCACATCGGATGGAATGACGGTACGGATCCCGAGCCACACTGATGTCGGTTCCTCGGTCGTGCGCCACATCAAGAATGGTCAAGCTGAATCCCTCATGAGGCCGCGAGGCCCCAGGGCCTCTCGCCCAGTTGGAGGGAGCGCGCCCGGTCATGAAGGCGATCATCTCGGGGAGGTGGTCTCTGCACCGCGGTCAGCCCCGCGCTTCCGGTGGCGCGAGGCGTGCATTTCACGACCGCCAGGCGACCAGGTAGGAGCCCGGCGCTCTTCCTGGAAGGTGAGGTGGCCGTGGAAGTCGCACCCTGTAGCAATGGCGGTCACGGTGACAGCGGCCTGGCTCCTCGCGCTCGGCTGGCCGGACGTCAACGCGCGGATGGGGCCCGAGTGAGCGCTGGGGCCAGCTTGTGGCGGCGAAGGAGCGCCGGCGCCTCTGCCGGCCCACCCGGGATGGCATTGACGCTAGAACCGATCCAGCGCGGTAGCTGATGAACGTCGCGTCGGTCATCTCCCTCCTATCGTGCGCGCTCGGGCTCTACGTCGCCGCGCTAAGCCGAAGGTTCTCGCGTGCGCCCGGGTGGCGAGACCAACGTTACTTCGCCGCCGCGGCGATGCTGGTGGCCGCCTACTCGGCCCTGAACGTACCAACGACGCACGCGCTCTCGGATGGCGCGGTGGTGCTGACCTCCCGCGTTCAGGCGCTCATCGCCGCGTTACACAGCATCGCCTGGCTGCGCTATTCGCGCTCCCACCTGGGCCTTCAGCCGACCCCCCTGGAGAAGGTGCTCACCGCCGCGCTCGTCGCCGCAGGCGTTCTAGCGTGCGCGACGCCTCTCAGTTACCCCGGCGGCGCGTTCCCGGTGGCGATCCCACTGTTCGGCGTCACGTATCGCAACCCGGTGACCACTGCGTTTGGCGACGCGGTCATCGCACTCGTCCTCAGCTCGCTGCTCGTGCCAGTGGGACGGTTCTTCGCGGCGTGGCGCCGCGGCGTGCCGTTCGCCGGCCTGCACTGCGCGGCGCTCTCGTTCCTCCTCGCCATGGGCGCCAACGACTATTTCGTCCTCGCCGGCCTCTACCGCCTGCCATACCTCGTCGACCTAGGGTTCCTCGTGCCCATCGCCGCGGTCGCCTATGCGCTCACCGCGCGCTTCGTCGCCGACGCACAGGCGCTCCAGGCGGCAATGGGAGAAGTGCAGCGCGCCCGCGACGAAGCGGAGGCGGCGAATCGGGCCAAGAGCGAGTTTCTGGCCAACATGAGCCACGAGATTCGCACTCCGATGAACGGAGTGCTGGGGGTGACGGAGCTCCTCCAGCAGACCTCGTTGAACCCCGAGCAGCGCGACTACGTCGACACCATCGGCCGATGCGGCGAGTCCTTGCTGACCATCCTCAACGACATTCTCGATCTGTCGAAGATCGAAGCCGGCAAGTTGCGGTTCGAGTCCGTCCCGTTCGACCTCACGTCGCTGGTGTTCGACGTGATCGACCTGAACCGTCCTAAGGTCGTGGGAGGGCAGGTCGATCTGCTGGTGGACGTCGACCCGACTATTCCTTCGCGACTCATGGGCGACCCCAGCCGCCTGCGCCAGGTCGTGGGAAACTTGGTGTCCAATGCCGTGAAGTTCACTTCATCGGGTCACGTGCTGGTAACGACGCGGCGCAGCGGCCCGGGGAAAGGGAGAGTGGGGTTCCAGATCTCGGTGGCGGACAGCGGGCCCGGGATTTCTAAGGAGGCACAGAACCGCCTGTTCCAGCCGTTCTCCCAGGCAGACCCCTCCACGTCCCGGAAGTTCGGCGGCACTGGGCTCGGGCTCGTGCTCGCCAGACGGATCATCGCCGGGATGGGGGGAGGCATCGACCTGCTGAGCGAGGAAGGAAGAGGTTCCACCTTCACCGTCTCGCTGGAGCTTCCCGTGGTCGAGAGCCCGCCGGCTGCGCTACCGCCCCCCTCGGTCCTGCGAGAAGCGCGAGTGCTCGTGCTTGACGACAACGCCCTCAACCGCGCGATCCTGGAGAAGCTGCTGATTCAGATGGGGGTGCGCGTGGAGACCGCCAGCTCCGGCGGCGAAGCTGTGGAGAGGGTACAGGTCGCAGTGCGCGAAGGCCGCGCCTTCGACGCCGCCCTCGTGGACTATCACCTGCCCGACATGGATGGTCAGCAGGTCGCGGAGACCCTCCGAGCCGACGCGACGCTAGCAGGGCTCGGCTTGCTGATGCTCAGCTCGTCGGGGCAGCACGGCGAGGCGGCCCGCATGGAAGCCATCGGATTCGATGCCTACCTGGTGAAGCCAGCACGGGCCGAGATGCTGGCACGTGCCCTCGCCATGGTCCTCGATCGGAAAGGCAGGGGGGAGTGCGGAGCCCTCATCACCCGGCACACCGTGAGCGAGGCCAACCCGACGCACAAGCACGAGCCATTGCTCGCCGCTCCGGTCCACGTGCTCCTGGCAGAGGACAACCTGGTGAACCAGCAAGTCGCACGGAAGATGCTGGAAGGCATGGGGGCGACTTTCGTCGTGGCCGCCGACGGGTTCCAGGTACTGCAGGCTCTGGAAGAGGCTGCCTTCGAAGTCGTGCTCATGGATTGCCAGATGCCTGGGATGGACGGGTTTGTGGCCACAGCGCGCATCCGTGAGCGAGAACAGGCGCGAGGTGGCCACATCCCCATCATCGCCATGACGGCCAACGCCTTGGAGGGCGACCGTGAGCACTGCCTGGCCATGGGGATGGACGACTACATCAGCAAGCCCATCACCCGGCAGGGGCTGTGGGCGGTCCTCTCTCGCTGGGCCCGGAACTCGGGTGTGGAGTCAAGACCTGTCGAAAAATGTCTTCGGCTTCTTAGCCGGGGTGGTGCCCCGACGGCTATGCCGGCGGGGCGGGGCGGCGCGAGCCCCGGGTACTCAGCGCGTGCCGAAGCGCCGCCCTCGCAGGCGCCGGCAGAGCCGGCGGTGTCAGATGAGATGGCGGTGGACGTGCGGCGTCTCGAGGAGATGAAGGAGCTGCTCGACGGGAGCCCTGGCGGTTTCTACGAGGGGATCCTGCAGCCCTATCTCTCCATCACCGAGGGACAGATCCGAGAGCTCAAGCAGTCCCTGGAGAAGGGAGATACCCCGTCTATCCTGACCATCGCGCACACGCTCAAGGGTTCTTCCCTCAACCTCGGGTTCGTGGCCTTGGGCAGCCATGCCAAGGAGGTCGAGGTGGAAACGAAGCACGGAACGCTGAAGAATCCGGGAGCTCTCGCGGCAGCGCTCCAGGACGAGTTCCACCGCGTCACCCTCTTCGCTCAACGATACCGAGCGCAAGAGGAATAGCCCTAACTAAGGCCTCCCCATGCGACCGCAGCCCGCTACGCACCGGGGACCGTGCTGGCTACCTGCTTCATCCGCGGTTCGGTCAACCGGCTGCCCTTGCTCAGGAACTCGATGGCTGCGTCATGAAGTGGTTCAAGCGCCGGAACTAACAGGCGTTCTTTCGGAGGCCGCCATTCACGCACTTACAGGCCCCGAACCGCGTCATGGATGCGTCAAAGCTATTGCGACCTCTCGTGGAGGCTACCTTGGTCCATCGGCGTGAACGCGGATGAACGAGGTAGCCGAGGCGCATGGGTACCGCGCCTGGGGGAACCATTCTGGACGGATGGCGCGCGCGCGGATTCCGGCATGTCATGGAGTCTTCGAAGGAGGCACCATGGAACGCACGGTGCATCGCGCTGCCGCCATCGCTTGCCTCGTGGGCCTCGCCGCGTGCGGCCCCGAACCCGCCGCCTCGCGAGCCGACGCCGCGGCCTCGACGGCGGCGGCGTCCGCCTCGGCATCGCCGGCCACCTGTGGGAGCGGCCCCCTCGACAGCGCGCTCGCGCTGCGCACGAGAGGCGGCGGCTGCACGCCGTTCGACCTCGGCGCGGTGAATGCGCTCCAGGCGGCGCTGGGAGGCGACACGACGGCGCTCGCCAAGGGGCTCGAGCAGCTCAGCGCCGTCAACCCGGAGTGGGCGCCCGTGCTGAACGGTGGGGCGGGCCCGGACTCGACGCCCGTGCTGCTCCACGGCACGGTCTTCGACTCGCACCTCTCGACGACCGACTTCCCCTCGACGCACGTCACCATCGATCAGAACACGGACATCCTCCTCGACGACGAGGACGCGGGGTGCGCGGCCACCGGCAACGCCACGGCCGAGCTGGACGACGTCGGCCAGATCACGCAGCCCCACATCGAGCTCGAGTGGGAGGCGGGGAGCTATCCGGCCTTCGCCTGGGCGGGACCGGGCGACCGCATCGCGGCGCTGGGGCGCTGGACCTTCGACTGCGGCCACGAGGATCCCGTCCCCGGGGTGTGCAGCGGCTCGACCACCCCCTGTATCCTGGACACCGATTGCGCCGCCGCGGGCGGCACGTGCGTGGGGACCGTGTTCAACTACCATTCCGAGCTGCACCCGCCGCAGGCGGTCGCCGTGATCCGCAGCGGCCGCGGCGCGCCCATGCCGCAGCCGGGCCACGGCAGCGAGCTGAAGCCGATACCGGTCACGCGCGCCGACGTCTTCGTGAGCAGCGACGGCGGTGGCGCCGGGGACCGCTGCGTACTCACACCGGTGGCCGACCTGCTGAACGACGAGGGCTGTTTCCCCTTCAGCCAGCAGCTCGCGCCCATCAACGACTTCGACTTCGAGTTCGATGTCCCCTTGCCGGACGTTCCGCACGAGGGTGTGCCCTTCTGGCGCATCCTCGACCAGAGCGACCACGCGCCGACGGTCTCGGCCGACATCCGGGTCCACCCGGTCCTCGGCGGGGCCAAGCCCCACCTGCACGTAACTGTGCTCATGACCAAACGCGTGCAGGGCGAGCTGCCCACCGGGTTCGCGGGGACGCTCTTCGCCGGCTGGTGGCGCGCGAACGCGCCGCACCTCCGACACGTGCGCGTCACGATCGAAGGGATCGAGGTGCGCGACCCGCTCGCTCACGCGATCCCGGTGCCGAATCCTCATGCCTGGCGCGTCGAGGCGTCCGTAAACGGCGAGTGGCAGCGGGTCGACCCGGACCTCGACGTCGCCGTTGACTCGTTCCCTCACCTCTTCGCGCTGCAGCCGAAGCTGGTCTACGACCAGTGGCTCCCGCCGCACGGCAAGCTCACCGTGCACGCGCAGGGCGAGAGCGAGGGCTGCGAGGACCTCGTGCGCGGGAATGCGATCTCGGCGATCGTGAACGGCATCTTCGGCGGTAACCTGCTGGCCGCTGCGGGCTGCAACGCCGACACGGAAGACGACACGGTCCTCGACCACACGCGCATCCACGATGACGAGATCGACGTGGAGTTCAGTGGCCCGCAGTTCGGCGTCCAGGGCAGGACCCAGGTCGTGGCGTCGAAGGCCGGAATCTGGGCGCTCCAGTTCCGCATCGAGCGCGCCGAGGGCGAGGACTGAGGACGTCCGGGAGGTCGCCGAAGCTGGCGGCCTCTACCGTCACTACGAGCGACGCGCGGCCTGAGCGGCTGGGCGGCGCACGATCGCACGCCCCGCGACAGATCGCATGGACTGCCAAGCCGTTGATTTCGCTACCTCCGGCTCAAGGCCCTTCATGGCACCGGTCGCACGGAGCGTATGGAAGCTGCCGGCCGTGATTGCAGGAACTCGACCTCGGATGGCGCGCTCGGAGTGAAGGCTTCGACGCGCCGCTCACCCCTTCGCGGCCGCGCCCCTCAGCTCGAGCCCGAGCGCCCGGATGACCTTCATCACGGTGCCGAACTCCGGGTTACCACCCGGAGAGAGCGCCTTGTAGAGGCCCTCCCGCGTCAGCCCGGTCTTGCGCGCGAGCCGCGACATCCCACGCGCACGGGCGATGTTCCCGAGGGCGGTCGTGATGAAGCCGGGTTCGTCGCGGCCCTCGTCGAGACAGGCCTCCCAGTACCGGGTGATGTCGGCCTCCGTCTTGAGGTGCGCTGCCGAGTCCCACTTCTTGAGCTTGAGCTTGCCTGCCATCCATTGCTCCTACACCTGCCTTGCGAGTTGCTTCGCGAGCTCGATGTCCTTCGCCTGCGTCGCCTTCCCGCCGCCCACCAACAGGATCACAACCTCGGCTCCCCGCTGCAGGAAGTACACGCGGTAGCCGGGGCCACAGTCGATCCGCATCTCCGAGACGCCCTCGCCCACCCGCTTGCAGTCGCCCAGGTTCCCAGACTCGGCACGGTCGATCCGCGCCTGGATGCGCGCGGCGGCCTTCCGGTCCCGGAGGCGCTCGAACCACCTGTCGAAGACCGGTGTCGTGAAGATCGCCGGCACCTGCTCACGTTAACCATGGTTCACACGTCTGTCAACCATGGTTGACGGAGTCCCGCCGGACCCGAGGGCATCGAAAATAGAGACCCAGGGTGCGGCATCGGCACGGCACTCGAGAGGCGCGAGGGTGGCGCTACCAGAGGAGATCCGCGCGCGGCGCGTCGCGGTCACGTCACCGCGCGCTACGCCGGTCCGCGGCCCTGCGGACGCTAGGAGCGCCTCGTGAACGACGCCGCCGCCCGTCGCCCCAGGCCACGCTGGCTCACCCCGTCAGTGATCGGGTTCGGGGGTCGCGAGCTTCCTCGTCCGACGCCGGACACGAGGCCGCGACGGCGGCGCTGCCAGGACCCTCGCGGTTCTCCGTGCTAGTCAGGGGGTCCTCAATTTGCGGAAGCCCAGATGCGGGTGGTGGGGGAAAGAGGCGGACAGCTTCGGGGGCAATACGCAACCGAATGTCCTTGCCGACAGCTGGCGGCGTCGTGACCTCGCGGTGACCTATGTACATGGTCAGGAGAGCGCCAACGTTCACCTCCACCTCGAGATGGGACAACTTGGCGGCACACCTCACGACTCGGCCGCGCAGATCGCCATCTCTCGGGCTGCCCGCCCTATCGTCCACCAGCTCGATCAGCTCGGGACGCACCGCGGCGAGAACACGACCAGCCATGGGAACCGCCGCGCGTACCACCGAGCCGCCGTCGAGCTCGACCAGCGATCCAGTCGCCACAATCTCGGCGCGGCCGGGCAGGAGGTTGCGCGTTTGGGTGAACTGAGCGACGAACAGACAGGACGGTCGATAAAGGATCTCCTCCGGGGTGCCCACCTGAACTACCCCCCCGTTCCGGATGATCACGATGCGATCGGCAACCTCCAATGCCTCTTCAAGATGATGGCAGACGTGCAGAAAGGTGCCGCGAACCGAGCGCTGAGTCTCGCGAAGCCGGGCCGTCAGGTCACGGCGCGTGGTCCCATCGAGAGCGGAGAGCGGCTCATCGAGGAGCAAGACGCAAGGGTCCGTCAACAGCGCCCGCCCGAGCGCCACCCGCTGCTTCTCGCCACCGCTCAGCTTTACCGGGAAGCGGCGGGCAAGACCCGATATGCCCAGCTGCGCGAGCATGGAGGTCACCTTCTCCGTGATCACGGAGCGTGTTGCTTTTCGGATTCTCAGCCCGTAGGCCAGGTTCTGCTCCACGGTCATGTTCGGAAAGAGCGCATAGTCCTGTGGCACGTACCCGACGTTCCTCTCCTCCGGGAAATAGTGCGTCACGTCCACGCCATCGATCAGGATCTTCCCCTTGTGCCGTCGGTTCAGGCCGACGATGCACTCCAGGAGCACGGTCTTGCCTGACCCGGTGGGGCCGAGCAGCACAACGTACTCTCCGTCCTTGATGGCGAGGTCGACGTGGTGCAAGCGGAACTTGTCCAGATCCAGCGAGAGGCCGCACAGTTCGATCATGAACTCACCAGGGAGCGAGAGGGCTGATCGCCCGCAAGACGGTGAAGGGAGTAGACGGAGGTCGCGGAAACGAGCAGGAGGGCGAACGCGATGGCGACGCCTTGCCCGGTGCGGCCACCCTCGATCTCCATCCACATCCCAAGCGATAGGACGTCCGCGTTGTTGATGCCCAACCATCGCGCCAGGCTGGAAAACTGACCGGCGTCGCGCATGCGAAACGTTCCTGCCACGAGCAACACGGCGCCGAATTCCGCCAGAGCCCTGGTCCAGGCCAGGACCAGCCCGGTGAAGATGCCTCCCCTCGCCATCGGGAGTGTCACCGTGAACAAGGTCCGTGCCCGAGAACTGCCGAGAGAGCGCGCGACGTGCTCACAGCGGGGGTTCACGGAATCAAAGGCGGCCCGCCATGCGTGGATGCCGAAGGCCAACGCGAGCACCAGTTGGGCGAGGACGACCCCCGCCAGGCTGTGCACCAGCCGGAGGCCCAGGGCGTCCTGAAGGGCGAGCACCGGGGGATACTGCAGGGCTACCATCAAGGAGAGGCCAACGGTAGAGGCAGGCAATACCAGCACCGCGTCGAGGAGGACGCTCGCTGCAGTTCGGCCGCGAAAGCGGAAGCGGGAGAGGGCATAGGCGGTGGGAATGCCCAGCGCCGTGGCGAGGGCGGTGGTGATCGTCGCGGTGAGCACACTGAGCCAGACGGATCGCCAGAACCATGACCTGGAGAGCAGGGCGCGGACGGCGCTCGCGCTGGTCTGGTCCAAGCTGGTCGCAAAGAGCCCCACGGACCCGGCGATCACCGCAGCGAACGCCAGCCAGAGCGATGCCTCGAAGATCTGCGTCCAACGCCTCTGAAGACCCCGAACCGCAACCGGCTCGTCACGCTCCGAGCGCGAAGGGCCTGTGGCAATCACCTCCAGCCCGTGGCGCCCGCGGTTAGAAGACATGGCTGCGCCCTCCCAGCCGGCGCACCGCGTAAAGACTGACGGCCGCGATAGCCACGCAAAAGAGGCTATCGGTCAGAGCCCACCCAAGAATACCGCCGTTCCAGTCCAGGTAGATGGCGAACGGTAGCGTGTCGGTGCGGCCCTGTATGCCTCCGACGAAGAGCATCAAGGACTCCCATTCGGCGCCGGCGCGCGCCCAGACGAGGATCAGGCTCGCCAGGATGCCCTTACGCGCGAGGGGCATGCTCACGTTGAGGAAGGTGCACGGGAGGGATGCCCCCAAGCTGCGAGACACGGCCTCGAAACGAGGGCTCACCGAGTCGAACGAGGCCTTGACCAGGCGGACCGCAAAGGCCAGTGTCACCGTCACCTGCGCCACCACGACGCCGGGCAGGGCGTGGTGAACCTGCAGCCCAAGCCACCCGCTCAGCTGCTTTGCGGGGAACGAGTTGAAGAGTCCCAGCAGGAAGAGCCCGACGGCGGCCGGCGGCACCATCACCGGCAGATCGATGAGCGTGAGTGAGAGACGGGGGAACGGGATCCGGTATCGCGACAGGACGTAGCCGACCGGGATCCCAACCGCCATCGCGATTGCGGTCGAGAGCGTGGCGGTCCAGACGGTGAGCCACAGGCTCGTCCAGGTGCGCGGTCGTGTCAGGTAGTGCGCGAAGTCGCTCCAGCCCAGGAAGAGCGCGTCGATGACGATGACGGATGCTATGGCCAGGAGCAGCGCGGCGGCCACCCCACCAAAGAACCCGTGCCAGGCAAGACCTTCGAGAGGGTGCCTTCGAGAGGGTGAAGACGCGGTCTGCATTCTCTCTGGCCTTTCAATGCCGCGTCGCGCGCTGCCGGGCCACTTCCTCGACCAGATGACCGACGTTATCCTTGGAGACCGGGGCTGAAGGGTCCTTCGCAACCCGCGCCGCCTCGACCAGCCATCTCATGTCGTTGGCGGTCGCTGCGCCGTCGTCAGCACAGAAGCCCTCTGAATCCCTCGGGCCGACATCGATGCCATAGGCATGGCTGTGAAAGATCGACCGTCCCTCCTCGCTGAGGATGAAGTCCTTGAGCTTGTGCGCCAACTCGGGCTGCTTCGCGAAGCGCAGCATTGCCACTGGCAAGCGGACAATGCCCCGGTACTTCGGCTCGATCGGTATGATCTCCACGTCCTTCAAATACAGCAGGGCCGTCGTTGCCCAGACGACGGTTGCATCAATCGCCCCGAGCTGAGTCGCGTTGCCGAGCTCCGGAATGCACTTCGCGAACATCGTCGTGTTCTTCTTGACCTGATCCCAGTTCGCGGCCCTCTTGAAGATCTTCTCCTGCCACATACCGATGGAGGCCGCCTCTGGATCGGCGAGACCGACACGCACGCCGGGCCGCGAGAAGTCCTGGATCGTCCTGACGCCCTTCGGGTTGCCCTTGGGAGTGATGATGACCGTGATGAAGTGAGCAGGGACGTCGGCCTTCGGGTCGTAGTCGGCGACGAAACCCTTCTCTTCAGCCTGCTGGAGGTAGTACTCCTCGCCGGGCATGTAGAGATCGCCTGACCGGGAAGCAGTGAGGTCGGCGATGAAGTAGCCCGAACCCTTGTAGCTGAAGTCCACGCGGACCCCGGGGGTCCGCGCCGCGAAGGCGGTGGCGATATCGTCCAGCGACGACCGCAGTCCCGCACCAGCATGGAACAACAGGGTGGGTGGGTCGCGCTTGCATCCACCGGCAAGGCCCAACATCAGCAACAACGGCAGAAGGTTCAACCAGAAGTGACGCCGAATGCTGACCCGCGCCCGAGCTGTTGAAGCGTGGGGAGCGAACCAGCCACCTCGCTCTGGCTGCCGCATGCGTGCCTGCCAGCCTTTCCACTTGACGTGGGATCGAGACGCATTCACCACCGGTCGCATCTTCACGTCTGCAACTCCTGGCGGACCAAGAAATATCTCGGGGGAACGAGATGGGATCTGACGGGACTCGGATGCCGAGCCTAGCAGGAATCCACCTGAGGAAGTGCTCCCAGTGCTGGCACGCAGGGTAACTTACCAAAAAGTGAATCGTTTCGCGCCAACGTTCCTCACCTCGTCGGGTGCGCGCTCAGTGTTGCCTACCTGCCCTTTCGCTGGTGCCTGACGTGCTAGAGTTCCGCCTGCTGACTCACACGCGGTGACCAGACCGTGCCGATGGGGGACTGGGCCGCCTCCGTCGGACGTCTCGCGCGCATCCGGCCTGCCCAGGGCCGCCGACTGGCGAACCGGGACAGCTGGCCCAGACGTGCTCGCCTTCGAGCGCCTTGCCTACGCGGCCGTGGCCCACGCGTACCGGTGGTGGAGGCTGCCACCTACTCGACGATGGGCGTGTAGGGCGGCGCCTGCAGGGCGCAGGTCCACGGGACGAACCACCGGCGCGTCCTTGTCGACCCCGAGATGCGTCCGATGGAATGGCTACTCGGCTCGCTTCTGCGACCGGGTAAGCGTCGACGATCACCCGAGTCCCGGGGCTTCACGAATAGACGCTTACCGTCCGGATGGACGCTCGCCGTCACTCGAGTGCGCCTCGAGTTCGCGAGCCCCCATCGAGCCGCGGGCGGACCGGTCTGCCACGCCCGGTGCTGCCATTTCGGCGCGCCTGTGACGACCCGCACAATCACGATGTGGCGGCAGCGATCACACCCGGTCCGCTCGGAGCCCCGAATCGCGTCGCACGCTCAGGACATTGCGGTCACAGGCGCGGGCTGCGTCGCCGGCGCGGCCGTGGCCGGCCCCTTCGCCAGGCCGCGACCCTTCCACAGGTAGTAGACGGCCGGATAGACGAGGAGCTCGAGGGCGAAGGACGTCACGAGGCCGCCCACCATCGGCGCCGCGATGCGCTTCATGACGTCCGCGCCCGTCCCGGTGGACCACATGATGGGCAGGAGGCCCATGAAGGCGGCGAACACGGTCATCGCCTTCGGCCGCACGCGCTTCACTGCGCCGTGCACGATGGCCTCGATGAGGTCGCCCTTGGTGCGGAGCCGTCCCTGCGTCGTCGCCTCGTCGTACGCGAGGTCGAGGAAGAGCAGCATGAAGACGCCCGTCTCGGCGTCGAGGCCCATGAGCGCGATCATGCCGACCCAGGCGGCGATCGAGACGTTGTAGCCGAGAGCCCACATGAGCCAGACGGCGCCGATGGCGGAGAAGGGGACGGCCATCATCACGATGCCCGCCTTCACCGACGACTTCGTGTTCATGTAGAGGAGCCCGAAGATG
>JBGQLS010000001.1:0-55492 GCA_041500205.1 Anaeromyxobacteraceae bacterium | reverse complement strand
GGTCGTCATCGCGGGCGCCGCGCTGGGGGCGTCACCTCCGGAGCAGGGCGCCGCGCGCGCCTCCGAGGCGGCCTCGCCGCCGCGGGTCCTTCACCTCGAGGTCAAGGACGCCATCACGGGTGGCACCGCCGAGTACATCGAGGCGGGCATCGCGCGCGCACGGTCGGAGCGCATGGACGGGATCGCCATCACGCTCGACACGCCTGGCGGACAGCTCGACGCCACCCGCGACATCGTCCAGAAGATGCTCGCCAGCGACGTCCCGATCGCGGTCTGGGTCGGGCCGGCGGGCGCGCGCGCCGGATCGGCCGGCGTGTTCATCACGCTGGCCGCCCACGTGGCCGGCATGCACCCGGCGTCCAACATCGGCGCCGCGCACCCCGTCACGGCCGGCGGGGGCGACGTGGCGCAGGAGGCCGGAAAGGACATGGCGAAGAAGGTCGAGAACGACACCGCCGCCTTCGCCCGCTCCATCGCCAAGATCCGCGGCCGAAACCAGGACTGGGCAGAGAGGGCGGTCCGCGAGAGCGTGTCCGTGACCGCCGAGGAGGCCGCCCGCCTGAAGGTCATCGACTTCGTGTCGCCGGACCTGCCGGCGCTCCTCTCCGCTGCCGAAGGGCGCTCCGTCGAGCTGTCCGGGCGGCACGTCGCCTTCCGCGGCAAGGGGGCACGGCTCGAGCCTCTCGGGATGACGGTGCGCCAGAAGACGCTCGGGTTCCTGGCGAACCCGAACGTCGCGGCGCTCCTCATGCTGATCGGAACGCTCGGGATCGCCCTCGAGCTGTACCACCCCGGCTCGCTCGTACCAGGGATCGCTGGCGGCGTCTGCCTCTTCCTCGCCTTCCTCGCCATGCGCGTCATCCCGGTGAACGCGGGCGCGGTCGTGTTGCTCCTGGCCGGGGTCGGGCTGCTCGTCGCCGAAGCGTACGTCACGACCCATGGCATCGCAGGAGCGGCGGGAGCGGTCTGCGTGCTCGTCGGGACGCTGCTGTTCATCGACAAGAGCTCGCCCGATTACCGCTTCGACCCGGGCGCGTTCACGCTGTCCCCGCTCGTGGTCTGGCCGACG
Organism: Anaeromyxobacteraceae bacterium; assembly: GCA_041500205.1. Classification (GTDB taxonomy): domain Bacteria; phylum Myxococcota; class Myxococcia; order Myxococcales; family Anaeromyxobacteraceae; genus Anaeromyxobacter_A. The sequence continues at coordinate 54,423 of JBGQLS010000001.1, read as the reverse complement.
CCGCTCGCGCTGGCCGCGCTGCTCTCCTTCGTCGCCTGGAAGATCGCCTCGTCGCGCCGTGGGCGGCTCGTCCTGGGGTCGCAGGGCCTCGTGCATGAGGCGGGCGAGGCGCTGAGCGAGATCGGCCCGCAGGGCGGCGAGGTCTTCATCCACGGCGAGTACTGGCGGGCGAGGGCGGCTGAGCCGATCCCTCGCGGGGCCCGGGTCCGCGTGGCGGCAATAGACGGGCTCGTGCTCACGGTCGTGGCCGAGCGCGACGCGGCGAGGTAGAAAGAGCCCTTCGACTCCGGCCGCCGTCGGGCGGAGTTCGTCCGTCAAGCTACATGGACGCTCACGGTGAATCGACGGCGCCCTGACCTGAAAGGATTGCTTGGTCATGTCTGCTCTCGGACTGCTGCTCCCGTTCGTCCTGGTCATCCTCTGGGTCGTGATGGGCTTACGCATCGTGAACGAGTACGAGCAGGGCGTCGTCCTGCGGCTCGGGCGCTACGTGGGCCTCAAGACCGCGGGCCTGAAGTGGATCATCCCGTTCGTCGACCGCATGATCATCATCGACATGCGCATCACCGCGGAGCAGGTGCCGCCGCAGGACGCCATCACGCGCGACAACGTCTCGGTGAAGGTGAACGCCGTCATCTACTTCCGCGTGCTGCAGGCCGATCGCGCCTTCCTGCAGGTCACCGACTTCCTCTTCGCCACGAGCCAGTTCGCACAGACGACGCTCCGGTCGGTGCTGGGCCAGGTCGACATGGACGACCTGCTCTCGCAGCGCGACAAGATCAACCGCCAGGTGCAGGAGATCATCGACCGCCACACCGAGCCGTGGGGAGTCAAGGTGACCGCGGTCGAGGTGAAGCAGGTCGATCTGCCCGAGGAGATGCGGCGCGCCATGGCGCGGCAGGCCGAGGCCGAGCGCGAGCGCCGCTCCAAGGTCATCAGCGCCGAGGGCGAGTTCCAGGCGGCCGAGAAGCTGGGCCAGGCGGCGGACGTCATCGCTCGGTCGCCCGGCGCCATGCAGCTCCGTTACATGCAGACCCTCATCGAGATCTCGACCGAGAAGACGAGCACGATCGTGTTCCCGCTCCCGCTCGACATGATCTTGCCCTTCCTGGGCGCGAAGAAGGCGACCTAGCAGCAGGCGCAGATCACATTTCAGCGACGATCGTCCCGTCCGGCCGGGTCCAGGCCCGGCTCATCACTGGCGTGTTGTGGGCGAAGCCCACTTCTCCCAGGCGGGCCAGCACGATGAGGCCGCCCTCGCCCTGGACCCGGACGGCGAGGCGCAAGAGGGCCTCCTTCGCTGCCTCCATGGCCGAGCGCCCCTGGCCCACCAGGTCGGCGCAGTGGCGGGCGAGGGTGAGTTGGATGATGCGCTCGCCGTGGCCGGTGCACGAGACCGCCGCCAGCGCGTCGTCGGCGTAGGTGCCGCAGCCGATGATGGGCGTATCGCCCACCCTGCCGGGGCGCTTCATGGCCATGCCGCCCGTCGAGGTCGCCGCCGCGAGATGACCGTGGTGGTCGCGGGCCACCGCGCCCACGGTGCCCTTGGGAGGCGGTGACAGCGTTGCTTCATCGGCCTGCCCAAGAGAATCCATTCTTGACGCAGGCCCGATTGAATCGGCGGGGCGCGGCCCCTATGAACCCCCGGGCTCACGAGGGCTCTGGAATCGCCCGTGAACGAGGGTCGCCATGCTTGGCCGTGAAGTCGTCATCGTCGGAGCAGTGCGTACGCCCGTCGGCGCTTACCTGGGGTCTCTCAGCAGCGTTCCCGCGACGCGCCTCGGCGCGGTGGCCATCCGGGAGGCGCTGGCGCGCGCAGGCGTCCCGGCGTCCACCGTCGACGAGGTCATCATGGGCAACGTCCTGCAGGCCGGCGAGGGGCAGGCGCCGGCGCGCCAGGCCGCCCTCTACGCGGGCCTCCCGGACACGACCCCGTGCTGGACGCTCAACAAGGTGTGCGGCTCCGGGCTCAAGGCCGTCATCTCCGGCGCACAGGCGATCGCGCTCGGAGACGCCGAGGTGGTGGTCGCTGGTGGCATGGAGTCGATGTCCAGCGTGCCCTACTACGACCACGCCACGCGCAGCGGAGCGCGCATGGGCAACGTCGAGCTCGTGGACGGGATGATCCACGACGGGCTCTGGGACCCGTACGGGAAGATGCACATGGGGATGTGCGCCGAGGCGTGCGCCGAGAGCCAGGGCATCTCGCGCGCGATGCAGGACGAGTACGCGCTCGAGTCCACCCGCCGGGCCATCGAGGCGCAGAAGGCCGGCCTGTTCCGGGCCGAGATCGTGCCGGTGGAGATCGAGGGCAAGCGCGGCGAGAAGACGGCTGTCGCCGACGACGAGGGGCCGAAGCTGGCCCGGCCCGACAAGATCCCGAGCCTGAAGCCCGTCTTCAAGAAGGACGGCACGGTGACCGCGGCCAACGCCTCCTCCATCAACGACGGGGCGGCGGCGGTGGTGCTGATGAGCGGCGAGCGTGCGAGGAGAGAAGGGCGCTCCGTGCTGGGCAGGCTGACGTGCTGGGGCGGCGCCGCGCGCAAGCCGGTCGAGTTCACCATCGCGCCCGCCGACGCCGTGAAGACGGTGCTGGCGAAGGCGAAGCTCGAGCCGAAGGACGTCGATCTCTGGGAGATCAACGAGGCGTTCGCGGTCGTCTCCGTCGCCAACAACCGGCTCATCGGCCTCGATGGCAGGAACGTGAACGTCCGGGGCGGCGCGGTCGCGCTCGGCCACCCCATCGGCGCGAGCGGAGCGCGCATCCTCGTCACGCTCCTTCACGCCATGAAGGACCTCGGCAAGCGGCGCGGGCTGGCCACGCTCTGCATCGGCGGCGGCGAGGCGGTGGCGGCGATCGTGGAGCGATGAGTCGAATCCTGAAGCCGGGCTCGGGCTCGGGGTCTACGTCACGTTGGACACGACCATGAACAAGCTCTATCCCTCGGCTGACGACGCGATCCGGGACATCCCGGACGGCGCCACCATCATGGTGGGCGGCTTCGGCCTGTGCGGGAACCCGGAGAACCTCATCGCCGCCTTGAACCGCAAGGGCGTGAGGAACCTCACTCTCATCTCGAACAACTGCGGGACGACCGACCTCGGCCTGGGGGTGCTCCTCAAGGCGCGCCAGATCAGGAAGATGGTCGCCTCGTACGTGGGAGAGAACAAGGAGTTCGAGCGCCAGTTCCTGGCCGGGGAGCTGGAGGTCGAGCTGAACCCGCAGGGCACGCTCGCCGAGCGCATCCGCGCCGGCGGGGCCGGCATCGGGGGCTTCTACACGGCGAGCGGCGTGGGGACCCAGGTGGCCCAGGGGAAGGAGACGCGCGTCATCGGGGGGCGCGAGTACCTGCTCGAGCTGCCGCTCAAGGCCGACTTCTCGCTCGTGAAGGCCTGGCGCGCCGACGCCTGGGGGAACCTCGTCTTCAGGAGGACCGCCCAGAACTTCAACCCTGTAATGTGCGGCGCCGCCAAGGTGACCATCGTCGAGGCCGAGGAGATCGTGCCGGTCGGACAGCTCGCACCGGACGCCATTCACGTACCGTCCATCTACGTGAAGCGGCTCGTGCGCGGGAAGGACTACGCGAAGCCCATCGAGCGCCGGACCACCCGGCCGAGGTAGCCGAAGATGCCCTTGACCCGAGAGCAGATAGCCCAGCGCGTGGCGCGCGAGCTCCAGGACGGCTTCTACGTGAATCTCGGCATCGGGATGCCGACGCTGGTGGCCAACTACGTGCCGCCCGGCATCGAGGTCGTGCTCCAGTCGGAGAACGGGATGCTCGGAATCGGCCCCTATCCGCGCGAGGACGAGATCGATCCCGACCTCATCAACGCGGGCAAGGAGACGGTCACCGAGATCCCCGGCACCGCCTACTTCTCCTCGGCCGAGTCGTTCGCGATGATCCGCGGATGGCACGTCGACCTCGCCATCCTCGGCGCGCTCGAGGTCTCCGAGCGCGGAGACCTCGCCAACTGGACGGTGCCCGGCAAGATGGTGAAGGGGATGGGCGGCGGCATGGACCTCGTCGCCGGCGCGAAGCGTGTGGTCGTCATGATGGAGCACGCCACCCGCGAGGGGAGACCGAAGCTACTCCGCCAGTGCTCGCTTCCCCTCACCGGCAAGCGCTGCGTCGCAGCGGTGTGCACCGACCACGCCTGGATCGACGTCATGCAAGACGGTCTCGTCTTGCGCGAGGTCGCGCCTGGGATCACGCCGGAGGCGGTGCAGAAGCTCACCGAGCCCAAGCTCATCGTTGCGCCGGATCTGAGGACCATGGGCGCTTGAGGAGACGAGCAAGGTGCATTCGCCGCCCATCATCACCCTCCTCACCGACTTCGGTGCAGGGTCCGGCTACCCCGCTCAGATGAAGGGCGTCATCCTGGCCTCGCTGCCCGGAGCCACCCTCGTCGATCTGTCGCACGAGGTGCCTCGCCACGACGTCCTGGCGGGTGCGCTTCTCCTCGAGGACTGCGCTCCGCGGTTCCCCGCGCGCGCCGTCCACCTGGCGGTCGTCGACCCGGGCGTCGGCACGGCGCGGCGCCCCATGTCCCTCGTGGACGCGGCGGGAAGGCGCTTCGTCGGCCCGGACAACGGGCTCTTCACGCCCTTCCTGGACGGGGGCCGTGCCCGCCTCGTCACCGCTTCGAAGGTCGTTCCCGGGCCCGTGTCCGCCACCTTCCACGGACGCGACGTGTTCGCGCCTGTGGCGGCGTGGCTGGCGGCGGGCGGCGACTTCGAGGCCCTCGGGCCGTCGATCGCCGACCCGGTCCGCCTGGAGTGGCCTCGCGCCGAGCGGCGGGGCAGCGAAATCCACGGACAATGCACGACGGTGGACTCGTTCGGAAACGTGATCACCTCCATCCGCGACGCCGACCTGCGCGGCGAACCGTTCGAGGTCACCGTGGCAGGACGCCGTGCGCGTGTCGTCCGCACCTATGGGGATGGGCGCCCCGGCGAGCTCCTCGCGCTCCTGGGCAGCTCGGGGCGGCTCGAGATCGCCGTATGCGAAGGCAACGCCGCGCAATTGCTGTGCTTCAGGCGCGGAACCGAGGTCGTGGCACGGATATCGTGAAATGCGCCACACGCTGTCGCGGTCCGCTGCGCGCACGAAACCCTGCTACACTGCTAGAACGATGACAAAGGCCCGGATGGACAACAGGCGCCAGTCACCGCGACTTCACCATGAGTTACCGGTGGCGTACCGGAGTGTCGGCAGTTTCCTCTCCGATTGGGCGACCAACATCAGCCAGGGCGGGCTCTTCATCAACACCCGCAAGCCGCTGCCCGTCGGGACGGTGGTGAAGGTCATCATCCAGCTGCCGGGCTCGGGGTTCCCTTTCGACATCTCCGGCCGCGTGACGCGCGTGGCCGAGTGGGACAACCGGATCAACATGGCGCCGGGGATGGGCATCGAGTTCATCGACCTCGACCGAGCGAAGCGCGAACGGATCGACACCTTCGTCGAGAAGCTGCGGAAGGACCTCGAGGCGGCCTGAGTACCCGGGGGCGCAGGCCGCCCCCGCCCCGCCGGGCAAAGCCCATCGGGGCCCCACCCCGGCCACGCCGCAGAGCGATCACGTTTTTAGACAGGTCTTGAGTACCCGGGGGCGAAGGCGGCCCCCGCCCCGCCGGGCAAGCCCGTCGGGGCCCCACCCCCGCCAAACGGCTGGGCGGTCTATCTTTCGACCGGCCTCGAGTCCTCGAGGTCAGTAGAAGGATCGGCCTGACCTTCGCACCTCCTGAGGTTAGCTTCCCCTGGTGCAGTGCGTCCTCGACATCGTTGAGCTCGCCCAGGGAGGCGAGGGCGTCGGACGGGTCGAGGCCCGCGCCGTCTTCGTGCCCTACACGGCGCCTGGCGACCAGGTGGCGGCGGAAGTGCCTGGCGGCACGGGCCCAGCTCACGCCTCTCTGATCGAGGTCCTGCGACCGGGCAAGGAACGGGTCGAGGCGCCCTGCCGGCACTTCGGGCCCGGCGCACGGGCCGGATGCGGCGGCTGCGAGTGGTTGCACGTCGCCTACGAGGCGCAGCTCGCGGCGAAGCAGCACGCCTTCACGGAGACGCTGAGGCGCATCGGGGGGCTCGGGCCAGGGACCTACCGGGACCGAGGCATCCTGCCCTCGCCTTCGCCCTTGCGCTATCGCGCCCGCGCCAAGTTCCACCACGATCGGGCGACGGGCCGGCTCGTCTTCTTCAGGCGCCGCTCGCACGAGCCCGTCGAGCTGCGCGAGTGCCACCTCCTCGAGCCGGAGCTCGATCGGTTGCGCGAGGCCATGGGGCCGGCGCTCGCCTCTGTTCGCCTCTCGCCCCGCGAGGTCACGCTCGAATGGTCGCGCCGAGCCGGGAGGGGTGCCGCCTTCCTGCAGCTCGCCTCGACCAGCCCCTCGGTACGGCAACGGGCCGAGGCGCTCCTCGAGGCGCTCCCGGTGCTGCAGGGCCTGGTCCTCGGAGCCGAGGGATCGCCGCTCGAGCGGGTCGGCGATCCGGTGCTGCGTCACGCCCGCCGGCCGGACGACCCCGCGTCGGAGCTCCAGCGCTCGCGCCCCGACGTGTTCCAGCAGGCGAACCGCAGGGGAAACGCGCTCCTCGTCGAAACCGTGCTGGCGCTGCTCCGGCCCGACGGTGAGGACGTGCTCGAGCTCTTCTGTGGCGCCGGGAACTTCACGGGGCCGCTCGCGGCGCGGGCGCGCAGCGTCCATGCCGTGGAGGCGCAGGGGCCCGCGCTCGAGCTGGCCAGGCTCGATCTCGAGGAGTGGGCTGCCGGCGGAGATTCCCGCCGGAACAGCGTCCGCTTCTTCGCGGGCGATGCGCTGGCGCTCGCGCGCGCGTTCGCGCGCGAGAAGGGCTCGTCGAAGCGCTTCGGAGCGGCGCTCCTCGACCCGCCGCGCGAGGGCGCCCGCGGAATCGGGCCCGCCCTGCGCGAGCTGGAAGTGCCCCGCGCGGTCTACGTCTCGTGCGACCCGGCCACGCTCGCCCGCGACCTCAAGGCCTGCGGCGACGCAGGTTACCGGGTCGAGGTTGTCCAGGCGGTGGACATGTTCCCCCAGACGCACCACGTGGAGGGGATAGCGCTCCTCGAGATCGGGTGACTCTCGACCTGTCGAAAAATACGATCGCTCTGCGGCGTGGCCGGGGTGGGGCCCCCGACGGCTCGGCCGGCGGGGCGGGGGCGGCGTGAGCCCCCGGGCACTCAGTCCGGGCCCCGTGAGGGATCGGCCCTTTTCGAGGCGCTCATGGGTATCCCCGGTTGGCGAAGGACGCATCAAGGGCATCTTCACTCATCTGCTCTTCGTCCGGGGGATGTCCTCGGGCGAAAGCGCTTGGACCTGACGAACGGGCGCACCGTCGAGAGCCGCGTGCGGCCCGTGTGGAGGAACCGACATGAAGACGACGATTCGACTTGCCGCGGCGTTGATCGCGGCGGCTGCGTTCACGGCTGCCTGGGCCGGAGACAACGGCTGTGAGGCGAAGGACATGCCCTGCGCGACCGTGGTAGCGCAGAACGCCAGTGCGGAAGACTCGACGAGCATGGGGGCGGGCTCCGGCGAACCCTCGGGCGAGTCGTCGATGAGCGACATCGACCAGGACCGGCTGCGCCACGAGGTCTGGGAATCGGGCGACTGAGTTACCCGGGGGCGAAGGCCGCCCCCGCCCCGCCGGCAAAGCCGTTGGGGCCCCACCCGGGCCCCTGCGACCGCAACTGATATTCCGGCAGGTCTTGAGCTCGATCGCAGTCGAGGTCATCGGGGCGTGTCGTCGCTGACTGTGGCGCCGCGCCCCTCTACTCTGCCCGTGCCTCGATGGCCTCGAGGCGCTCCACCAGCGTCGGGTGCGAGTAGTGCCAGGCGCTGTACCACGGGTGCGGGTTGAGGTTCGAGAGGTTCTCTCCGTTCAGCTTCACGAGCGCCGAGCGGAGCGCGGCCGGCGCGCGCGCGATGGCGACCGAGTAGCGATCCGCCTCGTACTCGTGCCTGCGCGAGAGGAAGCTCTCGATGGGCGCGAACAGGAAGGTGAAGGCGCCGCCGCACAGGGACGTGAGGGCCAGGGCGGCCTGCAGGGAGGGCGCGCCGAAGCCGAAGGCGGCGAACAGCGGCGGCCAGCGAACCAGGAACGAGAGGATCCACAGGCTCGCGAGCTGGACCACGAGGCCGAGCGCGAGGCGCTTGTGCACGTGGCGGGCCTGGAAATGCCCTATCTCGTGAGCGAGCACCGCGGCCGCTTCCTCCACGCTCATCTGCCGGACCAGCGTGTCGAACAGCACGATGCGGGGCCGGAAGAAGCCCGTGAAGTAGGCATTGGAGTGCCCCGAGCGCTTCGACGCGTCCATCACGAAGAGGCCGCGGGTGCGGAAGCCCGCGTCGCGCGCGAGGGCCTCGAGGCGCGTCCGCAGATCGCCGTCGGGCAGCGGCGTGAATCGATTGAAGAGCGGCGCAATCACGGCCGGGTAGAGCCAGGCCATCACGACCTGGACGGTGGTGAGGAAGGCCAAGAGCCACAGCCACCATGCGCGGCCGGTGAGGGCGAAGAACCCGTACATAGCGTAGAGCAGCGGGAGCCCGAGGGCCGCAGCCAAGGCGAGCGCCTTCAGCCGGTCCTTGAGCCACAGGCGCCAGGTCGTGCGGTTGAAGCCGAAGCGCTGCTCGAGGACGAACGTGCCGTAGAGCGAGAAGGGGAGGTTCGCCAGCGAGGAGATCACCGACAGCGCCACCAGGAAGGCGACGAACCGGTGCGCGCCGGCGAGCCCGCGCCGCGCGAGCGCCGCGTCCATGGCCGGCAGGATCCCCGAGAAGAGCAGGGCCAGCGTGAGCGCTGCGTCGTGAAGGGCGTGCAGGACCCCGAAGCGGCCGCGCGCCAGCGTGTAGGCTCGGCTCTTGCGAGCGGTCTCCGCGTCCACCTGGCCCACGAGCTGCGACGGGACCGCCTCGCCCGCCCGCGCCACGTGGCGGAGGTTGGCCAGGCTGAGCGCGCCCTCGATCACGATCTGCGCGAAGAAGAAGCCGAGGAAGAGCGCGAGGACGAAGGTGGTCATGGTCTCGTGCGCCAGCCGGAGCGAGCCCCATGGTACACGCCCGTGAGCACCGGCCGGCCACCGAGCTGGACATCGACGCCTGCGAGCTCCACCAGGGGCGCGGTCACCGTGCTGGAACTATAGTCGCAGGTCGTGGAGGCGCGCCTCGTCGAATTCGCACGGCTGCTGCGCCAGAACGGTGTCCGTGTGTCGCCCGCGGAGGTGGCCGACGCCGGCCGCGCAGTTGCCATGGTCGGCCTGGCCGAGCGCGGGGCCTTCCGCTCCGCGCTCCGGTCGACCCTCGTCAAGCGCATCGCTGACGTCGAGCTCTTCGACGAGCTCTTCGCGCTCTACTTCTCCGGGCTGGGGCGCGTCCTCGATGGGCTCGAACGCGGCCTCCTCGCGGAGCTCGACAGGCCGGGGCTCCTCGACGGCGACGAGGCGCGCGAGCTCGCGCTGGCGCTCCAGGAGATGGTCGGATCGCTGTCGCCGCTCGCCCGCGCCGCCCTCACCGGGGAACGCGGAGCGGTGGGCCGGGCCTACGAGGCGGCAGCCCGCGAGCTAGACTTCAGCGCCCTCGTCACGCAGGCCCAGGTCGGCTTCTACGGCCGCCAGCTGTTCGGGGCAGCGGGGGGAGGAGCCACTGCCCGCGACCTCGCTGTCCTCGAGGAGGCGCTCCGGGCGCGTCTCCTCTCGCCTCGCGCGCTGGAGCTCGTCTCGAGCCGCCTGCGCGCCGCCCTCGACGCGCTGGAGGAAGCCGCGCGCCGCTACGCCGAGCTGGAGCAGCGCGCCCGCGCCGAGGCGCGCCGCCGCCGGAGCCTGGCGCCGTCAGGCTTCGCGTCCCTCTCGCGCGCCGACATGGAGCGGATGGAGACCGCGGTGCGCAGGCTGGCGGAGCGGCTCCGGGCGCGCCTGGCCTCGCGCGAGCGGGCCGGGCGCGGCGCGCTCGACGTCCGCCGCACGCTGCGCCGGAACATGGCGTTGGGCGGGTTCCCGGCGAGGCTCGCCTTCCGCCGGCGCCGCCCCCAGCGCCCCGACGTCGTCGTTCTCTGCGACGTCTCGGACTCCGTGCGCTACGTGTCGCGCCTCATGCTCGTGTTCGTGCACACGCTGCAGGAGCTCTTCACCCGGGTTCGGAGCTTCGTGTTCGTCTCCGACCTGGGCGAGGTGACCGCGGCGTTTCGCAAGGAGCGCGACGTCGCCCGCGCGGCGCACCTGGCGACCGCGGCGCGAGTGGTGAGCCTCTTCGGGAACTCCAACTACGGGCGCGCGTTCAAGACCTTCCACGAGCAGTTCCGGGGCGCAGTCACCCGGCGCACGACAGTCATCATCATCGGGGACGGGCGCAGCAACTACCACCCTCCCAACGGCTGGGTGCTGGACGAGCTGCGCCGGCGGGCCCGCCATCTGGTCTGGATCTGCCCCGAGGAGCGTTGGGCCTGGGGGCAGGGCGACAGCGAGATGCCGCTCTACGCCTCCAAGGTGGAGCGCGTCGCCACCGTGACGACCCTCGCCGAGCTGGAAGGGGCCGCGGATGCGCTCGTCCCGCGGAACGTGCGTCGCTGACCGGTGGGGCAGCATGCCCCGTTCGACATGCGCTCGTTGAGCGGCGTTCACGGCATTGACCCGATCGGCTGTACCACCTAGGTTCTTACCTCGCCATGTCCGAGCTCGTGCCATCCCCAAGCATGGCCGTGCGCACCAGCAGCGCTTCGGAGGCCGAGGCGCGCGCGCCGGCGCCGCGGAAGGTGTTCGTCCACACCTTCGGCTGCCAGATGAACGACGCCGACAGCGCGCGGATGCTGGAGCTGCTCGGCCGCCACGGCTTCTCGGCGACGCCGCACGCCGAGGACGCGGACCTCATCCTCCTCAACACCTGCGCGGTGCGCGAGAAGGCCGAGCAGAAGCTCCTCTCGGCGCTCGGCCGCTACCGGGTGCACAAGGCGAGGCGCGGCACGCTCCTGGCCGTCGGGGGCTGCGTGGCGCAGCAGGAGAAGGGCCGCCTTCTGGCACGGGTGCCGTACCTCGACTTCGTGTTCGGCCCCGACAACATCGCGAAGCTGCCCGACATGATCGACCGCGCGCGCCGCGAACGCTTCGCCGAGACCGGCTGGATGCCCTCGGAGGAGTACCTCTTCCCGCGCGCTGACCCGGAGTCCTCCCGCGGCCGCGCCACCGCCTTCGTCACGGCCATGAAGGGCTGCGACAACGTCTGCTCCTTCTGCATCGTCCCGCATACCCGTGGCCGCGAGATCTCGCGCCCCTTCACCGAGATCGTGGAGGAGTGCGCGGCGCTGGCCGAGGTGGGGGTGCGCGAGGTGACGCTCATCGGGCAGAACGTGAACTCCTACGCCGGCGGCTGTGACTTCCCAGGGCTCCTGCGCAGGGCCGCCGCCGTGCCGGCTCTGGCGCGGGTGCGGTTCACCACGAGCCATCCGCACGACCTCTCCGACGCCCTCGTCGAGGTGTTCCGGGACGAGCCCAAGGTGATGCCCCACTTCCACCTGCCGGTGCAGTCGGGCTCGGATCCCGTGCTGCTCCGCATGCGCCGCGACTACACGGTCGCCGAGTACATGGGCCGCTTCGACAAGCTGAGCGCGGCGAGGCCGGGCATCGCCATCACCACCGATTTCATCGTGGGCTTCCCGGGCGAGACGGACGAGGACTTCGAGCGGTCGCTCGAGCTCCTCGAGCGCGCCCGCTTCGACAACTCCTTCTCGTTCGTCTACAGCCCAAGACCGCACACCGCCGCCGCCCTGCGCCTCGGCTCCGCGCCGGAGTGGACGGAGATCCCTCGCCAGGCCGCCATCGCGCGGCTGGAGCGCCTCCAGGTGGTGCAGCGCCGCATCTCCTCGGAGGCGATGGCTCGACAGATGGGCGCGACCGTCGAGGTGCTCGTCGAAGGGGCCCTCGACGGCGAGGAGGCGCGCCGGTTCGGGCGCACCCCCGAGAACCGCGTCGTCCATTTCGACGCCGTCGAGGCGCGGGCGCCCGCGGGCGCCCGTCTCTCCGTCCGCGTCACCCGCACGCATGCGAACTCGCTCTCCGGCGAGATCGTGGGAGTGGAGTGACGCCACGCCTTCCGGGGCAGGGCAGGGTGGATTCGGATCCCTTCTCCCGGGGAGAGCCGGGACGCCCTGGACGTGGACCCCGACCTGGACCCCCGCTGTCGAGGACGGCCGGTGACGACGCTACCCCTGGCGCCCCAACATCTCGTCTCGCTCGCCGCCTGTGGCCGTGGATCCCCGTGGCGCTCCATCTCGTGACCGTGTTCTATCTCTCCTCGCAGGCGAACCCCTTGCCGCAGCTCACCGGCCTGTTCTGGGACAAGGGGCTTCACTTCGTCGAGTACGGGACCTTGGGCGCGCTTCTCCTCTTCGCGCTCCGGTGGAACGGAGCCGATCGCGGTCTCGCGCTCGTCCTCGCCGTGGTGGGCGCGAGCGTGTACGGGGCGAGCGACGAGCTTCACCAAGCGTTCGTGACAGGCCGAAGCTGCGATCTCCAGGACTGGGTGGCGGATACCCTTGGCGGCGCGATGGGCGCCGGCCTCCTCGCGCTCGCCTTGCGGCTGGCGAGGGCACCGGCTAGCATCCGCCGGGTTTCGGGGAGGGGTTGAACCATTGGCGATCATCCGTCCGTTCGGCGGCAAGGCGCCCATTCTCCACGACTCGGTCTTCGCCACAGAGACCGCCGTCGTGATAGGCGACGTCGAGATCGGCGAGGCCTCCTCGCTGTGGTTCGGGGCCATCGTGCGTGGTGACGTGAACTTTATCCGCATCGGCGCGCGCACCAACGTCCAGGATCACGCTGTCCTGCACGTGACCAGCCACACCCACCCGACCATCGTCGGGGATGACGTCACCATCGGCCACCGCGTCACGCTGCACGGCTGCACCGTCAAGGACCGCTGCCTCGTCGGCATCGGGGCGGTGGTGATGGACGGCGCGGTGGTAGGAGAGGACGCCATGGTGGGCGCCGGCTCGCTCGTGCCGCCCGGCATGGTCGTGCCGAAGGGCACGCTCGCGCTCGGCACGCCAGCCAAGGTGAAGCGCGGCCTCACCGGCGAGGAGATCGCCTTCTTCCGGACCTCTGCCCAGAACTACATCCGCTACGCCGAGCAATATCTGCGGGAAGGCTGGTCCGGCCGATGACCGTGCTCGAGGCGCTGCAGCAAGCGCCCCTCTTCAAGGACTTCAGCGAGACGGGACTCAACACCTTCGCGGCGATCGCGCGCACGAAGACCTTCCCCGGGGGCAAGCCGCTCTTCCTCGAGGACGGGACGGGCGACGCGCTCTTCGTGATCATGTCGGGGGCGGTGCGCATCACGCAGCGCACCGCGGGCGGCGAGCGGGAGATCGCGACGCTCGGCCCAGGGGAGCACCTCGGCGACCTCGGCCTGCTCGCGAAGTCCCCGCACCTCGTCTCGGCCGTGGCGGCCACGGATTGCGAGATCCTGGAGCTGCCGCGGCGGGAGTTCTTCAAGAAGGCGCAGGAGAAGCCCGTCACCTGCCTCAAGCTGGTCGCGGTCATCGCCGGCGAGCTGGCGCGGCGGGTCGCGGACAACAAGGAGGCGCTCCGTCAGCTGGCGGCGCGCCCCGTTCGATAACGGACACGGGATCGGATGCTGCAGCGGCTGGTCGATCTGCTCGGGGAGCGCTCGCTCGACGCGGGATACGCCGTCGTGTTCGGGGTGCTGGTCCTGTGTGGGTTCGGCTTCCCCCTGCCCGAGGACGTGATCCTGGTCACCGGCGGTGTACTGGCCTGGCTCGCCTCCCCGCTCGACTTGCCCTCGGTGCACGGGATGGTAGGTGACGTGGGCCTGCGCTGGATGGTGGCGGTGGGGATGGTCGGGATCCTGGCCGGTGACTCCGTCATCTACTGGATGGGTAGGCGTCTCGGGGCGCGCATCGCCGAGTTCCGGCTGCTCCGCCGGCTCGTCCCACCGGAAAAGCTGCAGGAGGTGGAGAAGCGCCTCCGCCGGAGCGGGAACATCGTCGTGGTCATCGCGCGCTACCTGCCAGGGCTTCGCGCGCCGACCTACTTCACCGTCGGGCACTCGCGCCTTCCGTTCTGGGAGTTCCTCCTGTTCGACGGGCTGGCGGCCATGGTCTCGGCGCCGCTCTGGGTGTGCCTCGGGTTCTGGTTCGGCGATGATATCGAGCGCGCCGCGCTCGAGGCCTCCCGGTTCGGCCACTACATCCTGCTCGGCGTGGTGGCCGTGCTGGCCGTCCTGGCCTTCCGCTGGATGCAGCGCCGGCGAGCCGCCCAGGCCGCGGCGCGCGAGCAGGGGTCGGCCCTCCGGCAGGAGGAGCCCGAACGGTGACCGGCTGGCCTCTTGGCTACCGCGCCTCGCGCCCGAGCAGCCGGCCCAGGAAGCCGCGCAACCCGCCGCTCGGCTGAGACGGCGCGGGGACGAGCTTGAGTTCTTGCTCGGCGGCGGGGTCGGTGGCCGCCTTGCGCGCCGGAAGCGCGCGCGCGGCGAAGGTCGTCCTCACGACCCGGTTCGTCTGTAGTTCACGGGCCGTGACAGTGAGCAGGCCCTCGGCGCCGAGCTCGAATCCGACCGCGATCTTCACCATGCCGCGCGGCCCCGAAGGCAGCCCGTCGAGGCGTACAGTCCCGAGGTACTCGCAGTCCGCGGCCAGCGGGGACTCGCCCTGGACCACCGACAGCTCGAACGCCGTCTGTCCGTCCTCGGTCGTGGCGAGGCCCACCTGCTTGCGCGAAGGGAGGGGCGTGTTGCGCTCGAAGATGGTGCGCACCTTCCCCTGTGGCATGGCGACCGCGATGGAGAGAGGGAGCACGTCGATGAGCACCACGCCCTCGGCGCTGTCGAGCGAGTGCGCGAGGAGGGCGGCCCCGATGGCGACCGCCTCGTCGGGGTGGACCGCGCGCGAGGGCGCCCTGCCGAAGAACGCCTGGACCTGCTCGTGCACGAGCGGCATGCGCGACTGGCCGCCGACCAGGATCACCTCGTCGAGGTCCGCCGGGGAGAGCCCCTTCGCGTCGAGCACCTCGCGACACACCGCCAGCGTCCGCTCCACGAGCGGCTCCACCAACCGGACGATCTCGTCCCGGGTCAGGACGACGTCGAGCGTCACCGGCTCGCCGTCCTTCATGGCCAGGAAGGGCAGCTGGATGTGGAACTCGCGCCGCTCGGAGAGCGCGCACTTGGCTCGCTCGGCGGCGTCGACGAGCCGGGAGAGGGCGACTCGGTCGCCGTCGAAGGGCCGCCTCGTCGCCGTCTCGTAGCACTCGAGGAGCCGCGCCACGATCCGGTTGTCGAAGTCCACCCCGCCCAGGAAGGTGTCGCCGGCGGTGGAGATGACCTCGTAGACGTTGTCCTGCAGCTCGAGGACCGAGGCGTCGAAGGTGCCGCCGCCCAGGTCGTACACGAGGACGCGCTGCCGCAGCCTGCGTCCGTACGCGTACGCGAGCGCGGCCGCGGTCGGCTCGTTGACGATGCGCTCGACGTGCAGGCCCGCCAGCGCGCCGGCGCGCCGGACTGCCTCGCGCTGGCGCTCGTTGTAGTAGGCCGGCACGGTGATGACGGCGCGGTTCACCTCCTCGCCCAGGTGGTTCTGCGCGACGTTCTTCACCTCCTTGAGCACGAGCGCCGAGACCTGCTCGAGCGAGAGGCGGTGGCGGGCGAGCTCGACGGCCGCCATCCCGTCACTACCCTCCACGATGTCGTAGGCGAAGGCTTCCCGGATCTGCTGTACCGGCTTGGAGTCGAAGGGGCGGCCGATGAGGCGCTTCGTGCCGTAGACGGTGTCCTTCGGGTTGGAGAGGAGCTGTGCCCGGGCGAGGTGCCCGACCACGACGCGATGCCGGGAGTTGAGCGCCACGATGGACGGGACGGTGTTGTAACCCTCTCGCGAGGGGATGACGTAGGGCTTGCCGTCCTTCACGACCGCTGCGCACGAATTCGTGGTGCCGAGGTCGATGCCGATGATGGCGCGCGACGGCCGCGTCACCGGCTGCGGCTCGACGGGCAAGCCGAGGTCGAGCTCGAGCGGCCCCGCGGCGAGGCGCTGCACCGCGTGCTGCGCCGAGAGGTCGGCCTGAGCAGGGGACTGGAGCGACAGGATGGGGGTTGGGGTTGGGGTATGGATCGGGGTGAACCCCTGAACGCGCTTGTCGCGATCAGTGGCGCTGCCGCGAGACTGCGACGGCTCTGCCGGGAACCCCTGATCGCGCTTGCCGCGATCAGGGGCGCTGCCGCGAGACTGCGACGGCTCTGCCGGGAACCCCTGATCGCGCTTGCCGCGATCAGGGGCGCTGCCGCGAGGCGGCGACGGCTCTGCCGGCGCAGCCGAAGAAGCCGGGCGCGGAGAGAGGCGCAGGATCGGCGTCGGCGTCAGGATCGGTGGGGACAGGACCTCATGGACGGGCGGCGCCATCGGCCATCGGGCAGGTGGCGGCGTCGCCAGCGGTGGGCCAGGAGGGCTGACCAGTGCCGCCGGCCCAGCCTGCAACCCTCGCTTCTCGCGGAGGGCGACCATCCGCTCCACCACGGCGCGGCTGGGCGCGTCGAGCGCGGTGAACTGGATGCCCATGCCGGGCGCGCCGCCGCCGTTCGAGCCGGGGGAGGATACCCAGCGTACGATGCCCCGGCCGTGGAAGGCCCGCTCGCCTGTGGCGAGCAGCAGCTCGAAGGCTATCTCGGTGCCGACAGGCCTCGCCTCGCGCGTGTGCAGGAAGAAGCCGCTGCGCGAGACGTTGGCCGCGAAGCGCTCGACGAGATCGTCCAGCGTCGAGCACCCGAGCCGGGCTCTCAGCCCGGTCGAGACTCGGTCGCCCGTCCGCCGGTCGCCGTCGTCTGGCACCTTCGCATGATGCAGGTGCGGCGGCCACCCCGGCAAGCGCATCTCCGCATGACGCGCAATCTACCCTGGGTGCGGGTGGGCGGAGGTCGGTCCACCTGCGCTGTCGTGGAGCGCATTCCGCGCTCCGGAGCGGCCAGAGAGGCCGTGAATCCGTCCCCTCCCGCCATGGTCCGGGGACAGGCTCATGGCGGTCGGCGCGCGTCTTGACCTCTCCAGTCCAGATAGCTATATGTCCGCATGCTCAACCGCGATGACCTGCGTCTAGCTCTCACCTTCGACGACGTGCTGCTCGTCCCGGGCGAGAGCGACGTCCTCCCGAAGATGGTCGAGACGGTCACTCGCCTCAGCCGCAACATCCAGCTCAACATCCCCATCGTCTCCTCCGCCATGGACACGGTGACCGAGGCGCGCATGGCCATCGCCATGGCGTCCGCGGGCGGTCTCGGCTTCGTCCACAAGAACCTGACCATCGAGCAACAGGCCGCCGAAGTGGCCAAGGTCAAGCGCTCCGAGTCGGCCGTCGTCGCCGACCCGGTCACCATCGAGCCCGAGGCGCGGCTCGCCCAGGCCGTCGCGCTCCTGCGCGAGCACGGCATCAGCGGAGTCCCCGTCACGAAGCGGGGACGGCTGGTCGGGATCCTGACCAACCGCGATCTCCGGTTCGAGCGCAACCTCGACCAGCGGGTCGAGGAGGTCATGACGAAGGACCTCGTCACCGCTCGAGAAGGGGTGACGATCGAGGAGGCGAAGGACCTCCTCCACCGGCACCGCATCGAGAAGCTGCTGGTGGTGAACGAGGCCTTCGAGCTCCGGGGTCTCGTGACGATCAAGGACATCGAGAAGATCCAGCAGCACCCGAACGCGGCCAAGGACAGGCTCGGCCGCCTGCTCTGTGGCGCGGCGGTCGGCGTCGCGCCGGACCGGGAGGCGCGCCTCGCGGCGTTGCTCAAGGCGGGGGCGGACGTCATCGCCATCGACACCGCCCACGGACACTCGCGGGGTGTTCTCGACGCGGTGCGCGCCACCAAGTCCAACTTCAAGGGCATCGAGCTGGTGGCCGGCAACGTCGCCACCGCCGACGCGACCGACGCGCTGTGCAGGGCGGGCGTGGACGCGGTGAAGGTGGGCATCGGGCCGGGGTCCATCTGCACCACGCGCGTGGTGGCGGGCGTCGGTGTCCCGCAGATCACCGCCGTCGACGACTGCGCCCGGGCGGCCGAGAAGCACGGCGTGCCGGTCATCTCCGATGGCGGTGTGAAGTTCTCCGGCGATCTCGTGAAGGCGCTCGCCGCGGGAGCCTCCAGCGTGATGATCGGATCGCTGCTGGCCGGCACCGAGGAGGCTCCGGGCGACGTCATCCTCTACCAGGGCCGCAGCTACAAGAGCTACCGTGGCATGGGTTCTCTCGGCGCGATGAAGGAGGGGTCGAAGGACCGCTACTTCCAGAACGAGGTCGAGCCGGACAAGTTCGTGCCGGAGGGCATCGAGGGCCGGGTGCCGTACAAGGGCAGCGTCGTCATGAACCTGTTCCAGCTCGTCGGCGGACTGCGCAGCGGCATGGGGTACGTCGGCTGCAAGACCATCGCCGAGCTGCGGCAGAAGGCGCGCTTCATCCGCATCTCGGCCGCGGGCCTGCGCGAGAGCCACGTGCACGACGTGATCATCGAGAAGGAAGCGCCCAACTACAGGGCGGATTGATGTTTCTCCCCTCTCCCCCCGCGGGGGAGAGGGTCAGGGTGAGGGGACGAGTCGGGCACTCGACCCTCACCCCAGCCCTCTCCCTTCCAGGGAGAGGGGGGATCCTACCCTCACCCCAGCCCTCTCCCTTCCAGGGAGGGGGATCCTACGGGCGGGAGCAAACCGGTGGACATCCACTCAGAGAAGATACTCATCCTCGACTTCGGCTCGCAGTACACGCAGCTCATCGCGCGCCGCCTGCGCGAGCTGGGCGTCTACTGCGAGATCCACCCCTGCACCGCCAGACCGGAGCAGATCCGCGCCTTCCGGCCGCGCGGCGTCGTCCTCTCCGGCGGACCCGCCAGCGTGCTCGCCGCGGGGAGCCCGCGCGCCGACCGCGTCGTCTACGAGCTGGGCGTGCCGGTGCTCGGGATCTGCTACGGGCTGCAGCTCTTCGCCCACGAGCTGGGAGGCAAGGTCGCCGGCGCAGCCCATCGCGAGTACGGCCCCGCGTCGATCGACGTGAAGCAGTCGTCGGCGCTCTTCCAGGGCCTGCCGGCCAAGCTCGACGTCTGGATGAGCCACGGCGACCGCGTCGAGTCGCTCCCTCCCGGGTTCGAGCCTGTCGCCTCCACGCCTTCCTCTCCCTTCGCCGCGATCGAAGATCGACGCCGCCGGTTCTACGCGGTGCAGTTCCACCCGGAGGTGGTCCACACGCCGCGCGGGGCGGAGCTGCTCCGGAACTTCGCCTACGGCGTCTGCGGCTGCTCCGGCTCCTGGTCGATGCGCGCCTACGCGGAGGTCGCCGTCGAGCAGATCCGCGCGCAGGTGCAGGGTGGCCACGCCATCTGCGCGCTCTCCGGCGGCGTCGACTCGGCGGTCGCGGCGCTGCTCGTCCACCGCGCCCTCGGCGATCGGCTGCGGTGCATCTTCGTCGACAACGGACTGCTTCGCGCGAGGGAGCGCGAACAGGTGGAGGACGTCTTCGGGCGGGCCTTCCACCTGCCGCTCGTCACCGTCGACGCGCGGGCGCGCTTTCTCTCCAAGCTCGCCGGCGTGGCCGACCCCGAGGCGAAGCGCAAGATCATCGGCCGCGAGTTCATCGCCGTCTTCGAGGAGGAGGTGGAGCGGCTCGCCGGCGCCAACGAGCGCGCCCAGTTCCTCGTCCAGGGCACGCTCTACCCGGACGTCATCGAGTCGGTCTCGTTCAAGGGACCGTCCGCGACCATCAAGAGCCACCACAACGTGGGGGGACTCCCGGAGGTCATGAAGCTCGCGCTCGTCGAGCCGTTGCGCGAGCTCTTCAAGGACGAGGTGCGGCAGCTCGGGCTCGAGCTCGGGCTCCCCCGGGAGATCGTGCACCGTCAGCCCTTTCCCGGTCCTGGCCTCGCCATCCGGGTGCTGGGCACGATCACGGAGGAGCGGCTCGGCGTGCTCCGCGCCGCGGACGCCATCGTGCAGGAGGAGGTCCGCGCGGCGGGCCTCTACGAGAAGCTCTGGCAGGCCTTCGCGGTGCTCCTGCCCGTGCGCAGCGTCGGCGTGATGGGGGACGAACGCACCTACGAGGCCACCTGCGCCATCCGCGCAATCGAGTCCACGGACGGCATGACCGGCGACTGGGCCCGGCTGCCGTACGAGCTGCTGGCCAGGCTCTCCTCGCGCATCACCAACGAGGTCCGCGGGATCAACCGGGTCGTGTACGACGTCTCTTCGAAGCCCCCGGCCACCATCGAGTGGGAATAGTTCCGTTCAGGCGCCTCGGACCTCAGGCCTCGGGCTCAGGTCTCACAGCGGTGCTCGCTTGCATTGAGCCCGTTCCCGTAGCGCGGGGGCTTGTCTCCCGCTTGGCGTGTCGAGGCGGGGCACAAGGCCCCGCGCTACAGAATGCGCGACCGCGGGATCATCTCAACCGGTCGGCGCCATCAGACCTGAGGCCTTGAAGTCCAGTTCGCGTCTTGCGGCGCCGTTCCATTGCCGCCGTGACGTCTCCACGCGGTGGGCGGCTGCACGTCGCTGTAGGGGGGCTCCCTACTGTACCCCGCAGATCGATCCTTCTCTGCGCAGCCAACTTGCCGCGTCGTACCGGGAACGAGGTATCATCCCTTCACCCGGAGGCCCGATGCTTCGTCGCTCGACAATCGCCCTTGTTCTCTGCGCCCTGGCAGGCTGCCAGGACTACAACTTCAACCCGGTCGGGAAGTGCATCATCCAACCGGGGTCTCAGCGCATCCTGATCTCGAGCGTCTCGACCGCGGACGTGCTGTTCGTCGTCGACGACTCGGGGTCGATGGATCCGATGCAGGACAACCTCATCCGCAACTTCGGCGCGTTCATCACCTCGCTTGCGCAGGCCCAGGCGGACCGGAAGAGCCAGAACCTCGATCCGTTCGAGTTCCACATGGCCATAACGACGTCCTCCATCTTCCAGAATTTCAAAGGCGGGCAGGCCTGCTCGGGGCACATCTGCAGCATCGGCGCAATTAACGGCGTTCACGACGTTTACACATATCCATGCGCCAACGACGGCGACCTCTGCGGCGACTACATGACCGTCTTCAGCGGCATTCCGGATCCCACCTGCACGCTCGGAACGGCCGCGGGTAACAACACGCCCTATCCCCAGGGGGACTTCGTCGCCCTCGGCTCGAACCCCAAGGTCCTGCACTTCACGAAGGAACTCAAGTGGGAGACCTGGGGCACCGCGAGCGTGGATGCCGAGCTCCAGAAGCGCGTCGATCAATTCAAGGACAACGTGAAGGTCGGGTCCTGCGGCTCCGGCCAGGAGCAGCACTTCGAGGCTGCTCGCCTCTCGGTGAAGAAGGCGCTGCAGACGAACGGGCTGAAGCAGCCCGCCGACGTCGCGGCGGCCGACTGGCCGCACCCGGGCGCGAAGATGGTCGTCGTTTGGCTGGGGAACGAGGACGATTGCTCGAACCCGCCGACGGTGACGGCTCCGGGGGCCACCCTGGTGCCGGCCTCGCTGGTCGTGGACGGCAGCCCTGGGGCCGACACCTGCCTCACGGCCGAGGCCTCCACGCCGGCCACGGACACGCCTGGCAAGCTGTTCCCGCTCGACGACTACGTGAGCTACTTCACTGGGCTGGGCAGGCCCTTCGGGGCGGCGTTCATCTACTCCGCCGTTCCCGATGCGACGTCCGTTGGCGGGTTCAAGGGAGGGACCTGTGGATTAGCTCCAGGGGCTTGCATCTTGCCGAGCCCGGGAGTCACCGGGACCTGCACTGGAGACAGCGCGGGTACCCGCTTCCAGCAACTCGCCGGGAAGTTCCGCGACAAGGGCATCGGCACCGTGGAAGGCACCGTCTGCGACGCGGATTTCTCGACGACGCTCCAGAAGATCGCCGATCTGGTGGTGCCCGTGAATGCCCTGAGCCTTCCCACGCAGCCGGCCGAATCGGACGTGGCCGTGTTGCGCATCGAGGCCGCGGATGGCACGACGAGGAAGTTCTGCACCGGCCCGGGTGCCACCCTCGACTGGAATTTCGTGAGCTGCGACGGCAAGGCCACGCCAGCCGCCCCTGGGACGACGACGGCCTGCATGAGCATCAATCATGCGACGAAGAACTGCGAGGCGAACCCCGGCGAGACCTACGTCGCCCAGTACCTCGGCCTGGTCCCGCAGCCCATCCCCGGCGTATCCCAGGGAGGCTGCGCGGTTGCGAACGACTGCACCGTGGCGCTGGGCGGCGCCGACAAGGACTGGACTTGCATCACTAAGGCCACTGGCTTGCGAGGCACCTGCGCCTGCCAGGCGAACTGAGTCGCCGGGGGCGCAGGCCGCCCCCGCCCCGCCGGGCAAAGCCCATCGGGGCCCCGCCCCGGCCACGCCGCAGAGTGATCACATTTTTCGACAGGTCTTGAGTACCCGGGGCTCGCACCGCCCCGCCCCGGCTAGGAAGCCAAAGGCATTTTTCGACAGGTCTTGAGCGCCCAGGGAGGAGATGATGACGAGGGGGATTGCCATCGCTGTCATCGCCACGCTGGCGGGCTGCGGCGCATTCGACTCGGTGCCTTCCGGCGCCGTGACGCAGTGCCAGGTCGACTCGCTCGTCCCGGGCGCCGTGAAGACCGACATCCTCTTCGTGGTGGACGACTCCGCCTCGATGCTCGTCGAGCAGGATAACCTGGCCGCAAACTTCCAGGCCTTCATCGACGAGCTCTCGGCCTCCGCGGTCAAGAACGATTTCCAGATCGGCGTCACGACCACGTCGGTCGATCGGAACGTCACCGCGAACGGCGTGACGACGGCGAGCGCTTCCTTCGCGCTCGCCACCAACGAATGCGCGGCAGGCTATCCCAACGCGGGCGATCCCTACCCCGCTGGCGCGCTCGTCGCCGTCGACGCTGGCGGCCGGCAGACCGCGAGCGGACCCGGGCGCATCCTCCTCGCCGGCTCCGCCACGCTCGCGCAGGACTTCGTCCGAAACGTTCACGTGGGTGTGTGCGGGAGCGGCAAGGAGCAAGGCCTGCGCGCCGTGAAGTTGGCTCTCTCCGACCCGCTCCTGTCCGGCGCCAACGCCGGCTTTCTGCGGCCGGGCGCGAAGCTCGCGGTCATCCTCGTCACCGACGACGACGATTGCTCCGATCCCGGCGATGGTCAGGGGCACCCCCTGGTCCAGCCGGGCCAGGAGGGTGACTTGTGCGAGCAGAACGCCGAGCCGGTGGCCGACTTCTTCCGCTTTCTGCAGGGGCCGATCGGTGGCGAGGTGCGCGACGTGGTCGTGACCGCCATCTCCTCGGTCGATCCGGTGAGCCTCCAGCCCGCCCTGTGCACGGTGCGCGCGCCGGATGGCTCCCCGGTCGGCTCCTCGGAGAGCGCGGCGACCCGCTACGCTCAGCTCATCGGACAGCTCGGCTCGAAAGCGGTCGTCGCCTCGATCTGCAGCGCGAGCTTTGCGGACACGCTCCAGCAGGTCGCGGGTCTCATCGCCAGCCAAACGCTCCCGCTCTCCGAGGCGCCTGCCGACCCGGCGCTCCTCTCTGTATCGGTCTCACGTGGGGCGGGTGGAACCAGCAGCTGCCTGGTCGCCGCCTCGGACGCAGACACGGCCAGCGCCGACGTCATCTACACGGCGCCCCGAGCGGGACGCTCGCCGGAGCTGACGTTCCGTCGCGCCTGCGCGCTCGATCCTGGCGATCAGGTTCACGTGCAGGTGCTCTGCGCACGTTGATGTGGCGCTGCCGCTCCCAATCAAGTACGCCATCGGGCCATGCACGTCCCCTTGGTGCCCCTGCTCCTGGCGGGCGTTCTCGTCCTTGCCACGGAGGAGGTGCAGGCACCGAAGCCCCAGCCGGGACAGGAAGGGCCCGACGTGCCCGCGCTCCTCACCCAGGTGGACGAGGAGTGGCAGAGGCGCGACGAACCCGGGCTCATCGAACGGATCCGCTCCCAGCTCGAGAGGGCGGAGAAGGCGGCGCCGGACGACTATGGAGTCCTGTGGCGGCTCGCCCAGTACTATTTCTGGCTGTCGGACGACCCGACCCTGAAGGACGACGAGAAGAGCCGGCTCGGCAAGAAGTCCTGGGATTACGGTGATCGCGCCACGGCAGCCAACCCCGACAAGGTCGAGGGGTGGTACTTCGCCGCTCTTGGGATGGGTAACTACTCGCTCGGGATCGGCGTGCTCAAGGCGCTCGGCCAAGGCGTGGAGAGCAAGTTCAAGGAGCGGCTCGCGAAGGCTGAAAGCATCGATCCGAGGTACTTCTCGGGTGGCATCTTCGCCGCGTGGGGTCGTTTCTACTTCAAGCTCCCCTGGCCCAAGTACAACGCCCGCAAGAGCGAGCAGATGCTGCGGAAGGCCCTGCGAGTGAACCCCGAGAATGTACGCGGTCGGGTGTTCCTGGCCGAGCTATACGAGAGAGAAGGGCACCCCAAGGAGGCGCGCAAGCTCCTCCAGGAGGCAGTCGTTCGCCAGCCCGGATCGTACGATCCACCCGAGGAGCGGAGATCGCAGAAGCTGGCGCGCGACCTGCTCGCGCAAATGGACAAATAGTGGCGGGCCCTCGCGCCCACCCGTGGGATTTCGAGAGGGACACATGATAGCCCGGGAGGAGCTGAGCCGCGGCGCGGTCGGGCCGAGGAGCCTCGTGGAGGTCTTCGAGGCGATGGCCGCCCGTCAAGGCGCGCGCACCGCCACGAAGCAGAAGCGCGATGGACGCTGGGTGGACACGAGCTGGGCCGACCTGGCTCGGCGGGCCCGCGATATCTCGGACGGCCTCGCCTCGCTCGGCCTCGCCAAGGGCGATCGGGTCGCCATCCTTGGCGAGAGCACCACCGAGTGGATCCTGGCCGACCTGGGGGTGATGGGCGCGGCGGCCGTCAGCGTGCCCATCTACCAGTCGAACAAGGCGCATGACTGCCAGTACATCCTGGCCGACTCGGGGGCGCGCTACGTCTTCTGCGACGGCGAGGCGCAGACGGCGAAGGTCCGGGAGGTGCGCCAGCAGCTCCCCGAGCTCAAGGGGATCATCCGCTTCACCGGAGAGGCGCGCGACGGGTTCGAGCGTACGCTCGCCGATCTCGAGGCCGCGGGGACTGCCTGGCGCGCCACGAACCAGGGCGCTCACACGGCCCGGCTCGCCTCGCTCTCGCTCGCCGAACCAGCGTCCTTCCTCTACACGTCCGGCACGACGGGCAATCCGAAGGGCGTCGTGCTCACGCACGGAAACTGGGTCTACGAGGCCGACGCCGTCGCCGAGATCAAGCTCATCGTGGCCGACGATCTCGTGCTCGTCTTCCTGCCCATGGCCCATTCGTTCGCCAAGGTGATCGAGGCGCTCTGGTTCAGGTGCGGGGCCACCGTCGCCTTCGTCGAGTCGATCGAGAAGATCGTGGACAACGCCGCCGAGGTGCGGCCGACCGTCATGCCGGCGGTGCCGCGTATCTTCGAGAAGGCGTACAACGCGGTCCTCTCGAAGGGGCTCGCCACGCCGGGCCTGAAGGGCAGGCTCTTCAAGTGGTCGATGGAGAGCCTGGACGCCTACGTCGACGCGCATGAACGCGGGCGAGAGAACGCGAGCATCGGCCTCGCGGTCGCGAAGCGCCTCGTCTTTCCCAAGCTGGGAGCCACCCTGAAGGCGCGCTTCGGCGGGCGCATGCGCCTCTTCGTCTCGGGTGGCGCTCCGCTCTCGACCAAGATCGGCTGGTTCTTCCAGATGATCGGGTTCGAGATCCTGGAGGGTTACGGGCTCACCGAGACTTCCGCGGGCACCTTCGTGAACCGGCCGGGGAGGGCCAAGATCGGCACGGTGGGTCCGCCCGTCCCAGGAACGGAGGTCCGCATCGCCGAGGACGGCGAGATCCTCGTGCGCGGGGGCGGGGTGATGAAGGAGTACTACCGCAACCCCGCCGCCACCGCGGAGGTGCTACGGGACGGGTGGTTCTACACGGGCGACATCGGGGTGGTCGATCGAGACGGCTGCCTCAAGATCACCGATCGCAAGAAGGACATCATCGTCACGGCCGGCGGCAAGAACGTCGCTCCGCAGAACCTCGAGAACGAGCTCAAGACGGATCCGCTCGTCTCCCAGGTCATGGTCCACGGCGACAAGCGGAAGTTCCTCAGCGCGCTCGTGACGCTCAACGAGGAGAACGTGCGTGCCTGGGCGACGGCGAACGGCATCTCCACCGAGGGCTCGCTGCACGAGAACGCGAAGGTCCGCGAGCGCATCCAGCAAGCCATCGACGCCCTCAACGCTAAGCAGGCGAGCTACTCGACCATCAAGAAGTTCGCCATCCTGCCGAGAGACCTCACGCAGGAGGCCGGCGAGCTGACTCCGACGCTCAAGGTGAAGCGCAAGTACTGCACCCAGAAGTACTGGGACGTGCTCGACGCGTTCTACGTGGAGTAGCGGGATGGCGAGCGTGCGCGTCCTGCTGGTCGAAGACGACGACGACAATCGCGAGCTCATGACCGAGGTGCTCGAGACGGCCGGGTACCAGGTCGCGACCGCCGCCAGCGGCGCCGAGGGCTTGCGCAAGCTCTCCGAGCAGGCGGTGGACGTCGTGGTCACGGACGTGGGAATGCCGGGCATGGGCGGGCTGGAGCTGGCGCGCGCGTCCAAGCGGATTGCGCCCAGGGTGCCGGTGGTGGTCGTCACGGGTTACGCAGAGCGCGAAGACATCATGAGCGCCCGGGGGCGCGAGGTGGACGCCGTCCTCATCAAGCCGGTCGATCCGGATCTCCTCACCGCATCCGTCGCCGCGCTGGTGAATGCCAAGCTCTAGTGCTCGCTGCGCCGCCAGCATTGACAGCCAGGCGGGCAGCCCATACGTTGCAGGTTGATTCTGTAATCAACGGCGAGGTGGAGACACCATGGGTCAGGCAGCGAGCGTGAAGGACGTATTCGAGAGGCACATGCCCGAGCGCTTGCAGAGCAAGCCGGACGTGGTCTCGAAGATCAACGCCGTCTACCAGTTCAACATCAGCGGGCCCGGCGGCGGTCAGTGGTCCGTCGACTGCACCAAGCCCGGCGGCCTCGTCGCTTCCGGACAGGCCAGCGGGGCGATGTGCACCGTGAATTGCACGGACTCCGACTTCCTCAACATCGTGAACGGAAAGTTGAGTCCGCAGATGGCCTTCATGTCGGGCAAGCTCAAGATCCAGGGCGACATGGGCCTCGCGATGAAGCTTCAGCAGATCCTGACGTGACCCCGTCGTCTTCCGCCGCCGCGGCAGGCCGGCGCGGCAGGGGAAACACGTGCTCCCACTGGAAGGCGTCCGCGTCCTCGACCTGTCCCGCCTCCTGCCTGGCCCATACGCCACGCTCGTCCTTGCCGACCTGGGGGCGGAGGTCGTCAAGGTCGAGGACCCACGCGGAGGCGACTATCTCCGGTGGATGCCGCCGCTGGTCGGCCGGCAGTCCGGAGCCTTCCACGCGCTGAACCGCAACAAGCGCTCGCTCGCGCTCGACCTCAAGGCCGAGGGCGGCCCGGCCGTTCTGCGCCGTCTGGCCCGCCGCTTCGACGTGGTGCTCGAGTCGTTTCGCCCAGGCGTCCTCGACCGGCTCGGCGTCGGCCACGCCGCGCTGCGGTCGGAGAACCCGCGGATCGTCTACTGCGCGATCAGCGGCTACGGGCAGACCGGACCGTACCGCGACCTCGCCGGCCATGATCTCAACTACTGCGCCATCTCGGGGGCGCTGGCCCTGAACGGACCGGAGGAGGGGCCCATCCCGTTCGGCGTGCAGCCGGCCGACGTGGCGGGGGGAGCCTGGGTGGCGGTGGCGGGTGTCCTGGCCGCCCTGCACCGGAGGTCCGTGACGGGGGAGGGTGGGTTCGTGGACGTCTCCATGACGGAGGGCGCGCTGGGCATGCTCGCCACGCAGCTCGGGATGGCGTGGGCGCGTGGCGCGCCGCTTCGACGCGGGCGCGAGCAGCTCTCCGGCGCCGCCGCGTGTTACCGGACCTACCGCACCCTCGACGGGCGCTTCGTGGCGCTCGCCGCGCTCGAGCCTCGGTTCTTCGCCCGGTTCTGCGAGGTGGTGGGCCGCCCCGAGCTGGCGAGCCGCCATCAGGAGCGGGATGGGCGCGGTCCAGTGGAGGAGCTCGAAGCGCTCTTCCTGACCCGCACGAGCGACGCGTGGACGCGGCTCGGGCGCGAGCACGACCTCTGCCTCACGCCTGTCCTGGAGGGCGACGAGCCACTTCGCGATCCGCAGCTCGTCGCGCGGGGTGTCTTCGACGAGGTCCCGACGCCGTGGGAAGGGCGCTCCGTCTTCGCCCTCGCGACGCCGGTGAGGGTCGACGCGGCGCGGCCGCCCATGCGGCCTGCGCCGGAGCTCGGCGCCGACACCGACGCCGTCCTGGAGGAAGCGGGGTTCACGCAAGGAGAAGTCAGGGCGCTGCGCGAGCGCGCCGTCGTGGGCGCCCGCTGAGGGGGCTGCTGCCCCGGCCGGGCGGCGCGCCGCTTGACAGGCCTCCCGGCAGCGATAAGACTCCCGCCGTGCGCGCCGTCCTCGCAGCCGCGATGGCCCTGCTGGTCCTCTCGACGGCGGTGGCCCCGCACGCGCACGAAGGCGTGTTCAGGACGCATTCCTGCTTCGCCTGCATCGCCGCGAACGCCAAAGAGGCGACCCGCGAGACCCCGGACGTCGCGCCGCGCACGCTGGTCGTGGCGACGGTTCCCGATCTCCCCGCCTCACCTTGCGTGACGGGTTACCCGCTCGGCGCGGTTCCCGGCCAATCCCCTCCTCGCGCATAGCGAGGCAGCTCTCCGGCAAGTCTTGCCTGCTGTGGCGCGCCTGCGCGCGCCGAGGTGATCGTCCATGCACTGGTTAGTCGTCTCGAGCGTCCTCTGTGCCAGCTCCATGTCCCTGAGCTCCTCCCCAGCTGGAAGCGGGGAGCAGGAAGAAGACTCTTCAAACTCAAAAGCTGTCGAAAAGTGCCCTTGGCTTCTTAGCCAGGGTGGGGCCCCGATGGCTCTGCCAGCGGGGCGGGGCGGCGCGAGCCCCGGGTACCCAGTCCTCTTGGCCGGAGCGGCCGAGCAGGCCCCCTCCCAGGCGCAAGGCGGCGGCGGCGCGGCTGCTGCGCCCCAAGGGCCTTCGCCCCAGGCGGCTGACGAGAAGAAGAAGCTGGAGGAGGAGATCGCGAAGGAGCTTGGCGCGCAGCCGGGTGAAGCCTCCGCTCCAGCTCCGAGCCCCGGAGCACCGCCGTCGGGGCCACCGCCCTCCGCGCAAGGCCAGCCCGGTGACGTCGCGCCGCCGCAGGGCCAGGTCGGAGGGAACCCGTTCGCGCGGCTCTTGCTCCTGCCGGACATCTCCGCGATCGGGAGGGGCGCGCTCGCCTGGAACCGCCTCGATGTCGGGACGCTCTCTCCTCGGGGTGATCCCTTCGCCCCGGCGCACACGGTCCAGGCGATCTTCGAGGAGCTCGAGCTGGGGGTACAGGCGGTCATCGACCCGTACGCGCGGGCGGACGTCTTCCTCTCGTTCACCTCGGACGGCGCGGAGATCGAGGAGGCCTACCTCACGACGCTCGGATTGCCGGCCGGGCTCCAGGTGCGCGCGGGCAAGCTGTTCGCGCCTTTCGGGCGGCAGAACCAGCAGCACGCGCACGTCTGGGACTTCGTCGATCGCCCGCTGGCGCTGGCGCGCCTGCTCGGAGGGGACGCCCTCAAGGGACCCGGCCTCGACGTGGCCTGGCTCGCGCCGACGCCCTGGTTCGCGGAGCTGCACATCGCCTACCAGGCGCTCACGCCCGCGTTCGAGGTGCGCTCCCGAAACGCCGGCGTGGCCCGCCTCGCGCAGTTCTTCGACGTAGGGGAGGCCTCGACTCTCGGTCTGGGCGTGTCGGGCGCGCTCCTGCAGGAGCAGCAGTCCGGGGCATCCCGAGAGATCTACGGCGCGGACGTCTATCTCAAGATCAGGCCGCTCAGCGCGCGCTCGTACGCGGCGCTCCAGGGCGAGGTGCTGGCGCGGAGGCTGACCGGGGCCGTCGGCGCAGCCGACGAGCCGCGCGAGGAATCCGGCACGCTGTGGGGCGGCTACGTCCAGGCGATCTGGCGCGATGGCCCGTACTTCGCTTACGGCGCGCGTTACGAGCGCGCGCCGGCGGTCCAGGGCGGCCCCGAGCACCGCGTCTCGGCCATCGCGGGCTGGCTACCGAGCGAGTTCCAGCGCATCCGGCTCCAGATCTCCTACGACCGGCTGCCCGGCGGGCAGGACGGCCTGGAGGCCATCCTGCACTTCGAGTTCTCCATCGGCGCGCACGGCGCGCACCCCTTCTAGACGCGAGGTGACCGCATGAAGACGCTCTGCACCATCGCCGCGCTCGCGGCTGCCGCGCTGGCGCCTTTGCCTGCCCGCGCCGCGCTCAAGGTCGTGACCACCGTCGAGGGGCTCGCCTCGATCGCGCGCGAGGTGGGCGGCGATCGCGTGGACGTGACGAGCCTCTCCCGCGGCATCCAGGATCCCCACTTCGTCGACGCCAATCCCACGCTGGCGGTGAAGCTCCGCCAGGCCGATCTGCTCGTGGACGTGGGCCTCGACCTCGAGGTCGGCTGGCTCCCGCCCCTCGTGAACCAATCGCGCAATCCGGACATCCAGCCGGGCGGCAAGCGCCGTCTCACCGCCGCCAGCGCCGTGTCCGTGCTCGAGGTGCCGCAAGGACCGGTCGATCGCTCGATGGGCGACCTCCACCCCGCGGGCAACCCGCACTTCCTGAGCGACCCGCGGCGCGTGGAGAAGGTCGCCGCCGCGCTCGCCGCCAAGCTCGCGCAGCTCGATCCGGGCGCGGCGCAGGCCTACCAGGCGAGGGCGGCCGACTTCCAGCGGAGGCTCGAGACGGCTTCCGCGCGCTGGCTCGCGGAGCTCGCGCCGGAGAAGGGACGGCGGGTCATCCCGCACCACAACTCCCTCACGTACTTCCTCGACTGGTGCGGCCTGCGATCGGCGGGCTATCTCGAGCCCAAGCCAGGTATCCCACCGCCTCCGAGCCACCTCGCCGATCTGGTGGGCGTCGTGAAGTCGGAAGGCGTCAAGGCCATCTTCGTCGAGAACTTCTACGACCAGCGCTCCGCCGACATCCTGGCGAGGCACACGGGCGCGAAGGCGGTAGCCATCCCGGGCGACGTGGGCGGCTTCAAGGACGACCACGGCGTGCTCGACCCCAAGGACTGGTTCGCGTACATGGACGCGCTCGTGAAGCTCTTCAGCGAGGCCACGCGATGACGTCCCTGGTGACACTCGAGGAGGCTGCCGTCGGCTACGGCCACGAGCCGATCCTGCGCGGCCTGTCCTTGAGCGTGCCGCCCGACGACTTCCTCGCCATCGTCGGCCCGAACGGCGGCGGGAAGACGACCTTGCTCCGCACCCTGCTCGGCGTCCTGCCCGTGATGGGCGGCCGTCGCCTCCAGCCGTCGCAGCTGCGCATCGGGTACGTTCCGCAGCGAGAGCACGTCGACGCGTACTGGCCTCTCACCGTCACCGAGGTCGCGATCATGGGCCGGTACCGGCTCGTCTCGCCTGGGCGGCGGCCAGGACCGAGAGATCGCGAGGCGGTGGCGGCGGCCCTCGCGCGCGTCGGCATTGCCGATCTGGGGCCGCGCGCGTTCCGCACGCTCTCCGGTGGCCAGCGGCAGCGGACGCTGGTGGCACGCGCCCTCGCCGCCGAGCCCGAGCTCCTGGCGCTCGACGAGCCCACGAGCGGCATGGATCCCGCCGCGGAGCTCGACACCATGGACGTCCTGCGCGCCTTGCACCGGGAGGGGCAGCTGGCGGTGTTGATGGTCTCCCATCGGCTGGAGGCGGTCGCGAACTACGCCTCCCGCCTCGCGTTCATCGACAAGGACAAGCATCTCTTCCGGGTGGGATCGCTCGAGGCGATGCTCTCCCCGGGCGCGCTGGGTGAGCTCTACGGCCGCCCGGTCACCGTGCGGGAAGAGAACGGCCGCCGGTTCGTGTACCCCGAGCCGGGGGTGACCGCGTGAGCGGCCTTCAGGAGTTCCTCGCCGCGCGCGATATCTGGCGCGACCCGCTCATCGCGTCCCTCGTGGCGGGCGCGCTGTGCGGGTTTCTCGGCGTGTACGTGGTGCTCCGGCGCACCGTCTTCGTCTCGGCCGCGCTCACCCAGCTCGCGACGCTCGGCATCATCGCCGCCCTCATCTTCGAGGAGTCGCTCGGGGTGGAGGTCGAGCACGCCGGTGTGCAGCTCGCCGTCGCGCTCGCCTTCTCGGTGGCGGGAGCGCTGGCGCTGGGGATGGCGCTGCACGGCCGGCGCCTGCCGGGAGAGGCGGGCGTCGGCATCACCTACGTGCTCGCCGGCGCGTTCGTGGTGCTGGGTGCCAACCGCCTCGTGCACGCGGCGCACGACCTCAATGCCATGGTCTTCGGCAACGCTGTGGCGGTGCCCAGAGCCGATCTGGTGGCGCTCGCGGTGGTCGCGCTCCTGTGCGCGGTCGTGCACGGGCTCTTCGCGAAGGAGCTCGTCTTCGTGTCCTTCGACGCGGAGACGGCCGGCGCCCTCGGGTTCGACACCAAGCTCTGGAACGGGCTCCTGTTCCTGACGCTGGGCTTCGCCGTCCCGGTTGCCGCCCGGGCGCTCGGCGCCCTGCCTGTATTCGCGTTCCTCACCATCCCCGCAGCCGCGGCGCTCCTGCTCGTGCGCCGGTTGCGGAGCGCGTTCGTGCTCGCGACGGTGATCGGCCTCGTCGCCGCCGCCGGAGGTTATCTCGTCTCGTGGTTCTGGCAGATCCCGACCGGCGCGACGATGGTGGCGCTGGCGGGGCTCTTTGTGGTGCCGGGCGCCCTCCTCCGGAGACGCTGAGCCCCGCCGCTGGGATGACGGTTGCCTGGTCGGAGCCAGCCTGCCGAGCTGCGGGTGCTCCACTCTCCCACTGCCTTCGAGAGAGCAGCCAAGCCCGCCGAAAAAGTCCTTGACCCAAGGGTACGTGCGGCGTAGAACCCCGCTCCCACTGGTTTGCCGCGGGGTGGAGCAGCCAGGTAGCTCGTCGGGCTCATAACCCGAAGGTCGCAGGTTCAAATCCTGCCCCCGCAACCATCACTTAGCAGAGTACGGCCGCCCGCAATGGCGGCCGTCTCATTTTTGAGCGTCAGCGCGATCTCGTAGCCGTCCGGTCCAGGCGTCAACGTGGCCGGCTCGATGACTCCCGCCAGCACCTCACGCGCACGGGCGGGGCTCTTGGCTGCAACCGTTTCGATCTGCCGCAGGACGGCCAGCACCTGATCGAGCGAGACCTGGGGGGCCGGTGTGGCGCTCCTCGGGACGCTCGCCAGGGCGAGCGCGTGGCGCAGCTCGCGCAGCTTGGTCTCTTCGGCGCGCAGTCGCTCCTTCAGGAAGTCCGAGGCGCCCACCTCGATCAGCCTGTCGCCCACCTTGGCGACGATCGCCGCTTGCGCCTCCACGTCTTTCTCCAGCCGCGACACCTTGTCACCCTCGGCCTTCTCCCGTTCGTGCGCTCGCGCCGCAAGGGTCATCGAGTCCTGAACCCACTTCTTGAACTCCTGCGACTTGACGGCCTTCGAGAGCAGCGCCAGGACGGTGCGCCCCGCGATGCGCTCGGAAACGGTCTTGGCGTTCGGGCAGACGGACGCGCCGCGCGAATGGTTCGCAGAGCAGCCGTAGCTGGCCCAGCTCAGTCCGTTCTCTGCCTTGCGCCCGGTGATGGACATGGGCGATCCGCAAACGCCGCAGCGCAGGAGCCCCGACAGCATGTGCTCGTAATACCGGCCGTCCCGTCCCTTTCGCGCAGGCTGCACGGCCTGGACGCGATGGCGCGCCTGGACAGCATCCCAGGTCGCCTGGTCGATGATCGCCAGCTTCGGATCATCGAACGCAACCCACTCCTTCTCCGGGCGCTCGCGATAACGACGCTTCCGCGTGACCGGGTCTTTGAACCATTCGCGCTTGTTCCAGACGACCCGGCCCAAGTAGCGCTCATTGCGCAGCATCGAGTGTAGCAGGCTCCGAGACCACCCCCGGCCGTTCTTCTTCTTCGGCTGCCCGTCATCCGGCGCGCTTACGGCGTCCACGTTCAGCACGTCCACGATTGTAGACGGCAGCCTGGATCCGTTCCCGCCTGACGGTCGACGTCGAGGCGGCGGAGAACTCGCTGGGGCGGGTGTCTCGGTGTAGATCGGCCGCGCGGACAGCCAGAAGTGGTGAGGGCCCCCGGTTGACGCCAGGAGCCCTCGATGCGGATGCGGACAGCGAGAAGGATTTCTTGTCGCTCGTAGTCGCCGCCGCGTCCAGTTCCCGGCCGTCCGCGTCGCGCGGATGGACGAGGAGTCCCCGAAGCTCCAGCTTTACTGCGCGCTTTGCCGCGAGCGGTTCTTCGTGTGCCTGAGCTGCTACCGCGGCCAGGAGTACTGCGGCCGGGCGTGCCGGCGGG
Organism: Anaeromyxobacteraceae bacterium; assembly: GCA_041500205.1. Classification (GTDB taxonomy): domain Bacteria; phylum Myxococcota; class Myxococcia; order Myxococcales; family Anaeromyxobacteraceae; genus Anaeromyxobacter_A. The sequence continues at coordinate 20,045 of JBGQLS010000001.1, read as the reverse complement.
TGAGCCGTCTCCGCCTCGCGCGTGAGGCTCGAGCGCGGCACCAACGCAGCGAAGAGGGGCTGAAGGGTCACCGCGATCACCAGCGCGCGTACCGGGCGCGGCACGCGGAGCCTGTGACGGATCCGGGTTCCCGAAAAGTTGACGGTGGACTGCGCCTCCGCGTGTGCCCCAGCGCCGCCGATCATCGGCGCGCTCGTGGACACCGACAGAGGACTGCAAGATGGACGAGTACTCCGTCTACCTCACCCCGTCGAGCAGGCAGACAATCCTGTCGTTGTGGCTGGGGCACAAGGAGATCCTGAGGGGAGTCCTGCCACCGCCGACGGCGGTGCGGCACGAGCGAGCGGCACAGGTGTTCCTGGCGGGCCTGTCGTAGTGGCTGGACGTGCGCTTGCGCGTTGTGCTGTGTGCGGACGAGCAGGAGAGCTCGTTCTGCCTCGGCCTCACCGACGAGCTCGGGCGCGGCGACGCCTCCGTCTACTACGCGGTCGAGGTCCCCCATCGCAGCCCTCGGCTTCCGGCCTCGAAGACAGCAGCTGAGCGTGAGCTCGGCCGTCTCAGGCGTTCCCGATGACGGTGGACCTCAGCGTGGAGGCGGAGATCCGTCGCCTCCACTACGCCGAGCACTGGCCGGTGGGCACCGTCGCCTCGCAGCTCGGGGTCCACCCCGACGTCGTGCGCCGGATGCTGGACCTGCTCGAGCCGCGAAGGCCAAGCCTGCCCCGGCCTCGGCTCGTCGATCCCTTCACCGCCTTCATCGACGAGACACTGGCGCAGGTCCCGCGGCTGCGGGCGACGCGGCTGCACGACATGATCCGCGCCCGTGGGTACCCGGGGGGCGTCCGCACATTGCGCGAGTACGTCGCTCAGGTGCGCCCCGCGCCCCGGCGTGAGGCGTTTCTGCGCCTCGACCCGCTCATCGGCGAGCAAGCCCAGGTCGACTGGGCCCACGTCGGGAAGGTGCCGGTGCCGGGCGGCCAGCGGTCGCTCTGGCTCTTCGTCATGGTGCTCTCCTGGTCGCGGGCCATGTGGGCCGAGTTCGTCTTCGGCACCACGGTCCATTCGCTCCTGCGCTCACTCGTGCGTGCCGCCGCCTTCTTCCAGGGGGTGACCAGGCAGTGGCTCTTCGCCAACCCCAAGATCATCGTCCTCGAGCGTTACGGCGACGCCGTCCGCTTTCATCCGCTGCTGCTCGAGCTAACCGGCCACTTCCACGTACAGTTACGGCTCTGTGCCGGGCAGCGGGGGCAGTGGCGAGGGGATTGCCTGCTGCATCGCGCCACCCATTCCGGACCTTGGAACTACGACATGAGCAGCACGCGGACTCCGGGCGGTAGCGCGTCCCGAGCACGCCGGTCTCGCCTACCCTGGCCTGGCGGGAGCGCCCATCCCCTCCAGCATCGGAGCGGCGCGCCCCAGCACGCCGGTGATCAGCTCGGCAACGGCAGCGGTTCGAGCACTCCGGCGCAGGTCTCGATGTATCACCATCCAGATTTCCGCCGCCGCCATCTCGTTGGGTGAGCCGATGCGCGTCAGTCTCGGCTCGGCGTCTCCGACGAAGCACGGCAAGACCACCACCCCGCCACCGGCCGCCGCCGCGGAACAGTTCGCGAGCGTGCTCACGCTACGCAGGGCCACCTGCGCGCCTGTGAAGCGACGCAGCAACCACGTCGTCTCCTGGCCAGCCACGGGAGCGTCGTAGACGATGAGCCGCTCCGGGGTGCGCGGGCCGGTGAGGTAGCGCGGCGACGCGTAGGGCGCATAGGCTGCTCGACCGACCCGTCGTCCCACCGTGGACCGCTCGCGTGACCGGAGCAGCCGGATCGCGATGTCGGCCTCCCGCCGCGCCAAGCTCAGTGTCCGCGGATCGGGTACGAGCTCGATGGTCAGCCCGGGGTGGCGTGCCGCCAGCTCCGCCAGGGGGGCCGCGAGAAGACACGTACCGATGGCCTCGGTGGACGTGACCCTGACGCGCCCTTCGAGGCGCCGCTCCTTGCCCGCCAGTCGGCGCTGGATGGCGTTCGCGGCTGCCTCCATCTGCTCGGCGAGGCGGACGAGCTCGACGGCCCCCGCGGTGAGGCGTGGACCTTCTGGCGTGCGGTCAAGGAGCCGCAGATCGAGATCGCGCTGTAGCGCCGCCAGGCGCCGCGCCACGGTGGTGTGGCTGGTGCCAAGGGTGCGGGCAGCAGCGGAGAGGTTCCGAGAGCGGCTGACGGCAAGAAGGATGCGGGTGTCATCCCAGTTCACATGTGCATTCTTGCACATCCGATGTGCTGCCATGTGCATTGCCGCCCAAATGCGCATGCCGCAAGCTCTGGTCATGACAACAGCGCCTGACAGCGACCGCTACGAGCGTGGCCTTGCGCGCCTCGCCGAGATCGACGGCTCCGCCGGCCGCAAGGTCATCGAGGGGCTGCACGACATCGCGCCCGACCTTGCGCGGTACGTGATCGAGTTCCCGTTCGGGGACATCTACTCGCGGCCAGGCCTCGATCTGCGCACACGGGAGCTTGCCACCGTGGCGGCGCTCACCGCGCTCGGGAACGCTCGGCCGCAGCTTGAGGTCCATCTCCAGGCAGCTCTCAACGTTGGCTGCACGCGCGAGCAGCTCGTGGAGGTGATCACCCAGATGGCCGTCTACGCCGGGTTCCCGGCTGCACTCAACGGAATCGCGGCCGCGAAGGCGGTCTTCGAGGGCCACGAGGCAACCCGAGGTCCGACAACCCTGCGCGAGCAGTACGGGTTGCGTCCACCTCTGGCAATCGAGCCGGCGCGGACTGCACTCCTCATCATCGACATGCAGCGCGAGTTCCTCGATGGCTCCCTACCTGTTGAGCATGCGACCTCGGCGGTCGCGAACGCGACCCGGCTACTTGCCTGGGCTCGGTCGCACGGCGTCATGGTGGTCTTCGTCCGTCAGGTCGCAGCGCGACCAGATTCTCCCCTCTTCGCCCCGGGGTCTCCTGGCATCGAGTTCGCGACAGGGCTCGCGCCCAGTGATGGCGAGTTGATCGTCACCAAGTCTGCGGCGGGGGCGTTCTCGCGCACGGATCTCGATGCGAAGCTGAAGGCCCAAGGGATCGAGCGTCTGGTGGTCTCCGGAATGATGACCCACCTCGCCGTGGACTCCACCGCTCGTGACGGGGCGGTGCTCGGGTATCAGGTGCTCGTCGTGACCGATGCCACAGCGACGCGCTCTCTTCCCGGACCCCGCGGTGACGGGGTCGTGGACCAAGCGACCCTCCAGCGTGCGGCGCTCGCGGCACTGGGCGACCGGTTCGCCGATCTGCTGTCGACCGAGGAGTTGCTGAGCCTACCGGTGGCGCACCAGCAGTAGCGGGAGACACTGCCACCTCGGCGGGGACGGGGGCAGTAGTTACCTATCCTTGGGCGTGGCGCACCGCCTCCTGTCGGCCGGCGCGAGCGTGTGTTGACTGACGGACCGGGATCGTGGAGAGTCGACAGCGATGAGCTCCGGCGTTGCCCGCACTGCGTTCCGCACCACTCGCTGGTGGTGGTGCCGTCTGAGTGTCGAGGGCGCCACTTCAATCCGTTGAACGGAGAGGAGAGGCGGCCCGCAAGGGATCGCCTCCGGCTCATCGGCTACCCGGCAATCTCTTTCGGCCGCGCACCACGATGGATCCGATTGCGACGCCCGGGCAGCACTACACCTTCGGCGACAACAAGCTGGCAGCACTACGGCTGCAACTTCTGGCCGAGACGTACGCCGAGAGCTCAGCGATTCTGCTGGCTTCGGCGGTGCCCCCGCCCGGCGGTGCCGTGGACCTGGGCTGCGGCTCCGGCTACACGACCGAGCTCGTCCAGGCCGTGCTCCGCCCGCCCTGGATCGTGGGCATGGACCGTTCGGAGCTCCTGGTGTCAGCAGCCCGCCGGCGCCTACCAACGCTCCGCTTTGAGGTGCACGACGTCACGGTGGCACCGTTCCCCATGCCGCTCGCGACGTTCGCCTACGCGCGCTTCCTCCTCACTCACCTGCCCGACCCCGGGGCGGCGCTGCGTGCCTTCCGCCAGGCAATCATCCCGGGCGGCATCCTGGTGCTCGAGGAGACCGCAACGCTCGCATCCGACCATCAGGCCTTCCAGCGATACTACGCGCTGGTGGAGGCGCTCCAGGCGCACTACGGCCAGCGCATGCACCTCGGCGGCGACCTCGTCCCCCTTGCTCTCGCCGAGGGTTTCACCGTCGAGCGCGCCACCGTCACGCCGCTCACGTTGCCTGCGGCCCGCATGGCGCGGCTCCACATGCTGAACCTGCGGACATGGGGGACCGACCCGTTCGCCCTCGAGCGCTTCGATGCTGCGGAACTGACAGCACTGGGGCAGACGCTGGCGCGGGTGGCCGACGGAGAGGAGAAGGCGCCCCCGGTTGCGGAACGGCATGGGCCAGGCGGTGGTGAGATGGGTAGGGTGATCGCGCCCGCTCCGGGGCGGTACCGTGTCCTGGTTGGACGGAGCTCGGCGCCGGCAGGAACTACCGGAACCGCGTCACGCACAAGCGCGCGGCGGAGAAGAAGGCCGCCACCTCGGGGCTCGCGGGCAGCGCCGGGTTCCGGCGCCAAGATGGTGCCGGTGGCTCCGGCGGGTGCGAGATGGCCTGGGGTGAGTGAGGCCGAGGTCGAGCGGCCGGGATGAGCCGTCATACCGCTGGGGATCATGACGTTGAGCTCACTAGACGCCGGGTGGTTCCCCCGGCAGCGACGTTGGGGTACAGGTTCGCGCCCATGGAGGAGATCCCCGCGAAGCTTGAAGGCTGGTGGCGAATCGTCGACACCTCGATGTGGGGCAGTGACGACATCGACACGCTGGGTACGGCGCTGCTCTCCCTGACCGGCGACGGCGACCGGCTCCGTATGTGCTGCCTCTTGGCGTACGTCAACGCCAGGCCGACCAAGGCCGGCGTGTCCTTCACCTGGGAGGGGGCGTGGGAGTACGACCAGCTCTCGGGCACGGGATCGGTAACCCTTGGAAGGGACGGCCGCCTCAAGGGCAGATTCAGGATCAAGGACGGTGACGCGAGCACGTTCGTGGCGGTGAGGGCGGAGGAGCCGGACGAGCCGATCCAGGATCCACCGAGCTACCGGGACAAGTGGCGGCGGCGCCGGTGAGGTGAATGTTCGCCTTCAGCGGCGGCTCGAACTGGGGCGCTCCCGCTGGGAGCAACCTGCCCGATGGAGGAAGCTGGAAGCGTGTGACGCCGGCCTGCGGGCGGGCTACCATGCTGATCGAGCCGCCATGAAGCGCATCGTCTTCCTCGCCGCCGCTTTCCTCGTCGCCTGCGGATCCGGGAGTCACACCGCCACGAGCGGGAGCCCGGTCGTCACCGGCGATCCCTGTGCGCTCCACGAGGACGCCACCAGCTGCCGTGCCGATTCGGGAGGCTGCGCCTGGTACCCGAACACCCGGCCGTGCGTCGTCGGGCAGCCCTGTCCGGCCGGCTGGTGCTACTCCCCCCAAGACGGCGGCAGCGGGTTCGACGGCGGAGTGGCGGCGGCCTGCGCTTGCCCGGGGGCATCCCCCGACGTCTGCATGATGCAGATCGGCGGGCCAGCGATTCAGGCGCAGCCGGCGATCACCTGCGAGGCCATCGCTGTGGGCTGCTCGCTCTCAGACTCGTGTTTCGCCCTTTTTCAGACAACAGGAAATCGTTCTGTCTCAGTAAATTCACTACTTTCTGGGGTTGTTGATCCAGGCTTACAGGGCCCCAGCCTCGGCAAGAAACCGAGGAAACGCTGTAACGACGGTGCGAAAAACAGCGAAACACGAGATCTGAGGACGAGTTCCCACAACGGGGTGGACGGGTGCCACATCTGCTTCTTCTCCCTCCAACGCTCGTAGGGGTGCGTGCCTGCAGGGGACTCTACGGGGCCCTGCGAGTGCTGCTGACCAGGTTCGCCGCGATGACGATGCGGCCTGGGCTTGGAGCTGCCGGTGCGGAATGGCGCCGCAAGTACCGCCTGAACACGAGGGCTACCAATGCTACAACGCCAAAGGCAGAAGCAATGACTGGCAAGCGCGAAGTCAACGAATGCATCGTCGCAGAATAGCACGAGGCCGCCATCTTCCACGCCGACGCTCGGCTTCTCGGCTCGCCAGGTCCTCATGGTGGAGTAGTCCGGCGTCGCAGAGATGCTGCGAAGAATGGGTTGGCAGGTCGGAGGAGCGCCTACACAACTCGCCTGCTTTACTTGTAGATGCGGTCAGTCTTCGGATTCGTTGCCTTTGGGAACCGTGCGACGAGCATCGTCGGCCAGAATCCTGATGCACGCAGGGCAGGTGACCTCTGAAGCCTGTCTCACCACGTGGACTGCTGGCTCTTCATTGCCGCAGTATGGCCGTCCAGTCTCTTTGCTCGCGTAATGAACTAGCCACATGAACATCCCAACACGAGCGGGCTGCGGGCGCGGATGCGCCGAGACGCGACCCGGACGTATCGCCCTTTCGTAACTGAAGCAGGGCACCGATACCATGGTGTCAGCCAAGACGACCCGTATTTACGGAAAGCGAATGAGAGCGTGCCTCATAACCTCTTCAAACGGGCTCGACCGTCATCATCCACGTCGGCTAGGACGCCATCCCAGACTTGAACGTCTGATGGACCATTAGCTCCGCCGACATGTCGGCCAGGCCAGAGCTGACGGCCTTGAGGACCTGTTCCTGCTCCCGTTGGGTCAAGGGCACGGAGCGCGTCGAAACCTGTTCGGCCATCTCCAGCAGGTCCTGACCCATCTTCCTCAGGATGCCGGCCATTACCGCGTCGTTCACAAAGAGACCCCGGCGTTGCGGCCGAGTGTGCGGCACCCGACCAGTATGTACTTTGAGTAGAAGAGGAGGTGGACGAGGCCCGTCGAGACGACCTTCTCACGTAAGAGAGCTACCGGCGGAAACGGCGTCGGCGTATGGGTGTTGGCGTAGAGGCAAACGCTCGGCCAGGTCTTGCTCCCGCTCCGGTGTCGCCACGTCGACCGGCACCATCTCCTTCATCTCCCCGGGCGTCAACCTACACCCTCGCCGGCCGAGTCTCGACACCACACCGTCGCCGGTTTCACGACGTGTGCAGCTTGGGTTCGGTGTGCGAGACGGCCACTGCGGCCTTCCTTGCCAGGAACGAGCCGCTGTGCGTCGTCGAGGTGATGAGCAGGGCGCCGACGGTGATGGCCAGCGGGATGCCGCCCCCGACAGCAACCGCGCGCTGGTCACTTGTTCGCCGCTGGCGGGTCGAGCGCCATCATCGGCCCCTCGGCCCAGAGCAGCTTCAATCGTTCGTGCGGAAGGTCCGGCGCGGTCAGCCGGCGTTCCGCCGGAGCCTAGTCGCCTCGTACGAAGGCAAGTGCTGAATCAGCGGCTGGGCGCCCGAGGCAGTCCTGGAAGTTCCTCGTTGACCTGGTCACCCTCGTCGGTCGCGGGGTAGTAGCGTGATTTCGGTCAAGAAGAGCGGAGCGCGTCCCCTCCCGGGATGTCAGACGGTGGGCTACTCTGCGAAGATGAACCGTAAACGGAGAGAGGCGAACGCGCGGCGCGCGTTGGCCGCGGGACGCCGCGCTCGACCCTCACCGTCCGAGCTTGCCGTCACTGACCTGCTGCGAGACAAGCTAGAGGTCGAGCCGGGCTCGATGGACGCTCTCAACGAACGGACCGAGGCGCGCGTCCCGGCGGCGCGCGGCGCGTGAGTCACGCCACTCTCCGCAAGCTTCTGCTCGCGAAGCGTCTCGACGACGTCAAGACCTACGGCGCGGGCGGGCGCCCGACGTGCCAAGACGCAGAGGCTCGTGCGTTCCTGGCGCAGCTCCGGAAGCTCGCTGCGACGGCCCCGCCCTCGCGTGAAGACCCCGCGCTCGACTCGGATGTTTGCGGCCGCTGCACTACGGAACACGCGGAGTCCGCTGACTGGGTCGTTTCTCGACAGGATGACGACCTCGACCCGGGGTGCAGTGCCCTGGTTGAAGGTGAGGAGCTTTTGGACGAGGTGGAACGCCACCCCGCGACGGGCGGGCTCGTCCAGTCGTTCCAACTGGAGGCCCATATATGCTGAGTCGTCGGGTCCAGCCTCGAAGATGCGGTTCTCTTCCTCGATGTCGAAGAGAGCACGAGACGAGATGGCGACGACCAGCTTGTCCGGAGCAGTTGGTGGAGGGCTGGGTTGTGTCAGGCATCGGATGAGGCATTCGACGCCGGACCGATACTACGCGCGGGCACGGCTCCACGGGACCTTTCACGAGGAGGGCCCGCCGTCCGGACAGGCAGAGTAGACGCCGAAGTGGGCCGGGGTCGCGTTCGAGAAGCAGATGGCGCCGTCGACGCTGAGTGGCTCGACCGGGCGGACTCCTCACGGACCGGGGCTTCACCGGCCGGAAGGTCATCTGGGTAGCGTCACCTCTTCTCGATGACGCCGCAGGCGATGCGCGCGCCTGCGTTGCCGGCGGGGTCGGTCTTCTCGTTGTCCGGGTCGGCGTGGATGACGAGGGCGGTGCCTTCAGGTCCGAACAGCGACCCCTTGCCCTCGCCCAGAGTTGCGCTCTTGACGATGAGCGTGGCCTTGGCGCTGCCGTCCTCTCGCACCGTGAGGTTCGGCATGTCGCCGGCATGGGCGCCCTTGGGGTTTTGCAGACCATGCTGCTTGCCGAAGGGGTTGAAGTGCCCGCCAGCCGACTTGAACTCGGGCGGCTCGCAACTGCCTGCGGCGTGGATATGGATGCCGTGCTTCCCCGGCGAAAGGTCGGCCACCTGCACGGAAATCTTCACGCCGCCTTTGGTCGGAATGAAAGTGGCCGTGCCGACCTCCTTGCCCTGGGCGTTCCTCAGCACCGCCTGGGCGGAGGGGTTGGTCCCGGCCGCGATGGCCCAAGTGGCGAGGGCGACCGAGACGGAAACGAGTCGTGCGGTCATCAGCGGTGCTCCTGTCGTAGGGCCGCGGACCCCATCCGCTCGCGGTTCTGTTTCATGATGGTGGCCGGCCAGTCCCAAAGGCTCGTCTCGCCAGGGGCGTGCCGAATGCTCAGCGTGCATCCGCAGGGCTGTGCAGTCAGCCTTGACAGCGTCGGTCCACGGTTCCGGCCCTAGCTGGTCTGTCCAGGGGTTGAGCAGCTGCATGAGCAGCCTGGCTGCACCGATAAGCCGCTGGGTGCCCTCGTCTTGGCGATGTGGATGCCGACCCGCAACGAGACGATGAGTGTCTGGGAGGCGACATGGCTGGTGTGGTTCCGCGCCCGCGTCTCCGAAGCGAGAAGGCAGACGCCGATAACATGCGGGCACGGCACCTCCAGGTGCGCTGGCTCGTGGCACGCTCGCTCGCCACGGCTGGCGCCCACATGGTGCGGAGGTCGCTCTCGGGCCGAGCACTGTGAACAGGCCACGCTCTCAGCGAGGGACTTCGGCCTGGCTCCCTACTGGGGTACCGCACAGGGACACCGTGTGCCCCATACACGGGGCTGGTGAGAGACGAACCGGGTGTCCAGTTATGGCGAAGACGCTCGGCCGGCTCCCGTCGTCGGAGAGGCTGCCTTCCCGAGCTTCCCTGGCGTTCCCGGGTTCGCGGTCTTTACGGTGCTCCTCATCACCGGGCCTGACCGAGCGCGGCGGCGCACTTCTGGAGCATCGTTGGTGGAGGGCGAGAGCGGGCTCCACCACTCGATTGGGTGAAGAAGATTTGCGCTCCTGGACCTCGCTAGCATCAGCGCACTGCCACCGTGATGAACCACAAGCCCAGGCCCCCGGCGGCAATGATGAAGAGTACCGACGTGATGTCCTCGACGAGTTCCTTCACGTCGGCCTCCTCTAAGCGCCGCTCACCTACCGGCCGGCCACGACAGAGAGACCCGCCGGCTGTAAGGAGCGCTGTCGCCACGCTGCCTTGAACCCACGACTGCCAGGAAGGTTACGGACGACACCTCGTGAAGAAGTGTGAAGTTCCTCGGGCGCTTTCTGGCCCGCTCTGACGGCCGAGAGCGGACCTGGCGTACTCGTTCTCAGGTGCCCACACCGGTGTTCGCCATGGGCGGATGACTCCGGCCGACAAGTCGGGTGTGCTTCAAAGACGCATTCGCCGGTTAGGTGCTGGGCTGGTCCCTGCACGTCGTCCGCAGCGCCTCGCTTTGCCTGATGACGGAGCATTCTCGTGCTGTAGCTACGGGGGCGTTGTGCAGATGTGGCACAGGGGCGTCGCCCTGGGCCGCGTCCGATTCAAGGCGATGTTGGCCTGGTTCGTGTTGGCTGGAGGCACCATGGGGCGACAGCGGGTGAGCCCGGCCACCCGGACGGCCGCCACGACGACCACGGTGATGACGCCGATGAGCAGCGACGACGTGAGGAGCCTTTCGACCCTGAGCGCCATGTACACCGCGCATGCAACAAGCATCGACATGCACACTACGCAGGCAACGAGCAGCCCTGCGATGATGCCCGTGTTGCGGGTCGTGAGGGTGTGTCGCCACGAAGCGCTGCGGATTTCGAGGAGACCATCGGGTCGCTGGCGAACACGGCGATGCACGGCACCTATGGACCTGCATGTCGCGCGCCATCGCCAGCGGGCGCCTGAGACCTGTCGCCATCCGGGGCGCTCGACCCGGAGTGGATGAGCGCCCGTCGGGCGGTTGCCCGAATGCCACGCTGTGGAAGGAGCACTCTTGCCTCCAGCACAGATGGCTTCAGCGCGACGTGGACCCCGGCACGACAGCGGTGCGATAAGCAATTCATGGATACGCTCGGTGCATCTGCCGTCCGCCTCTTGGGAGCGCTGGTCGCTGGGGCCATGGTCGGCCTGAACAGGGACATGTATGGCAAGCCGACGGGTGTCCGCATGCATGCGCTTGTGGCGCTCGGTGCGGCTCTGTTCACGCTGACGGGGTCGGAACTCGGAGAAACAGGCTCCACGAGCCGCGTTATTCAAGGCATCGTTGGCGGCATTGGGTTTCTGGGCGCTGGCGTCATCATGCACGCCGACGGGAAGCGCGCCCTCCACCTCACTACGGCGGCTTCCATCTGGATGACCGCGGCGCTCGGTGTGGTCTGCGGTCTTGGCGCGTGGAAGCTCGCGGCGCAGGCGGCAGTAGCGACTCTGCTGGTGCTTATCATCGGTCTTCCCATCGACCGCGCGCTCTATGGCAAGTTCAGAAGCAAGATGGAGGACAGCGACCTTCCCGAGTAGCGGCATTGCTCCGGCTACGGATGCTCGCCTGGAGCGGTTCGCGGTCCTTGCCCGGGCGCTCCCGCTGGAGGCGCCGCTATCAGGCAGCGGTCGCCTTGGGCTTGCGTCGGGGAGGGCGAAGTGGGGTCAGCGGCACCCCTCGGCGTAGCTGCTGCCGGTGTCCGTCGCATAACCCGGAACCATGGAGAGGATGCCAGGCTCCCGCGAACCGTGGCCACGAGGGCGCCGAGCGCCTTCTTCTCGGAGATCTGCTGGGAGTTGGGGCAGATCTCGGAGCCCTTCTCCCGGTTCGCCGAGCACGCGAAGTTGCGGTACGTCTTGCCCGCTTTCTGCACCGCTCCGTAGAGGCTCATGCGGCTGCCGCAGGTACCGCACCGGAGTAGTCCGGACAGCGCGCTCGTGAAGTACCCCTTGCGTCGCTTCGGGACGCCGGTCATGCGCGATCGCTCGGCGAGCCGCGCCTGGACGCGAGTCCATAGCTCGGGCCCGATGATGACGAGCTCGGATCGCTCAGCCGTGACCCAGTCATCTGCTGGACGGAGGCGGGAGAGTCGGCGCTTGCGGTCGCCACTTCGATTCCACTGACGCCGGTTCCAGGTGACACGCCCGATGTACCGCTCGTTCCGGAGCACCGAGCGGACGGTGGTGTGGGGCCAGCCCCGGCCCGCGAGCTTCTGGTAGCCACGCCCGTCGTAGGGGGCCTGCTCGCCATCGCTGTTGAGGCCCTCCGCGATCTCGCGCGGGCTCGCGCCGCGGTCAAAGGCCTCGAAGATCCGCCGCACGATCGCGGCTTCGGTCAGGTCGATCACCAGGACTGCCCGCGGGTGCAGCGGGTCGGCCGGCGTCGAGACCCAGGGGTCTGCCGCATCGAGCGCACCACCCAGAACCTACGGTAAGGTTACCCGGCCGGGCACTGGCCTCCCGTGATTTCACGGCGTTGCATCTGTGGGCGACGCGAGAGCTGGCGTCGCCAGAAGTGAAAAGGCCGACCTTGCCAACCCCTGGAATTGCAGGCTCGTGATCTCGCTACCGCAGGTTTCGGCATCGCTGCCGCTGGGACCCCGAGTAGTGTTGTGCTCGCGCCTTCGTCATTTCCTGCGCCTTCGGACCACAACGAAGGTGAAGGCGCCGCCGATCGACGTGAAGAGGGCGCCAATACCGCCGAAGACCGCGGGCCCGAACCAGAGGGAGAAGAAGCCGTTCAGCCGCGCGCTCTGCGGATCGTCCGGTTTGTACAGGATCTCGACTCGCTCTCCGACGATGGAGTTGCCGCGCGACGGACGGCTCGGGGAAGATCGTGCTCGAGCAGACGCTGCCCGGCGCGGGAAGGCTCGCCTTCGCGGAGTTGCCGTTGGGCGCCGACGTCGAGGTCCGCGACTGACCATGCCCGCGCGCGAGATGGAAACAGAGCGGAGGCTCTTCATGGTGAACGTCGAGTCGATGGCGGCGCGACGCGAAGGATGGGCACGGCACGCCTGGGCGCTCGTGATCGTGTGCGCCATGCTGCTCGCGCTGGTCGCCTGCCGCGGGGGCGCGGCCGAGTCGAAGGCGCAGGCGGGAGCGGATGGTGAGAAGGCCAGGCCAGAGGCCGCGAAGGGAGCGTGAAGATGCCAGACACGACCGTGACGCGGATCGGGACGGTGGAACTGGGAAACGTGGTGTCGAAGGAGCGGGAACTCGACCTCTATCGCACCGGGCGTGATCGCGTCGCCGAACCCGACGTCGACCTGGAGGCGGATCGCGGCGGTCGCAATACGCGCCGTGAGGTGAACGCGAACACCCCCGTACTCCTGGCCATCGCGAATGGGCGAGACGTCGATGTGGTCTGCGTCGAAGGAGACGCCGTCGTCGGGAACGGCAACCTGCGCGACCCCCGCAAACACGGCGCGAAGGCGTTCCTCACTGGCTTCGCCGAACCCGAGGAAGTCGAGGTCGCGAGTGGCGCGGTGCGGGTGCCCCGTCCACACGGTGAAGAGCGCGACTCCCTTCAGCACGAACGCGCGCGCGTGGCGCGACGCAGCCAGGCGGCAGAGGAGCCGCTCGTGCGCGTAGCGCAGCAGGATGAGCTGGAAATCCTCGCCGCGCTCCTTCGCCATCCGCGCAGGCGCACGCGGGCGCGCGCACCGACGTTCGGCCCCTCCAGCTTCACGCGAGCGCCTCCAGGTACGGACGGAGCACGGAGTAGACCCGGTCTGCGTTCGCAGCGTCAACGAGCACGTCTATGGGGGAGCCGGGACGTCTGCCGGTCTTCCGGGTACGTGTGCCCTCCGGCCGGCGCAGGTACTCCCTCAGCGCAGCGATCGCGACGTCGAGCCCGACGTGCCGCCGGTACCGGAAGCAGTCGGCGACGGTCTTGGCCGGAGAAGTGATGTGCACTTCGACCCCTTCGATCATGTGCTGCTCGACGCCGTGCTCGCGCGCGGCGCCGCTCGCGTGCACGACCTCCACCTTCGGGTGACCGAGCCTAGGCGTCCGCGCGCCCCGGTCGATGAGGATCCAGACGGCGTGCGGCGCCTCGGTCGTGAGACCGTGGACCTGGAGGGCGCTAAGGAGCGCGATCGTCGCGTGCGGGACGCGCTTCGCGACCTGGGCGATCGTGTGAAGCTCGGTCGCCGGCGCATCAGGGAGACCGTAGAGACCCCGATCGAGGCGCGCGAGTAGGCCCCTGTCCGAGAGGCGGCGGAGATACGTACGAGGGATGCCGACGGCAGCGAGGTCACGTGCGCGTAGCGGGCCCGCTTGCGCGAGACGGAGAAGTGTCTCGGTTTTCGAGGTCGACGGCATGGTCCCAACTGTACCCTCAAAGCCCTATAAGGCTACATAACGTACCATGGTGAACAGGCGAGAGCGAGGTCCGATCCAGCCCAGGTGCCAGCGGCCAGGCGGGCTGCCACGGGCCGGAGGCAGAGCGGGCTCGCTCCGGGCGCGGGTTTCTTCCCTCTCGCGTGACCGCCGTCCGCGGGCTCGGCGGCCGATGTCGCACCCGCGGCAGCAACAAGGCCGAGCGCTGCTGCCTGGAGGAACTCCCTGCGCTTCATCGCACGTTCTCCTGCCTCGTGGCGCTGACGTTCACGCGCGTTCCCGAAGCCCTGCCTGTCGATCGCCGCGGATCTCTGGGCGCCCATGTGCAGGCGCGCCACGGCGCCTCTCTCAGCGGATCGGGTCAGGGGGCCTCGGGGGAGCGCGCCGCGGTGGGTGATGGTCTCCCCAGGGGGGCGGCAAGTTCTTGCGGCGCGGCGAGCGCAGCGACACGGACGATCGGCGGAGGTCGCCTGTCGGAGCCGTCGGGTAGGCTGACGCGCGTGTGATTGCCAAACGAACGAGCGCGGCCAGAGGTCGCTGGTGGGTCGACGTGGAGGATCGCGGCGACAGGATGCACGTCACCGCGTTGAGGCGTGCTCGCCTGATGGCAAGCGCGCGATGGGAGGTGCAGTCATGCGCGTCATACACTTCGGGCTGATGCGGCCCGGTTCGATCGACCCGCAGTGCGGGTCGTGGCGGAGAGGCACCGATTGGTCGGCAAGTTGGGAGATCGTGACCTGCCCGTGGTGTTATCGGCGCCGAGACGAGATCGCCAGAATGGGCATGCCTCGGCCGGCCTCATCCGAGAGAGGTGCCTCGATGGCCGAGAAGGAAGCTCAGCAGCTCATCAAGGACCTGATGCAGAAGGGTCATGACAGCCTGAAGGAGCTATCCGCGCTCGTACAGGATCTCGCGAAGCAGGATTGGAGCATCACGACGCTTCGCGTGGAGGGCATGAGGCGCGCCATGGAGCTGCGCCGGCTGCCAGCGGATCTCCAGAGGAGGGCGGCCGCTTTCTTTGGAGTCGCGACTCGCACGCAGATCGGGAACCTATCGCATGAGTTGGGAGGGTTGGCGCGCCGAATCGACACGATGGGGAGGGCCTTCAAGGGCCGCAGGCGCGCGGCGGCGCCGCTTCCCGCCATTCGCGATGTTCGCGACGGGGAGGTCCCGGCGCACCACAAGTGAGGGCACTGCCGTAGCGCCGTCAGCTCCTGGGACATCGAAGCCTTCTGGCGCGGTGTCTCCCGGAGTAGTGGGAGTCGGGGGAGTGGTGAGAGTGTCGGCGCTTCTACTGCCTCACGTCTCCTTTGATGGGGAGGTCCCCTGGATCGGATGCGCGCGGTAGGGGGCAGCGATAACTCCCACCACTGCCACCACTCTCACCAAGGACGCTCTCTTCGCCGTAGCTATATCGAACATGGGCGCGTGGCCGCGCAAGCAGCGTTGTGCTGAGCCTGCGGGCGTGGGGGGCGATAGACGGACTGAACCCGACCTACTTGAAGACGACGATTCGCCCGCCCTTGGAGTCGGCCACGTAGGCTGCGCCACGGGCGTCCACAACCACCACGCGCCCGCCTTCGGCTGCCGGGGCGCTCCAGAGCTTGGTGAGCGCGCCGGACTCGCTTTCTTCCGCCACTGTTATCGTGCCGGCTCTGCCCGCCGCGGCGTAGAGCAGGTGCTGCGATTCCAGGTAGTCGATGTTGTCGGCGCCCGCTCCGATCTGTAGCTCGCCGAGCACCGCGCCGTCTCCGCCTACGTCCAGCACCTTGATCGAGGTCGGGCAGGCCACGAAGAGGTGGCGCCGCCGGCTGTCGAGCGCGAGCCCGCGCGGCCCGTCCTTACCGCACCCCGGGTTCCAGGTGGCGACCACCACTCGCCGACGAACGTCGAGCGCCAGCGTTCGGTCGTCCTCCTCCATGTTCGTGTAGAAGAGCCCGCGCCCGGGGTCTACGGCGTAGCCCTCCGGGTGCGCGACGACGATTCTGCCTGCCAGTTTCGGCACTGCGCCGTCCTTCGCGTCGAGAATGGTGATGGAGCCATCTCGCGGCGTCGTCACCCAGACCTCTCGGGTCGTCGCAACCCACGCGACCCCGTCCGGCGTTGAAGGCAGTCCGACGCAGCCCTTCTTTTCGAGCGAGCGCGCGTCAACCGCGCAGACCTGTGCGCCAGCACGGTTGCCGATGTAGACGAATCCGTCGCCGACGCTGGCGGCGCTGGGGCCGACCTCGCGCTCTTTGCCGTCGCGACCCTTCACCCTAGCGGTGCCGAAGCCCTCCAAGGCGGTGACCTTTCCGGTCTTTGCGTCGATCACGTCCACCTTGCCGGTGTTGCCAGCGGGAACCCAGACGCGGTCGCTCGTTGCGTCGTAGGCGAGGTAGTCCATCGAGACCGGCGGCCCGCCGGGCAGGGGGATGGATACGGGGGCGGGCCCCGCGGCAAGCACAACCAGCAGTAGGAGCATGGCGGCCTCGTGTGGAGGGAAGGAGATTCTCAATCCACGACCGGATGGTCCATCAAGAGACGCCCGCGAAAGGGCGTTGGGCAAGGCGAGTACCCAGAGAACCCAGGTGACGGGAACTGGTTGCCGATGCCGAACTGGCCCCACCTGGAGCCCTCGGAACTGGTTGCCGGCTCGCCCCGACGATGAGGTCGTCGCGCGAGCTTCTCGCCCGATCGCCGCTGCGATTGCCGAGCTTGCCGCCGCGGAGCTGGAGAGGCAACTCGCCGTGACGACAAACGGGCGCGGTCGCGGGCGCGTCGCTCGCGCCGCGCTTCGCCGGCCGCCACGCGAAGAGCTGACGAAGTGGGTGGCTGACAGGCGCGCACGGCGCGTCCCGACGTTCGTCATCGAGCTGACCGGCGGCCTGGATACCGAGAAGAGGATCGTCGCCAAGTTCGGCGCGAACGCCGCCTTCGAGAAGGGGAAGCCTCCCGCCTCTGGAGCGCCGCCGGAGAGGGCCATGGGCGCGCTGGTGCCGCTCCTTCGCGGGGCTGTCGAGAACCTGGCGATGAAGGGGCTCCCTGGCGCGCTTACCGGGCCGGCCTCGCGCCGCGATGCGGAGGTTGTGGCGGGGCAGCTCGGCGCGCTGGCTACTCTCGCGCCGCCTCGTAGTCCTGGCCGAGCGTGGCGGGCTTGCCGCAGGCAAGGCCGCGAAAGTGCGCGCGGTACTGCGCCGCAGGGTCCCCGCTCGTCCCGCCCCTGTTCGAGGCCACGCCTAGATCGGCGCGGAAAGAGGTTGCGCGGGTGAGCAGCGAGCCGCTGGCCGGGTCCTGCCCGGGGGTTGAGCCTGGAACCACCATGGTGGGTCAGAGGAGAGCCGTCCGGGGCCTCGGCAGTTCCGTCGAGAGGCCGGGCGCACAACTATTGGAGTGCCACGAGGGCAGGGCCGGCGATGGACTTGTCGACGCGCATAGAGATCGCCCAGTGGACTTACCAGCAGGCACTGGAAGAGGTCCGGCGCGAGCAGACATCGACGACCTGGGCTCGCCTTCTGCGAGCGGCCAAGAACCTGCGAGACGCCATCGCCGATGCGGAACAGGCAGACCACCCGCCGTTGGGCAGCCCTCACGGCTGACTGCCCACCAGCCGGCTCCATGTAACCGCAGTCCGGGTCAGCGCCGGGGCGTCGACGCCTTCTGGCGCGGAAGCTCCTGAAGGAGGGCGAGGGGTGAGACGCCCAACCCCTTCGCGAGAGCTTCCAGCGTGTCCAGGGGAGGCGTGCGCTGGCCGCGTTCAAGCATCGAGATGTAACTCACGGAAAGGCCCGTCTTCTGCGCGAGCGACTCCTGGGAGAACTTCTGCTGCAACCGCAGCACGCGAATGTTCTGAGTAACGAACTGTTCGAGGGTCATAGCTCGACCGTAACACGCAGCGTGCGGTAGGTCGTGTACCGTGACTCACTTGCAGTAACGAGGACGCCGGGTGATTGGCGACCCGGTGGAGGCTGCCAGTAGAGCCGCTCGGCCTCGGCTCGACGGGCTCCCGTCGGCCGGGCGCGGCGAAGACTCGCCGCGAAGCAGACCACGCCAGGGAGCGGGCATTCGCCGCCCGGCACGGCCGCTGACGGAAGCGCTCCGTGCTCTCCGGGCGGAACCTGGAGGGCGACTACCAGGTGCGGGCGCACCCGCGGGCGCTTACGGGGGGCTTCGGGCAGAGATACTGGGAGTCGGGGGAGTGGTGGGAGTGTTTTGGCGCTTCTACCGCCTCATCGACTCCTTGAGATGGGGTCCACCTGCCAGCGGGCTCCAATACGGTCGCGACAGCGCGGACCCGACGACGCACGGCGGCGATAGGGGCGCCTGAAAGCCGCAGCGTGCGCTGAGCGTGACACCGAGGCTACGAACGGGGCGAGAGCCTTTACGCGCCCCGCGGTGCTTTCCCTGAGCCGGCTGCGCGGGCATGTCGCTCGCCCAAAGGGGGAGTCACTTGCGCAACAGCTCGCCGGCCGAAGAAGCAGCCTCTTTGGAGAAGCGGCTCACGGATGTCTCGACCAATGGCGGCGAATGCAGGAGGTGCCACAACGCCGAGGCGCGTGCTGCGGGTAGTGCGGCTGCGCAGCATCGCAAGCGGGGAAGCTGTAGCGCTTCCAGTTCTCTGGGGATGGTCCGTTGGTCTTCGATGCGTCACGCGGACTGTAGCTGGTCCGCGTACTCCTGCACCTTCAGGCGGCACTCCGGGCACGCCCTTGCCTTCCGATAGGTGTTATCCGTCGCGGCCGGTACCGAGTGGGTGCAGATGAGCACATCATAGAGACCCTTTGTCTGGCGCTCGTTCTTCTTCACGATGTTCCGGTAGACCTCGGGGACCGTGAACTTGAGAACCTTACCCTTTGCCGTTCTTGCCATCTCTGACTCAGTCTCCCTCAGAAGTGTTGCCCCCGTCGCCCCGATCATTGGCACTGGAAAGGATGGCCGCTAGTAGGATCTCCGCGCTCGTGAGGCCCAGGCGCCGCCGCGGTGGTCGTGGGGTTGCCGCGTCCTGCGCTTGAGGCTCCAGCCGCGCGCACGCGAGGCATGTCACGGCGGACCGGAGGGTCGTCCAAGTGACGTGATCGCTCCATTCGCCGCAGGCAGACCGTAGTTCAGCGCCGATTCGAGCCGCGTCAACAAAATGGATCACTGATGGCATAGATCCTGGCCGCACGGAGAGCATGCCTGAAGGCACGAGCCCAAAAGGCCCTTACGCGCGCACCACCTCGGTTTCTTTGCTCCTCTCGGCTTGGTTCTGGTGGAATGGCATCGCTGGTTTTGCGGCGGGCAGCGCAGCCGAAACCTGAGTCGTAGGCTCTGCCGGGGCATCGACCTCGTTGGTGGCCTTCTTGAAGTTGCGGATGCCGCGGCCGAGGGCGTCGCCGAGCTGGGGGATCTTGTTGGGCCCGAAGACGAGCAGCGCAATCACCAAGATGATGAGGATCTCACCTGTTCCCAAGCGCATAGCGCCAACCTGAGAGCCGGCCGCCCGCCGCGCGAGTGCCGTGATCGAGGGACGACCACGTCGATTCTTTCGAGACGGGCGCCCGGGTTTCGGAGGACACGCCACGGCGCGCAGAGGCAGCGCGCCGCGGCGGCCTCCCGGAGTGGCTCAGACCACCCCGCCTCCCGCCCACGAGACGGAGGGCGTCCTCGTGAGCAGAAGGCGGGAACAGACCAAGTCGTGATGGCTGCCAGCGCACAGGATGGACAGTCGGACGCGGGAATCGGTCACGGGACGAATGACCGACTAGCAAGACTTGATTGAACTCAAGTCGATGGCTGTGGCGCGTGAAGCAGATGCCGGACCTAGTCGGCCGCGAGCCCGGCCTGGCCGGCGGCGCTGACAGGGTGACCGTCGCGTTCTCTGGGGTCTGCCTGCGCGACCAGGCGCCACCGACCTGATGTCCAACGCCCTCCACGGCTCATCATGTCGTGGGAGCAGAGAGTGCTGACGCGCATCCGCCGCTGCACGGACGCAGCCGCGCGCCGGCCCTGGCGCCCCACCCCCGTGCCAATCGCCGCGCCGCGCGGGTCCCGCGCCATGATCTCGCTGCACCACCGGCTTACGCCGCGACGTTGCGGTGCCGCCGCGTAGAAGGTGTGCCGC